>CAMPGT010000082.1 GCA_946885665.1 uncultured Chitinophagaceae bacterium | reverse complement strand
GCGCCCGAATTCGAGCTTCAGTGCCAGTTGAAAACGTACCTGTACTCGGTGTGCAGGCGTTTATGGCTCAAAAGGCTGAACGCCATGCAGCGTTATGTACCCGAAATGAATGGCGCCGAAGAACTGGTTCCCGTGGAGAATGAAATAGAGGAGCATGAGAAGAAGAATGTGGAGTTTGAAATGATGGAAAAGGCGATGGTTGGCCTGGGAGAACCCTGCAGAAGCCTGCTGGAGGCTTTTTATGTGGAAAAGAAGAGCATGAACGAGATAGCAGAAGATTTTGGCTATACAAATCCGGAAAACGCGAAAAACCAGAAGTACAAATGCCTGCTACGGCTCCGAAAATTATTTTTTACCGAATACAAAACAAACGGTGATTGATGGACAGAATTCAAATACTGGACGCTATTGAAAGATACCTCAGGAACGAAATGACCGGAGAAGAAAGAACGGAATTTGAGGAGCTGAGGGCTTCCAATGCCGAGGTTGACCAGTTGCTGGTAGAACACAGCCTCTTTTTGAATGAGCTGGACAAATATGGAGATCTGAAGCATTTTCGCAACTCCCTGAATGACGTGCACAAGAACCTGGTGGCAAAAGGCGCCATACGGGAAGTGGCCTCCGGGGCAATGATCCGCCAGTTGTGGAAGCGACACAAACGCGTAATGGGCGTAGCGGCCAGCATAGCGGGCATCACCACCCTTATCGTAGCGGGAATGCTGGGCTACTATTCAAGAAAGGCCAGTACCGAAGTGCTTCAACAGTTAAGCAAGAAATTCGAGAATACAGAGAAAAAGGTGAACGCCCTTAAACAACAGGTGGAAAGCGACAAGGCGTTACCCAAATCGCCCGCCACGCCCATAAAATCGGGCGGTACGGGCTTCCTCATCGATATCAGGGGATTTATCGTGACCAATGCGCACGTTATAGAAAACGCTAATACGGTGGTGCTCCAAAACAACAAGGGCCAGGAGTTCAGGGCAGGAATTGTACATGTAAATCCCGAAAACGACATCGCCATCCTGAAAATTGACGACAGCGACTTCGTTTCGCCACACCCCTATCTTCCTTACAGCTTTAAAAAGAATGGCGCCGAACTGGGCGAACAACTGTTTACACTCGGCTACCCGCGCGAAGAGATCGTTTATAACGAGGGATACATGAGCGCCCGAACAGGTTTCAACGGCGACACACTGTCGTGCCAGATCGGTGTGTCGGCAAACCCCGGAAATTCGGGCGGCCCGGTATTCAACCGGAACGGCGAAGTAATCGGCATCATCAACACCCGGCAAACACAGGCCGAGGGGGTGGTGTTTGCACTCAATTCCGAAAACATCTTCAATTCGGTTGACTCTATCGGAAGGGTGGATTCGATGGCGAAGAACATCAGGCTGCCGGTTTCTTCACCCATTAAAGGCATGGACCGCGTTCAGCAGATCAGGAGAATTTCAGATTACATCTATATGGTGAAAGGCTATTAAGCCGTTACCAGAGCGACTTGGGATACACTCCCTGGTTGATCATCTCATTGAGTTTTGCCTCCACTTCGGGGGCATCTTCTTTATAAGTTACACCAAACCATTGCGCCGACGTGGGAATCACTTCAATTACGCCCTTTCCTTCATTGATAAATTTATCTGCAACGATAGGTATGAAGAATTCGGCCTTCGGCTTGCTCATGTTTTCATCAAGAAACTTACCGAATAATTTTTCGCTGTAAGGGAAGATGGAAGGATGAAAGTTCCAGAAGTTCATGGAAACCTGTGAATCTCTCGGGAGTTCTTTCGGCTGCTGGTCGTCGTCACAAATGATCTTGCCGTCGATATCGGCGATATTGATACGTTCGGCGATGGAAGATAGATTGCCTTTGGCGTCCACCTGGCAAACACCCCTGTTCACGGTGCCATTATCAGAGAGCGTTTTCACCAGTTCGTAGCCTATGATCGAATACACGTTTTCTTTGCAGCCGGCAGTTAAAAAGCGGTAAGACTTTTCAAACGCATCGCGGCCGTAAAAATCATCGGCGTTGATCACCGCGAAAGGTTCGTTCACGGCGTCCTTTGCGCAAAGCACTGCATGGGCGGTTCCCCACGGCTTTGTTCTGTCGGCTGGCACCTGACGGCCATTTACAAACGCGCTCAACTCCTGGAAAACGTATCCCGTTTCAATTTTACCTTTCAGCTTCGGATCGAAGATGGCCCTGAAATTGTCGGCAAACTCTTCGCGGATAATAAAAACCACTTTTTTGAAGCCAGCCCTTATTGCGTCATAAATGGAATATTCCAGGATCGTTTCACCAGAAGGTCCGAATCCCTGGATCTGTTTCATACTACCATACCTGGAAGCCATACCCGCGGCAAGTATCAATAGAGTTGGTTTCATTTATCTGTATTTTTAAAAATCAGGCACGAATGTATAAAAATATAGTGACACAAACTTTACGCAATCCATTGCATAAACTGAAGAGGATTGAAGCGGATGTATTGCGCCTCGACATGCTGCACCCGGTTATTTCAGGTAACAAATGGTTCAAGCTGAAATATCACATTGCCGATGCCGCGGCCCAACATAAAAAGGGACTGGTAAGTTTCGGCGGCGCATATTCGAACCACCTTGTTGCAATGGCATGGTTGTGCAGGGAGCACGGGCTACGGTCGGCAGGAGTTATCAGGGGAAAGGAAGATGACCCCGCGAACCCTTCATTACAGCAAATGAAAGCGGCGGGCATGGAACTTGTCTTTGTGAGCCGTGAAGAATATCGTGATAAATCGCGGCTGGCCGACGACTTTCTTTCAGAAAACCCCGATTATTACTATGTGCCCGAAGGCGGCAGGAGTGCGGAAGGCGTAAAAGGCGCCAGTGAGATCATTTCGCTGTCAGATAACAGCTATTCGCACATCATCTGTTCTGTGGGAACGGGTACGACCCTCGCCGGCATCATCGCCGCCTCGCAACCTTCCCGGCAGGTAACCGGCGTTTGTGCATTGAAGCTTCCGGATGCACAGCACAATGACATTGTTGATTTCATTGACACGCACACCTCTAACAAAAATTATTTAATCGCGTTCGATTATCATTTCGGCGGCTTTGCTAAATTCAACGGGGAACTGATCCGCTACATGAACGATTTTTATCGCGTTGAAAATATACCTACCGACTTTGTATATACCGGGAAACTTTTTTATGCCGTTGAAGATATGATCAGGAATGATTATTTTACGAGCGGCTCGCGCCTGTTGCTGGTACACACCGGCGGGCTGCAGGGGAACAGGTCGCTCGCGCCCGGGACGCTTGTTTTTTAAGAAGTGTTTGGTAATTCATCGGCTATCTTTGCGTTCTTACAATGATGAGGAGAATTATTTCATTTATTGCTGCCACCCTACTCTTACTCAATGGCCCTTCACTGTTCGCACAGCAGGCGCTTCCTGAATTTTCAGCGATCATAAAGCCGGGAAACCGTATCGTTATCAGTTGGACAAACAACTACACGAATACGAAGCAGATCAATATTCAGCGGTCGGCCGACAGCCTGAAAAATTTCAAGACCATCGTTACTATTCCCGATCCGGCCAACCCGGAGAACGGGTTCGTTGATACGAAGGCTCCCTATGGCAGGATCTATTACCGGCTGTTCATCACCATGAATGACGGGAAATACCTTTTCACCCGGTCGCGCAAGCCCTCACGCGACTCGGCCAAGATCGCCCGGGAAGAGATCATGAGCGGCAGCCAGCGGGTGATGGTTTCGGATCACATGAGCGCCAGGGAGCTGAATATCCTGAAAGAGAAGCTGGATCCGGGACCCACCGAAAATTTTTTCGTGGTTAAGCTGCCCTACGGAAACCGAACCCTGTCGGAAGAGCAGTTGAGCGATTTCAGGGATTCAATTGTCAACAATACCAGCGACACGTTGCTGTTTCAGTCGGTCGATGTTGTGGTGATAAAACCCTTCGCACCCAAAGATGTGCATCGCTCTTCGCGGTACGTGTACACCGAAAAGTTTGGCAATGTGATGATCGACCTTCCTGATGCGGAGCGTAAAAAATACTCAGTGAGTTTTTTCGAAGATGACATGTCGCCGCTCTTCGAGGTTGAGGAGGTCCGGTCCACTTCGCTTATTGTGGATAAAACCAATTTTGTGCATGCCGGGTGGTTCTGGTTCGAGTTGTTTGAAAACGGAAAGCTGGTGGAAAGGCGCAGGTTCTACCTGCCGAAAGATTTTTAATGGCCGTTTTCGATGAGGTCCACTTCAAACACTTTTTCGAAATTTTTTCTTACTGCAAGCTTCACTTCTTCCATGTTCAGCTCATGTCCCAGTTCGCGTTGCAGCGAGGTGACCTGTTTATCCTGGATGCCGCAGGGTATGATATTGCTGAAATAATCGAGGTTGGTGTTGACGTTAAAGGCGAGGCCATGCATGGTGACCCACCGGCTGCAGCGTACGCCTATTGCGCATATCTTTCTTTCGCGTCCCTTTAGGTGGGTGTCGAGCCAAACGCCGGTTTCGCCGGCCGAACGTTCGGCGCGGATGCCGTAGTCCGCGCACGTGCGGATGATGACCTCTTCCAGGTTTCTCATGTAGCGGCCGATGTCGGTGTAGAACCGTTCGAGGTCGAGTATGGGATAGGCCACGATCTGGCCCGGCCCGTGAAAGGTGATGTCGCCTCCCCTGTTGATCTTGTAGAAGCTGACGTTCTTCTTTTCGCGCTCCTCATCGGAGAGGAGAAAGTGGTTCATTTTACCACTCTTCCCGAGTGTGTAAACGGGCGGATGTTCAACAAAAAGCAGGTGATGGACGGTTTCTTCTGTTGCTGTGGTTACAGGTGCTTCGTGTTGCGTGGTTACGTGCGATTGGTGTTGTGGGGCGTCGCTTCGCCACCTGGCAGATTTTATGGAAACGTTTTGGGCCAGGAGCTGTTCCTGGAAGTCCCATGCGGGCTGATAATCCATGCTGCCTAAATCCCGGAAGAGAACTTTTTGCCTGGTCATAGGTAAAGGCGAAGGTACGGAGAAGGCGGGAGACGGGAGGGGGAATGGCAGTGGGCAATGGGCAATGGGCAATGGGCAGTGGGCAATGGGCAGTAGTGAGACATGAAACCGGAGAAATTTCAGTTTTAACTTTTAACTTTTAACTTTTAACTTTTCCCCGAGGGGCATTCATAAATTTGCGCAAACCTTACGGCCCATGCCTCAACAGGAAGATACCAACGAAATAACAGATGAACAATCGGAAGGCACGGACGAGTTGTATGAACGGCTGACCATCATCATCGACAAGGGGCAGGAACCGCTGCGCCTCGACAAGTTCCTTACGGCCAGGATCGAAAACGCCTCGCGCAACAAGGTGCAGCAGGCCATCGAAAGCGGCAGGGTGCTGGTGAACGGAAAAAAGATACAGGCGAACCACAAAATCAAACCCGGCGAAGAAGTAGTGGTGTACTCGGACAGGGAGGTGCACAGCGAAGAGATTGTGCCGGAAAATATACCACTGAATATCGTTTTCGAAGACGATGAGATCCTCATCATCAGTAAACCGGTAGGAATGGTGGTGCATCCCGCCAGCGGCAACTACACCGGAACGCTTGTAAATGGCGTCGCCTATCATCTACTTCAACAAAATAAAGACCTTACACCAACAGAACTTCCGAGATACGGTCTGGTACACCGGATCGACAAGAACACCAGCGGGTTGATGGTACTTGCCAAAACCAGCCGTGCGGTGGCCAGCCTCGCAAAACAGTTTTTCGATCATACCATGCACAGGCAATACGTGGCGCTGGTGTGGGGAGACGTGAAAGACGATGCCGGCACGGTGGTGGCGCATGTGGGCCGGCACAAACGTTTCAGAAAAATGTTCGACGCCTATCCCGATGGTGAATATGGAAAATACGCCGTAACGCATTACAGGGTGCTGGAGCGCTTTGGTTATGTAACCATGATACAATGTGAACTGGAGACCGGCCGCACCCACCAGATACGCGTGCACATGCAGCACATCGGCCACCCGCTTTTCAATGATGAATTATACGGCGGAGACAAGATCGTAAAGGGTACCGTCTTCACAAAATACAGGCAATTCGTGGAGAACGCATTTGCGATCTGCCCGCGTCACGCCCTTCATGCAAAAACCATCGGTTTTATTCATCCCAAATCGCGGCAGGAAGTACGGTTCGACAGCGAATTGCCGGAAGATATGACTGCGGTGATCCAAAAATGGAGAGATTATTCTTCGAATAAGTTAAAACTTAATAGTTAAATCTTAATGTTGAAACCAATAGTAACTGCAATGTCAGCTTGCTGACGTTTCAACGTTCGATCCGCACCACCTTCTTCCTGCTCTTCAATCCCTGGATAATAGTAATGGCCGATTTCGGAACCTTCAATTCTTTTGAAAGCAATTTGACGACCGCCTCATTCGCTTTGCCGTCTTCAGGAACCGATGTGACATATATTTTCAAACTGATTTTTCCCTCGCCGGAAATTTCAGCCTTTACCCGGTTGACGGAAGCTTTCGGCGTAACGTGCACTTCAAAGGTATCACCCAGCCGTTGTTTCCAGTCTGCGGTATCATCGTTCATCAATCAAATATAAATGCAATAGGTTTACTTCGTGAAGTCGAACAGTGTAGCGGTGAAGATTCCTTTTTCTCTTTTCTTGAAGATTACATCCCAGTTCCCGTTGTAACGCATTACTTTGGGCACCAGGTATTCTCCAAATTTCGTCATCTCCACTTCTATGTGCACGTCGAAGTCGTACACGCCTGCGTTGTAGCTAAGGTCGTAATTGCGGCCGGTGATCTCCCACGTTTGCGAATCGAACCATGTGGTCATTTCATTAATTACAATTTGGTCTTTCTGAGATGGGGTAAGATTTTTCAGCGGCACCATTTTAAAGACATAGCACATTTCCCCCTTAAATTCCTCCATGTCGATAATGAAATCGTAACGCGCCGAAACGTCCTCATCAAAAAGCGCAATCTTGTTGCCGATAAAAGGAAGGCCGGGTATCCTCTTCCCGGGGTTGAAAAAAAGCATTTTCAACTGTTCTTTATGCTTGCTGATGCCGCTTTTTCCCTGTGTGCTGAAGGTAGTGCCGGCCACGATATTCGTTTCACCGCAAACGGTGTCGTACGCAAAAAATATGGAGGAATACAATTGTGCGGTGTAATAATTAAACTGATGGTTCCTGTCGTAGATGTCGCCCGTCGACTTTTCTTCCAGCACCTTCATCCAGCGGCACCCGTGGGCCACTTCCTGCCTGCTTTTGCTGCTGAGCGTGGCTTTGGGCACATCTTTCTTATCGAGCATGCGGATGTCGTTGAGGGAAGTGTAGCCAAGCACCTTAAGGTTCTGGAAAGCCTTGTGAAAAGTTGTGTCATCCTTCACTCTTTTGATGAACGCGGGAACGTTGAGATTGCTGCGCACCACCACTTCTTTAAGGATCACCGCTTTGTTTTCGAAATTTACGGATGTATCCTGCGCCCGCGCGGTTAATGGGAGGGCAGACAGCCAACAGAGAGTAAGCGCCAGAAATTTATTCACTTCACGAACATCATTTTATAATCCACCTTCACTTTGCCTTTCGAGATGTCGTCGAGTTTTCCTTTCATGAGCTTCCTTTTCAGTGGTTTGAGATAATCGATGAACAGCTTGCCTTCTATGTGATCGTATTCGTGGAGAATGATGCGTGCGGTGAGCCCGTTGAAGGTTTGCACGTGCCTCTCGAAATTTTCATCCACGTATTCGAGGGTGATCTGCTCGTTGCGGGATACGTCTTCCCTTATTTTAGGGATACTGAGGCACCCTTCATTGTACACCCATTCATTTCCATTCACCTCCGTGATGTGGGCATTGATGAACACTTGCCTGATACCGGGTTCATCGGGGTAGCGTCCCTTATCTTCATCTTCCTGGTTTTCAAATATTTGCTGGCTGTCCATTACGAAAACCCGGATGTTCCGGTTCACCTGCGGCGCAGCCAGGCCAACGCCGTTGCTGGCGTACATGGTTTCCCACATGTCGGCGATGAACTTATCCAGGCCGGGGTACTCCTTTGTAATGTCTGTGCTTACTGTTCTGAGTATCGGCGCCCCATATGCCACTATCGGAAGTATCATGAATATGTCGGTTTATGCTGCGGCAAATTTACGACGGATTTTGGAGACGGGAGACGGGAGACGGGAGACGTGAGACGGGAGACGTGAGACGGGAGACGGCAGACGGGAGACGGCAGACGGCAATGGGAGAGGTTTTCAGTTTTTAAATTTTGCCCGAAAGGCAACCGTCCCCCCCGCTGGCGGGGTGTCGCCGAAGGCGACGGGGGTGGACAGGCGGCAATGGGCAACCGTGAGACGTGAGGCGTGAAACGTGAGAGGTTCTTCAGTTTTAACTTTTAACTTTTAACTTTTAACTTTTATTCCCTAAATATTCCTGCAACATCATCGTCGCGGCGATCTCGTCTACCAGCGACTTATCCCGCCGCTGCATCTTCTTCATCCCCATATCGATCATCGCCCGCGAGGCCATCTTCGAAGTGTACCGCTCATCAACCGTAATGATGCGCATGGACGGAAATTCTTTCATGATCTTCTTAACGAACCGCTTCACAATCGGCGTGGCATGCGTATCCGTATCATCCAGGTTTTTCGGCTCACCCACAATCACCAGTTCCACTTCTTCTTTTAGAAAATACTCCTTAAGAAATTTTATCACCTCGTGCGAGGGAAGGGTGGTGAGCCCCGTTGCAATGATCTGCAGCGGATCGGTTACCGCCAGTCCCGTTCGTTTCAACCCATAATCTATTGCGATGATCCTTGCCATGAATTAAAGGATAAGCATGTCCAGAATAACAAACACCGCGAAGGCAACGCTGGCCACGCCGTTGGCCGTCATGAAGGCAATGTTGACCTTCGAAAGATCATTGGGTTTGACAATGGAATGTTGATAAATGAGCATGCCGCAAAAAATCGCCGTACCTATCCAGTACAGCCAGCTAAATGGCGTGAACATCCCGATAATTATTACCAGCACTCCGCAAATGGTATGCAGTATCTCCGAAAAACGCAGCGCGCGTTTTTTCCCGAGCCATACAGGAATGGATTTAAGCTGCTGAGACCGGTCAAACTCTTCGTCCTGCAACGCATAGATAACATCGAACCCGCTTACCCAGCACAAAACGATAATGGAAAACAATACCGGAACAATGTCGAACCGGCCCGTTACGGCGAGGTACGCGCCAATGGGGGCGAGCGACAAGCCCAGTCCGAGCACCAAATGACAGAGCGGCGTGAACCTTTTTGTGTAACTGTAAAACAGAATAATGAACAGGGCAACGAAAGAAAGATAAAAGCAGATGCGGTTGATGAACCAGGTAGTAATAATAAATGCGATGCAGTTGATGATGACGAATATCAGGGCGTTGTTCGCCGAGATAATTCCTGCGGGTATTTCACGGATGGCGGTACGCGGATTCTTTGCATCGAAGTTTTTATCGAGCCACCGGTTGAAGGCCATGGCGGCGCTGCGGGCGAAGACCATACACAAAACAACCAGGAAAAGCTTCAGTAACAGGTCGCGCGTACCGATCGTTCTCCATAAAGGATCCATCCATTCGGCGGGACCGCCGAGGTTCCACGTTATGGAAAAGGGGCCACTCATCAACGCCAGCACGAAACCTATCATCGCAAATGGCATCGCGAAGATGGTGTGGGAGAATTTTATGAGGGAAAGATAGTTTTTAAGCATGGCGTTTTTTGTTAGCTCGGCAAAGGGCAATCAGCAATGGGCAATAGGCAATAGGCAATAGATTTATTTAATAAATAAAAAAAAGGTTTTTTAACCGTTGAAAAAAACATTTCAATTCAACGAAGAGTCGTGTTTCTTCATTGCCCATTGCCCATTGCCTATTGCCTATTGCTCCCCCCTCGCCCTCACCAGCTCCCACAGCACGATGCCTGCGGCAACCGATACATTCAGCGAGTGCTTCATCCCAAACTGCGGTATCTCGATGAACCCGTCGCACAACTTCAGCACTTCCTCGTCGATCCCTACGACTTCATTTCCAAAAATCACTGCCAGTTTTTCGGAAAAATCGAAAGAAAATTCCTGCAAAGGAATGCTTTTTTCCACTTGTTCAACCGCAAAGATCCTGCAACCTTCGCTTTTTAAAGTCAACACTGCATCCAACGTATGTTCCGCATAATGCCATTCCACCGTTTCCGTTGCCCCGAGCGCCGTCTTGTGAATATCCCTGTGCGGCGGCCGGGGTGTGTACCCGCACAGCCATATGCCGCTGAGGAGGAACGCATCCGCGGTCCTGAACACGCTGCCCACATTGTGCATGCTCCGCACATTATCGAGCACCACCGTCAGCGGATTTTTTTCCGATTGCCTGAAGTCTTCAACGGACATCCGCCCGAGGTCGGCATTTTTTTTAATTTTCAAAGTTCAGTCGCTTATAATGTTATAATTTGGCGATTTTACGCAATTTCCGGATTTCATAATACATCATTGACAGTCAAAACCACAAACGATACGCCCCTGATGCAACAGCACAGGGCCATCAAGCAGAAATATCCAGACGCCGTGCTGCTTTTCAGGGTGGGTGATTTTTACGAAACCTTCTCTGAAGATGCCGTTATTACCTCCAGGGTGCTGGGAATTACTCTTACCAAAAGGAACAACGGATCGGCGTCGTCAAGTGAACTGGCCGGTTTTCCGCACCACGCGCTCGACACGTACCTGCATAAACTCGTCAAAGCCGGGTACCGCGTTGCCATTTGCGACCAGCTCGAAGACCCGAAGCAGGCAAAGGGCATCGTCAAAAGGGGCGTCACCGAACTGGTTACTCCGGGCATCGCCACAAACGAAAAGCTGCTCGATCATAGCCATAACAATTTCCTGGCAGCCATTCATTTCAATGAAAAGCAGTCGGGAATTGCTTTCCTCGACATCACCACCGGCGAATTCTTCGCCGCCGAAGGATCCCAGGATTATGTAGACAAGCTTCTCCAAACGCTAAAGCCCGCAGAAGTAATATTTCAAAGAAGCCACCAGAAATTTTTCAAGGAAACATTTGGCGCCTCATTCTATACCTATTCACTCGAGAGCTGGATATTCGATCATAAATATGCCGCCGAGAGTCTGCTGAAACACTTTCAGACACATTCGCTGAAAGGGTTCGGGATCGAAGAAATGTCGGACGCCATCGTGGCCGCAGGCGCCATACTGCACTACCTGCGCGACACTGAACATCCCAACCTGCAGCACATCTCCGCCATACAACGGATAGATAAAGACGATCACCTGTGGATGGACAAGTTCACCATACGCAACCTCGAATTGCTGGGCACCGGCGGCGAGGGCCAGCAATGCCTGCTGCGCGTGCTCGACAATACCATTTCGCCCATGGGAGCGAGACTGCTGCGGCGGTGGACCATCATGCCACTCAAAGATGAGACGAGGATCAACGAGCGCCTCGGCCTCGTGGAATTCTTTATCAAAGAGGTGGACCTGCGCAACAAAGTTACCCAATACATCAGGCAATGTGGTGACGTGGAACGGCTCGTCAGCAAAATTCCCGTCAAAAAAGTGAACCCGCGCGAAGTGATGCAGATAGCACGCGGGCTCGAACATATAGAGAAGATCAGAGAGGTGTGTAAAAATGCAGAGAATGATTATTTAAGGCGACTGGCCGATGCACTCAATCCCTGCGAGTATATTTTCAACCGGATAAGACATTACCTTCCTGAAAACCCGCCGGTAACGGCCAACAAAGGAGGCGTGATCAAAGAAGGTGTTTCACGTGAACTGGATGAATTGCGTTCGATCGCCACCGGTGGCAAACAATACCTCGTGTCGCTGCAGCAGCAGGAGCAGGAAAGCACCGGGATATCCACCCTGAAAATTGGTTACAACAACGTGTTCGGCTACTATCTCGAAGTAACGAATTCGCAAAAAAGCAAGGTGCCTGAAAGATGGCTGCGCAAGCAAACGCTGGCTAATGCCGAAAGATATATTACGCCGGAGCTGAAGGAATATGAAGAGAAGATTGTTGGCGCGGAAGACAAGATGCTCGTGATTGAGATGGAGCTGTATGAGAAGCTGCTGCTCGAGCTCCAGGATTATATCTCGCCGATGCAGGTAAACGGGAACGTGCTGGCGATCATCGACTGCCTTATCTGCTTTGCGAACAATGCCGTTCTTTATAATTATCACAAGCCGCAATTGCACGGCGGCCATGAACTGTCATTACACGAAAGCCGCCATCCCGTTATTGAAAGGAACCTGCCCGCCGGCGATCCGTACATCGCCAACGACATCCATCTCGATCCGTCAACAGAACAGATCATCATTCTCACGGGGCCGAATATGAGCGGTAAAAGCGCGGTGTTGCGGCAAACGGCCCTCATTACGCTGATGGCACACATGGGAAGTTTTGTGCCGGCCGATAAAGCATTGATCCCGATAACCGATAAAATTTTCACAAGGGTTGGCGCCAGCGACAACCTCAGCGGAGGCGAATCAACCTTTATGGTGGAGATGAACGAAACCGCATCCATCATCAACAACATCACATCTTCCAGCCTCATACTTCTCGACGAGATAGGAAGGGGTACATCTACCTATGATGGTATTTCCATTGCCTGGAGCATTGCCGAATACCTGCACAATTCACACCAGGCGCCGAAAACACTTTTCGCCACCCATTACCATGAGCTGAACGAGCTGGAAAATAAATTGCCGCGCGTAAAAAACTACCACATCACCAATAAGGAAGTGGGTAATAAGATCATTTTTCTGCGTAAGCTCGCTGCCGGCGGAAGCAAGCACAGTTTCGGGATCCATGTGGCCAGGATGGCGGGTATGCCGCCTGCGCTGATCAACCGGGCCAACGAAATATTGAAGCAACTCGAGGAAAAGCATGTAGAAGAGCACCTGCAGGAAAGCATCAAAAAAATTGCCACACCGAAATTGCAGCTTTCTATTTTCGACGCGCACAGCGAAACTTTTGCAGAGATCAGGAAACTGTTGGAGGATATTGATATCAACCGGCTCACACCCGTTGAGGCACTGATGAAGTTGAATGAAGTGAAGGGGTTGTTGAGATAGAAGTATTACATTTATTTTCCTTCAAAAAATTCTCCCCTCTCCCGTTTCACCCCTTACTATTCGCCACCACGGCGTGCCCCCCAAACTCATTGCGAAGGGCCGCCACTACCTTTCCGCCAAAAGTATCCTGCTCCTGCGAGCGGTAGCGCATCAGCAGCGAGAGCGCCACCACAGGCGTTGCAACACCTTTGTCGAGCGCGCTTTCCAGCATCCACTTCGCCTCGCCCGAAGAATTCATCACCCCCTTTATCTTGTCGAGGTTCGCATCTTTCAGGAACGCATCACGGGTGAGCTCCATCAACCAGGAGCGGATCACCGAACCGTGGTTCCATAACTCCGCGACCGCCGCATAATCAAGTTTATACCCGCTGTGATGCATCAGGTCGAAACCTTCTGCGATAGATTGCATAATGCCATACTCGATACCATTGTGCACCATTTTTACAAAGTGGCCACTGCCGGCTTCACCGCAATACAGGTACCCATCCGGCAGCGAAATGGCCCTGAACAAAGGTTCACATTCCGCAAACACTTCCTTCTTCCCTCCGATCATGGCACACACGCCATCCAAAGCGCCCGAAACACCACCGCTCGTTCCGCAGTCAAGAAAATCAATTCCCTTTTCCAGCAAACTTTCATAGCGCCTCAACGAATCTTTGTAATTGGAATTACCTCCGTCAATAATGATATCGCCCTTTCCCAGCAGTGGAGCCAGCAGGTCTATCGTATCATCCACAATTTTGCCTGCGGGCACCATCAGCCAAACAATCTTTTTCCCGGTAAATGCCGTGGCCATGGTTTCCAGCGAATCCACCGTCGTAACTTTCTCCTCCGCCAGGCGCTTTCGCGTTGCCTCAGCAATATCGTAAGCAATAACATTGAACAGGTTTTTGTGCATGTTCAGCGCAAGATTGTAACCCATTTTCCCGAGGCCAATGATACCAATTTGCATATCTTAATTTTTTATGTCTTTTAACCTTTCATATAAACGCGAATACACCAAATAGTTTTCTTTGTAGATGCGGTGATTCTCCATGTCAGGGTCAAAGGTATCTCTTATGGAGAAAAAAGCACTCGCATCGGTGAACGAGTCAATGGTTCCAAGCGATTTCATCCCGAGGATCACGGCGCCCGCTGCAGATGAATCCTGCGAGAGAGGCACTGAAATACGCCTGCCCATCACGTCGGCAAGCAT
>CAMPGT010000081.1 GCA_946885665.1 uncultured Chitinophagaceae bacterium | reverse complement strand
AGCCTGATGTGAATCTTTTCCTTAGGAAGTTTCAACCGCGCCGAAAGCGTGTTCCGGATGAATTCAGGCGCCTGTATCGGTCCATATATTTCTGCCTGATCCGCAGTAACATGAGCAAAACAATTAACGGGTTCCATGGTATTATGCGCGAGATAGGGAGCCGTATAGGTTCGCTCGAGTACTTTGGCAGCTCTCCTGAACGCGCCTTCCGGATCGCCGTCTTTTCGCAGCACCTTAGCAGGCTTTTTTGCCATCTCCGCCATCCTGGCCCGATGACCCAGCGTACTTTCCAGTCCGCCGGGTATGGTGACGGTTTGTTTTCCTCCCCTGCCCTGCACGATAACTTCGGTGTCCGTTGTTTTTTCCCATTCTATTTTCAGCGCCTTCTTCGCATTCATCACCTCCCATGTGGTATTTCCCACTACCGCCACCAGTTCAGTAAAGGTGGTGGTATCGAAATTGTTTCTTTCATAATCATCCAAAAGGGTTTTGAAGATAAACACATCCTTAATGCCCGGCATTTTTCTCGCGTCGGTATCATCCAGAGATTTCACTTTCAAACCGAATGCTGGAGGATGTGCGATCATGGCAATCAACATTCCTTCCTCCACATGATCGATTCCAAACAATGGTTTACCCGTAACGATATTTTGTCCGTCAACATTTTTCCTCGATGTACCAATGATCTTGAAATCGTTGATATCTTTTAGTGCAACTTCTTCCGGTACAGGAAGTGCGGCGGCAGCAGAGGCCATTTCACCATACCCTGCCTTTCTTCCGCTCGCTTTATGGTAAAGCATTCCGGCCGCAGCGGTTATCTCCGCCGCAGGAACACTCCAGGTTTGGGCGGCCGCATTCACCAGCATTTGCCTACCCGTTGCGCCTGCTGTCCGCAAAGGTTTCCATCCCAGGCGAATACCCTGGCTCCCGCCCGTAAATTGACGGTCGAACCGCTCGGGGAAGAAATCGGCCTGTTTAACGATCACATTCTTCCAGTCAACATCGAGTTCATCAGCGAGGATCATCGGCATCGAAGTTTTGACGTTCGATCCGAACTCCGGGTTCGGCGACATCAACGTCACCACACCGTTCTCTCCAATCTTGATATAACTGTTCAATTCGAACCACTCTTTGGGAAGGTTCAGCGCATCTTCGGGCGTGGGGCCGCATCCGGCGAGCCAGCTAAAGCTTAACATCATTCCTCCGCCGGCAAGCGCAGACACTTTTAAGAATGATCTCCTGTTGATGGTTGTTTTTACTGTTGGCATGGCTGTAAAGATTAGCGTGATGAGGAAGTGGCTGCCGTTTTAACTGCTGCCCTGATGCGCAGGTAAGTGCCGCAGCGGCAAAGATTGCCGTGCATGGCCGATTCAATTTCTTCGTCGGACGGATCAGGATTACTTTTCAAGAATGCAACAGCGGTCCGTATCTGTCCCGACTGGCAATACCCGCACTGGGGAACGTCGTGTTCGAGCCATGCTTTTTGCACGGGATGATCGCCCTTTTCGGAGAGGCCCTCAATGGTGGTAACTTCTTTGTTCTCCACCTGCGATACAGGCAGTACGCACGACCGCACGGCCTTGCCTTCAAGCAGGATGGTACACGCACCGCATTGCGCCATGCCGCATCCATACTTTGTACCGAATAAATGCAGATGATCCCTCAACACCCACAATACGGGTGTGCGGGGATCCACATCCACTGTCTTGTTTTGACCGTTGACGTCCAGGTTGATCTTAGCCATGAAATTGAGATTTACCGGAAAAAGTTCAAAAAATGCTTTATTAAATGTAAGAAAAAAGTAAATTTTGTATGGGCACAATTCGCCGGAACTTCCTCACAAAAGCCGTTACCCGTTATCGGCAAATCGCGTTGTTTACCTGTATCCCTCTCGTTGCGACTATTTGGAAAAACCATTTTTTATGTCATACGATCATCTCCGGTCGGAAGCTATTCGCTACGACACGCTCGAAGTAAAGTTCAAATGGTGGGACTGGTTTTACACCTACCTCGTGCTGCCCTTTAACATGCAACCGCAAACACAATCGAACTGGTGCTGGGCAGCCACCTCAACAAGTGTTTCAAAATTTTATTCATTTTTCAGTCCGTGGACGCAGTGCAAAGTTGCCGGCGCGGAACTTAGCCAAACATGCTGCGCGAGCCCTGTTCCGTCTCCCTGCAACGTACCCTGGTATCTTGACCGCGCCCTTACCCGCACACAAAACTTTGTATCTTACCAGGGTGGCACCATCACCTGGCAACGCGTTAAGCAGGAGCTCGAAAACGGCCTCGTTGTAGGCACGCGCATCGGATGGAGCGGCGGTGGCGGGCATTTTATGACGATCCACGGCGTTTCAAGAATTGGATTGACGGAATACCTGCACATCGACGACCCGATCTATGGAAAGAGTGTGCTTACTTACAACCAATTTGCTACTAATTACCAGGGAAGCGGCACATGGACACATACCTACTTCACAAAAAAACATTTTTATTTTATGTGGTTCAAAGATCTCGTATTCGAGCGCGCACTGCTAAAACCTATTCCCGAATTAAAACCCCTGAGGCGCGTGTACGACAAGCCAATGGAGGCAAGGGAACCGGTTCAGGAAGGCAGCTACAACATACCGCATCATGCCTACCTCATTGGCCTCGACGAGGTGAAACGCGGCTTCAGGATGCCTTCGCAGCCAAGGTCGCTGCGGGTGGTTGAAATGCAGGAGGAAAATCCGGTGGCTTTGTATGAAGTGGGTCTCAATCCCGAACAACCGGAATTGATCCAGATGCAGGTAGGCGAGGCATATTTCAACCAGATCAATGAAGGACTCGGCAGGTTGAAAGGTTATGCCGAAAAAGCAAAGCAGCCCGGAGAGTTACGTTTTGTAAAAGTGCCGGCGCTGAATCTCGAGGCGTGGTGGATGCACTACGATGGCGATGCGAAAGATGTGTTCGTTCCTGTAAAAAGATTTGAGAATGAAACGTCGGTCGACTGGAACAAAGTGTACGATGAACAATCTTTCACCCAGTTGGTGCAGGAATTGTCGCGCAAAGTAAATGCCGACGATGATCAGCTCGGTGCGGGCGGTGGAGCCATTAATTTTTAATCATCAAAATTTAGTTATCAGCAATCCATAAGGGTTTCATGGGATATTGGATTTCAGCACGGGCCGGATGTCTATCCGGCCCTTCCATTTTCCCATGCAGGTCGAGCAGGTAAGCGGTGAGATTCGTTTCGGTGGAAATCTGCAATTTTTTACGCAGGCGGTAACGGCTTATTTCCACGCCTCTTACAGAAATGTTCATCAGCCTGGCCACTTCCTTGGTGCAAAGGTTCATGCGCAGGTAGGCACAAAGCTTCAATTCGTTAGGGGTAAGATTGCGGTGTTGATTTTTAAGGGCAACGAAAAAATCATTGTGCACCTTGTCGAAGTGAATGGCAAAATGCTCCCAGTCGGCATCCATATTTTCATCTTCACCCAAAGTCTTGATCATCTTTTTTATTGCATCAAGCGTACCCTGGTCCTCCGTGTTTTTCGTAAGCCTTTGCAGTTCATCTTTAATCTTGGTGATGAGCTCGCCCTTCTTAACGAGGTGCATCGTGGCTGCGGCCATCTCCTGGTTTTGGTGATTAATCTCTGCTTCTAGTTTTTCATTGCGCAGCTTCACAATTTCCTTTTCATTTTTATCAAGCTCCAGCTGATGCAGCTTGCGTAGACGATCCTGCTCTTCTTCATACCGCAATTGCTGTATGATAAATTTTTTCTTTTGCCAACGATAGGCGAGGCACGCACACACCACTGCGAGTAATGCATAAATAGTGCATGCCCACCAGGTTTGATACCAGGGAGGCAATATCACAAAGGAGTAACTGCTTCCTGCAGATTCTACCCCCTGCTTATTTCTTGCTTTTACAAAAAAATGATAGGTGCCTGCAGGCAGGTAAGCATACTCCTTCTCTGTTTTTGGTGCCCAGTCCGACCAACGCCTGTCATACCCCTGCAGGTAGCAGCTATATTCAACTTTAGCCTGATGCTCATAGACGGGTGCAGAAAAGCCGAAATGAACGGAGTTCGACTGGTAGGTTACCGAGGGCGGGTAAGCCTGGTTATTCGCTGCATGCCGGGAGTATCCATAAAACAACACACTGTCCTTCTTCCCGGTGATGCGCACTTCCCTGATGTGCGCGCGGATTGGCCTCGACATTTTTTTATACCGTGCATAGTTAATATGAAAAAAGCCTTTTTCCGCGCCCACAAAAACGTTGCTGTCATTTAGCGGATAGACCTGTTCAAAACCACTCGCAAGTTTATTATTCAGCTCGTTGATGTAAATAATTTTCGGCGCGTCAGCTGAAAAATCGGCAACGCCCAAATTCTTATCAAACACAAACCACACGTTCCCGGATGCATCTTCTTTCAAGTAACGAATAACTGTTTTACCAAAAATTCTCTGAAAAAAAGCAGAGGGCTCGAATTTATCGGTATTGGCGTTGTACTCATAGATTCCGCGATCCGTTGCCGCCACCAAACGGTTCTTTATCTTGAAGACGTAATTGTTGTGCGTTGACAATCCATGCTTCTCTCCATAGAGCCTGACCGATGGTTTATTGTCTTTGCTAAAGGTCACCCTGAAAATTCCTTTGTACGGATGAGACACCCAAATGTTGCTGTCGTCTATCGTTACGAAACGGGCCGATTCGAAGGGCGCGGAGAGGGTTTTATCAATCGTGTTCTTTCCCTCGAAAGTATAAAAGTTGATGCCTTTATACGTACCCGCAACCATCACTCGAGACGGCAACACCGGCGACAGCGGCAAAAAGGCCCAGAAGCCGGTGGACCTGTCCAGCGGTATTGCCGTATTTTCGTCAATGCGGAAAGCCCCTTCGTGATGCCCGGCAAAAAGTTCATCATTTACAATGGAAAGGTTCCATACCTGGCCTCTGGCATTTCGGACCGGTGTAAAATCGGCCTTCACCAAACTCAAATCGCCGCCATCGTTCTCTCCCGACAAGGGTGCAGAAAATAAACCACCCGATGTGGCGATGTATAGGCGGTTATTATGAATGACACTTGAATAGCCGGTTCCGGGGTTTTGATAATCGGGCCGGATATTTTTGATAGGATTGCTATAGGTAACAAAGTCTATCCCGCCACTGAGCCCGAGCCATAAATTTCGACTTTCGTCCGAGAAGGTGCATAGAACATTATTGTTCTGCAGACCCTCATGACGGGAAAAATGCTGTACCAGGCCGCCGTTCCTGTTGATGATGAAGCAACCATTCATGGCCGTGCCCAGCGCAAAGTGATTCTCATCGAGGCGGGTTGCCGAATAGATGGACTGCGACGCAATTTTATCAAGAGCGGGAGTAGTGATCTTGCGGCAAGCGCCGCCGCTTAATACAAAAATGCCGTCCTTCAGCGTGGTGACCATCGTCGAATCGTCGCCGAGTGCCAACACACCGGTAACGATGCATTTGGGCGGCAGGGAATTCGTCAGTATCCGCCAGTTTCCCTTGTCAAACACAAGGAGGTTGGAATGTTCATCCTCCACTACCACTCCCGTGTAGTCTAACCCCAGGAAAAGCCACTCGCCGGCAGTAGGGTAAACGGTTATCTTTTCATTTTTGTAAAGAAATATTTTCTGGTTGGCGCGAAAGAATAGTTGACTGCCGTGCTTTACGATGTCCCACACGTCTGAGAACGATCTGTGCGCCGCCGGAATTAAAGGAGTGAGGGAATGATAAACCAGCTGCCCAAACTTACCCGGAGAAAAGTAGCCTATCTCATCCTGGCCCCCTACGTAGATCCGGTTTTCCGCACCCATTGCCAGCGAACGTACGATGGTCTTATTGGGTAGTGGATATAGCCGCCATTGTGTACCGTCGAAACACAATAGTCCCTCGTTATTGGCGAAATACAGCAGCCCGTTTTCGTCCTGGCAGGCATCCCAGTTTTCGGTGCCGGCCTTCAACGCTTCTTTTGAATAATTGACTATTTCGGGCAATGCAATGGTGTTCTGGCAAACACCATAAGCGCACAGGCACAGCGTGGCAACAACAACCGTCAGTTTTTTCATAGTAGCTAGTCGCAACACCTGTAAGTTAACACTTGTTGTGTTATTGAAGTACTGTTTTCGGGCCCAAAAGCCTATAGATGTAGTATTGATGTACTTCGAAAAAGGCGAATACTGTTTTTTAGGAATAGTTTACGTGACCCAAAACAACCTGAATTCTTAACGATTCTTAACGATTCTTAACGACTGCTTATGAAAATGACAAAAAATGCAGTGCTGTTATGCACATTTATTCTTCTGTCGGGCCTTTGCACCAAAGTTTTCTCCCAAACATTGGAGGTTACGGGCAGGGTTACCAACCGGTTAACCGGCGAGCCCCTCGAAGGCGCCACCATAGGAATAAAAGGCGGCAGCGCTACCGCCACCACCCTGCCGGATGGTGAATATCGTATTTCAGTTCCCAAAAGCGGCAGCGTGGTCGTTGTAAGCTACGCCGGCATGCTAACGGCCGAACGGGTGATAACGGGAGCCGGCGCACAGAACTTTGAACTGGAGCCCGGACAAAATAACCTCGATGAGGTGGTGATAGTCGGCTACGGCGCTCAAAAGAAAACCTCGCTTACTGCATCGGTGGCCTCCATAAAAGGAGTGGAGGTACAGCGCCAGCCCGTAGGCGACCTTACCAATGCGCTGGGCGGAAGGGCCGCAGGCGTGGTGTTTACCCAGGCCAGCGGCCAGGTGGGCAACGATGCTTCCCGCATTCTGATCCGGGGTATCGGCACCAATGGCAACTCGGCGCCGTTGCTCATCGTTGACGGCGTGCCGAGAAATTTCAGCCAGTTGAATCCTGCAGACGTCGAGTCTATCAGCGTATTGAAAGACGCGGCAGCCGTGGCACCTTACGGTTTGGGTGGCGCGAACGGCGTTATCCTGGTAACCACTAAAAGAGGTAAAACGGGCAGGCCCACCGTTAACTATGATGGGTATGTGGGTTTTCAGAACCCAACAGTGGTTACTCATTTTGTGAGCTCCTACCAGCATGCGTTGATGAAAAATGAAGGAGCGCGTAACGCCGGCTCGGCAACGGTGCCCTTCAGCGACGAGGTTATCCAGAAATACAAAGACGGATCGGACCCGGACGCCTATCCTAATTTCGACCCCATCGCCGACATGCGAGTGAAAAACGCGTTGATCACCAATCACAGCTTAACCCTGGGAGGGGGCACCGACGCCATAAAATATACCATGGGGGTGGGCTACTTTAGCCAGGAAGGCATGTTCCCCGGTATGAAATATCAGCGTTACAACCTGTCAGCCAGCTTGCAGGCACAGGCCACCAAATCTACCGTGGTGGCACTCGCACTAAACGGACGTGTTGAAGACAGGCGGCTCACCGGTGCGGGCTATAGCGGTCAGGCAATATTTGAAAACCTTATCAATACAGTTTCTACATCAACCCCTGTAATATATAGCAACGGCTTGCATCCTTATTTATATGCCAGCTTCTACGACAATCCCAGCTTTCAGCACATCGTGGGCAACACCCTGCTCAGCCAGTTATCCATCGAGCAAAAGCTGCCCATAAAAGGATTGAGCATACGGTTTGTCGGATCGTTCGATCTCAACCCTTTCGATCCTTTCAATACCGACAACAGCGGTATCGTGAGCAACAGCCGCAACTGGAGCCAGGGGTTTTTCTATCATACGGTAGACACGACCACACGGCCATATGGTTATCCGAGAACAGATCCGGCCACACTTCCCAGCTTTAACCAGGAGTGGCGCCAAACGCAGGCATTCACTTACCAGGGTTACATCAACTATGCCCGCGCTTTTGGCAAGAGCGCCGTAACGGGACTTGTGGTGCTGGAATCCAGGAACACGAAATCGCAGCGGTTCAGTGCGGGAAGAAATAATTATAATCTTCCTATATCCGAATTATTTGCCGGCGGCGCAGGCGAAACGGATATCAGCAACGATGGTAACTCGATGGGCACCAAACAACGTTCACTCGTTTACCGCGCCACCTATGGCTTCGACGACAGGTACCTATTCGAATTCGCCGGTCGCTACGACGGGCACTACTATTTTGCACCCGGTCACAGGTTCGGATTCTTCCCTGCATTCTCGGCAGCATGGCGCCTTTCGCAGGAATCGTTTATGCAAGGTGTTTCATGGATAAACGAACTCAAAATAAGAGGATCATGGGGGCAATCAGCAAACCTCGCGGGCTCCGCCTACCAGTATCAAACCGGTTTTGAACTGTACGGAACTTCGGCCATTTTGAACGGAACGCAAACGCAGGGCTTGTTTGAACGGGCAGAAGCAAACCCCAACATCACCTGGGAAAAAGCCGACAAAACGGATATCGGTATAGAAGCCCGGTTGTTTAATGGATTGCTCAACATCGAGGCAGATTTCTTCCGCGAGAAAAGAAACAACATGCTGCTCAACCCTGGAGTAACAGTACCGGTCGAATATGGTGTTGAATTGTCGCAGGTAAATGCCGGCGTGATGTTGAACCGCGGATTTGAGCTCAGCGTTTCCAGCGACTACGTCATCTCGCGCGACCTGAGCGTGGGCTTCAGCGGCAACTTCACTTTTGCCCGCAACAAAATGCTCGAGATATTCGAAAACCCCGCTACATTCGACAATCCCAACCTCAGGAAAACCGGAAGGGCTCTTGACGTTCCATTCGGTTACCAGGCAATGGGATACTTTACCGAGGGTGATTTTACCGGCACCGGCGACCTGAAAGATGGCATTGCCCGCCAGGTGTTCACCGACAAAGTTTTTCCCGGCGACATTCGCTATGCCGATATCAGCGGACCGGATGGCAAGCCCGATGGCCTGATAGATTTCAATGACCAGATCGCGATGGGATATCCTGATTATCCTGCTATTATTTACGGTTTTTCACCCTCCGTTCGCTATAAAGGTTTCGAATTGTCGTTGCTGTTCCAGGGCGCCGGACAAAGAGAAATCCAGTTGAACGGATCGGCCGTGTGGGCATTCGACAATGATAAAAATGCTGCGGTTACAACGCTGGACTACTGGACACCCGAAAATACCGACGCCTCTTATCCCAGGATGACCACCACTCCGAGTGCCAATAACTCGCAGACGTCTACCTTCTGGCACAGAAGCGTGGCCTACCTGAGATTAAGAACCGGCATGCTGAGCTACACCATTCCAAATACCGTTACCCGTAAGGTGGGGATGAGTGTTGTGACTGTTTATTTGTCGGGCCAGAACCTGATAACATGGACGCCCATCGACAACTTCGATCCGGAGGTCAGCGACAACAGGGGCTGGTATTTTCCTACACAAAAAGCAGTAACGGCCGGGTTAAGGGTCCAATTCTAATTGTAAACATTAATAGTGATCAGTATGAAATCTACAATAAATATCATCAGGCCTTTGTTTCAAGTGATGGTCTGCGTCATTGTTTTTGCCGGTTGCAAGAAAGACGAGTTTCTCGAGGTGCCTAACACGGGCGCGGTAAGCAGCGCAACTGCTTTCTCTACAGAAGCAGCTGCCGACCTCGTGCTGAACGACGTGTACAGCAATCTTCCGGATCTATACGATTTTATTTTTGAGCCGTTCGATACGTGGACAGATGATGTGATAACCGGTTTTAACTGGAACATCAGTTCGCAGGCGGCAAGAAGCAAGGCCAACCTCAATGCGAACACCGAACTGTGGTACACTTGGGCCGATGCTTCAATGTGGCTCGAATGGGGCACGCTGTACAAGAGAGTTCGTAAATGCAATGTGTTTATCCAGGGTGTCGAAAGTTCTGAGCTACCGGAGGAATACAAGAATCAAAGGATCAGCGAAGCAAGAGTTTTGCGCGCCTTTTTCTATCACCAGTTGTGGATGTTGTATGGAGGTGTGCCCATCATCACAAAACCTGACAACAGCGGTACGGATGGAGAAGATATTTTTCATCCGCGCGCAACTACCGATGAAACTTTTGCTTTTTTGCAAAAGGAACTGGAAGAAGCAGCCAACTTGTTACCAGACAATAACGGTAATGACGGCGCGGGCAGAATAACGAAAGGTGCAGCATTAACGCTCAAAGGCTGGGTGGAAACTTTTTATGCAAGTCCCCTCAACAATCCCGGTAACGACCTGAGCCGGTGGGCCACCGCTGCCGCCACTAATAACCAGGTGATGCAATTGGGCTACAGCCTGTACCCGAAGTATGATGAATTTTTCTTAACCACCGGAAACAACAATAACGAAGGCATTCTTTATCGGCAATATCTCAAAGTAAAACAAGGCAGCAATATCATTGGCTACCAGGGCCCGAATTATGTTGGACCCAACTGGTTAAGCTGGGGCGGATCCACGCCTACGCAGGAGTTGGTGGATGATTACGCCATGGCAAACGGTAAGGCTATAGATGATCCGGGATCGGGATACGATCCGCAAAATCCGTATGCGAATCGCGAACCGAGGTTCCGTCAGTCGATTTTGTATAACGGCAATACATTTAATGGAAACGTTTTTTTAAGTGCCGTTGGTTCGGGTAACAACTCCATTGATCTCGCTGATGCAACCGATAATACGAATACCGGTTATTGTACCAAGAAAAGAATGGACACTACGGTGAATATTTTTGAGTGGGCTGCCAGCGCACAGAACTATTACTTTTTTCGCTATGCAGAGGTGTTGTTGAATTATGCAGAGGCGCAGAATGAAGCGGTGGGGCCCGATGCTTCTGTGTATGCGGCGATTGATGAAATCAGGACGAGGGCGGGAATTCCGACATTTACGGATGTGTATCCTGTTGCGAGCCAGGACGAGATGCGTGAGTTGATTCACAGGGAGAGAAGGATAGAGTTAGCGTTTGAAGGTAAGCGTTATTTTGATTTGTTGCGTTGGAAGATTGCAGAGGATAATCTCAATCATGTGATGCACGGCATGAGGATAGAATCTGACGGAAGCGGAGGCTACACTTATACGGTGATTCCTGCTGTGCCGTCGGCCGCACCGCAGTGGTCCTTCGATCCGTCTAAGAATTATTTATTGCCCATTCCGCTGAGCGCTCTCGGTCAAAACCCAGCATTAGCCGGCCACCAGAATCCGGGGTATTAATTTATTTCTTGTTTGATATAAAAAGGGCTGTTCGCATGAACAGCCTTTTTATTTATCTTACTGCCCGAATATTAAAAAACGTTCTGTAATCGCCTTTTCTTCGAACTTTCAAGTATTCCTTGACGGTTACCTCGAGTGTTGACCTTTGACTCGCTTTCAGTAGTATTTTATTGATAAAAAGTATCTTCTCCAATATCTCCCAAAGCCCTCTTGTTCTGATCTGGTATAAGCTCAGCTTATACCACACCAATGAGAGAACAGTGGGAAGCTTATACGAGATCAGGTCAAAAACAAGTCCTTACGACCTCGTCGAAATTCAAAAATGGGCACTTGAATTGTAACTTTATCCGCTTCTTTGTACTTTTCGCCTTTAACCACATGCCCTGTGTCGAAACGCTGGATTTTTTTACTCCTTATCAGTATAGCCGCTTCCAAAACGTACTGTCAAAGCATTTTCTCCGCTCTGCATCTGAATGAACAACGTGAATATCAAACAAAGAGACCGACAAGGATCAATGAAACAAACTCGTTTTATACGTCGGGTCACAAGAAATCTGAAAAAAACATAAAAACATTCAACAAAGCCGGAATGCTGATCCTGGAAGAATGCTTTGATGAAAAAGGAAAATTGAAAGAAAAACTCACGTTTGACAACGATACGATATCTCGTCATGTCTTGGCTCGGGAATTCGAAAGATGGTCGCCGCGTGGTTATACTAAAGAAACCGCTTTCTATACGTATGATAAAGATGGATTTTTGATTGGGGTGCAGGATAAAGGTCAAGATGGGTCTCTTTTATATCAGACAGATATTATTCCAAATGAAAACGGCCACCCGGTTCAACTAACCATAATGGATGGTTATGGAAATCGCTTCGGTAAAGAGACCGCGATTTATTTATACGACAGAAATCTTGCTGTTATATCTGTGATTTCAAACGCAGGCGAACAACTTACCAGCGATACCATCAAGATTAGCTTTGTAAAGGCGCACGAGTTTGCAGGCGAAGGAAACACTTATAACGAACATGGCGACTTAACACGCTCAATAGCTAAAGCCCTCAATGGATCTGTGAGGCATTACGAATACGAAAACACCTATGATGCCTTTGGAAATCTCACGGAACAAAAAATTTATATAATAGAGATAACAAAGAAAGGGAAACGGAGGCGCACGATCGATCGCATTTTTCGAAAGGAATATGTTTATGAGTAGATCGTTGAATGGCGCCAACTTGCATCTATGGTCATGCCATTGTATCTTGTACCTGTACTTAAGCCAGAAGCAACCTTAACCTATCCCAATGCGCCCCCTACTGCTTTTAACCGCCCTCGTAACTTCTCATTTCGTTTTCGCCCAAACTGAAATTTACAAACAGCAAATCGACAGCGCGATAGCATTGCACGAAAAAGGAGAATACGACAAAGCTATCGCGATTTACGACAAAGTGATCGAAAACGACGATCGATATTACGACGCCTGGCACGAAAAAACCTTGTCATTATTTGCTGCAAAAAGATACCAGGAGTGTATTGCCACGTGTCAAATAGTATTGAAAAAATTTAACGACAACCCGGCAAACGGTCAGATTTATTGTCACTGGGGCTCGGCAGTTGACGAATTAGGAAAACCCAATGATGCCGTTACAGTTTTCAGTAAGGGCATAAAAAAGTACCCGGATGAATACCTGTTATATCTTAACCGGGGCATCACTCACTACAAGCAAAACAATGTGAAGGAAGCGGTGAGCGACATGCAAAGCACGATCTCATTAAATCCACTGAATGCTTCTGCACACCAGTTTCTCGCTTACTCTATATACCAGGAAAATAAGATGGCATTCGTGTTGTCACTTTCTACCTTCCTGATGCTCGAGCCTCAGGGTGCACGTGCTGCAAATAATCTTGAGCTACTGTGCAAGGTGTTAGGAGCGAATGTGCAGCAGAAAGACGAGAAGAATATCAACATTACGCTGCAGTCGGGGATGTTCCATATGAAACGGGAAGGGCCCGACGACTTCCGCGAACAGGAGCTGGGCATAAATTTCAGGGCTGCCTTAGACTATGATGACAAATACAAACACCTTGATGCCGCCCAAAAATTAAAGAACAAATTGGAACTGTTCTGTGATCGTGAAGGCGACCGGAAGAGCAAAGGTTTTTTTACGCCGACATATATACCTCTGTTTAAGCAGTTGCGCGATGACAATTTATTGGAGACCGCTTGCTACGTAATGCAGTCTACGTCGTACGATGCAGCGGTGAAGCAATGGCTCACCATCAATCACGACAAGGTGGCGGCTTTCAAAAAATGGATGCAGACATACAGGTGGAGGTAAGCGACTTTGACGGTATACCAGTGTTTTAGCACCCTGGTTCGTTGTTCTCATTTTGCATTATTACAAATAATACCATAAACCCAAAGAAAACGGACCGCTGTATATCAGAGCAGTCCGAAGAAATTTTACGTAACCCAAGAAGTTTGTACCCCAGACGGGAATCGAACCCGTACGGGCATTACTGCCCACAGGATTTTAAGTCCTGCGCGTCTACCTGTTCCGCCACCAGGGTATCCATAACTGAATGTAAAAAAAAATCCAAACACTCGGTTTGGATCCTTTCTATGGAGCGGAAGACCGGGCTCGAACCGGCCACCCCGACCTTGGCAAGGTCGTGCTCTACCAAATGAGCTACTTCCGCAATAATCACCTAAAAAGAACTACAATTTTCAGGACGGCAAAGATAACTATCCCCGACGTTCCGCAAAATTTTTTCGGCTACTATTTATACTTGGGAGTGTACAGGGTGTTCTCGGGAACTTCTACCTTCGGCTTACCCTTGTACCTGTGCGAATAAAGACTGTAACAAGCACCCAGCAAGAAAGCCACCATGCAAAAAACCTGCAGGTAAAACAAAAATACTGACGAATTCACCCAATTGTGCGTGACATCCTTTTCGCGATAATCCTTTTCCTGAATATGATCCATTCTGTTAAAGTTGCCCTGCAAAAGTAACGGTTCATTTCAAAAAATCATCATCGTTTCCGAACAATTTCACTGAACACCCGCCTGCCCTTCACAAAATGCGCCCATACCTCGCTCTTTGTCAAATATCCTTTCAGCTCATACCCCCGCCGCGGCAATTGATCCCTCTTCACCCCCACCAACACACACCACCTGAAAAACGCCAGGTGCGCCCGAAACACCGCCGTAAAATACCT
>CAMPGT010000080.1 GCA_946885665.1 uncultured Chitinophagaceae bacterium | reverse complement strand
GCCGTAATATTTGGAGCGATGTTAACGGTGAGTGGCGCGGCACGGATGGCAAGGTGCAAAAACTGGAAAACGAAGATGACGTTGCGCTCGGTTGCGATGCATTTTGGAACACCTTCTGGAACCTGAACCAATTGTGGAACCTGGTTACGCCCGAATGGAGCAACCGCTGGGTGAATTCGCAACTGGCAATGTACGATGCGTACGGCTGGCTGGCCAAGGGGCCCGCCGGCATGAACTATATTCCTGTAATGGTAGGCGAACATGAAATTTCACAGATGGTATCTGCCTATCAAATGGGTATCCGCGGTTTCGATGCCAACAAAGTGCTGCAGGCGGCCATAAAAATGCAGACCACGCCTGCGCAAAAAGTGCATACGGGTTTTGCCGGAAACAGGGACCTGGTGCAGTATCAAAAGCATAAGTATGTACCGTCAGACAGCGGCCGGTTTTCAAACACGATGGAGTATTCTTATGATGACTGGTGTGTGGGCCAGCTTGCAAAATCGTTAGGGAAAACAGACGTTTTCACTAAGTTCAACGACCGCGGCTACTGGTGGCAGAACGCCATTGACACAGCAGGTTATTGCCACATGAAACTGAGTAATGGCGAATGGGTAAAAAACTTTGACCCTTTCAGGAGCGGCGCCAATAAAGAGTATGTGGAGGGCAATGCCTGGCAGTTAACTTTTTTCGTTCCCCAGGATGTGCCTGCTTTGATAGAAAAGATTGGCAGGAAGAAATTTGTTGACCGGCTCGAATGGGGTTTTGCTGCCAGTGAGCCGTGGCGCTACAATGGTATGAACGACCAGTATTGGGATTATCCCGTTGTGCAGGGCAACCAGCAGTCGATGCATTTTGCGTTTCTTTTCAATTGGGCAGGTAAACCCTGGTCAACGCAGAAGTGGAGCCGCTCCATCCTCGGCAGGTATTATGGTTACGATGTTGGCAACGCTTACCTCGGCGACGAGGACCAGGGACAAATGAGCGCGTGGTTGATTATGGCTGCCATGGGCCTGTTTCAAACAGACGGCGGCAGCAGCGCGGAACCGGTTTACGAAATTGCGAGCCCGCTTTTTGAAAAAATTGAAATTAATTTGGGTGAACGTTTTGGGCGCGGTAAAAAATTCACAATTCAGGCCGACGGGGCATCGCGTAAAAACATGTACGTTCAACAGGCAACACTTAACGGCCGCCCGTTAAACTCTTTCAAATTTCCCGCATCTGAATTATTGAAAGGCGGATCGCTGATTTTAAAAATGGGCCCGAATCCTAACACAAACTGGGGCATTGAGTAGCATGCTAACTGTACAGATCCGTAAAATGGATTAAGCTTTTTTGATGTCTATTGAATAGATGAATTTGTCTGACCGGTAATGTCCGAGATTATACTCTATCGGCCTGTCACCAATATCATAAACGAACCTTTCGCGCTGGAGAACGGGCTCCGCTGCGGGTATTTTGAGTTTCCTTCCGATACTCCCTGCCAGCTTTGCGCTGATGTTCTCGGAAGACCGCACCACCACAATTCCGTATTCCCGCTCAAGCATGGTGTATAATGGAATGTCAAAGTCGTCCTTTTCGTTCACGCCGATTCTCGGGTGGAAATAGCTTTCAAAATATACAATCGGATCGCCGTGCGTTCCTTTTAGTTTCGACAGCTTCAGCACTTTCCTGTTCTTTGGTATCCCAAAGAAGTCGGTGATTTTCTTTTCTGCCGCTACTCGCTCGATCTTGAGCTCCAGGTTAATGACATGAATGCCTTTTTCTTTCATCTCCTGGGTAAAGCTGTACCAGTGGTCGAGGCCGGTGGCCAACGGCTTTTTATTTGCTGTTTTCGTGCCAACACCTTTTTTCCTGACGATTAATCCTTCGTGTTGTAATTTGTTTGTTGCCTGCCGGATGGTATTGCGCGAAACACCCAGCCTGTTGGCCAGTTCCACCTCTTTTGGAAAAAAGGCGCCATTCCGGAATTCAGGGGCCACAATCATTTTTCTCAGCAATTCTTCTACCTGGAAATGAAGAGGGACCTTGCTGTTATGGTTGATTTGAAACTTCATTAGTTAGTGCTAATGTTCAAACATACCATTTTTTTCGGTTGCCGGAAAAATTGCCGTGGAAAACACTTATAACAACAAAGCTGCTACATTTTCACGAGCCTTCCCGAACCCGAGATATTTACATCTACTGCAGGATTGCCCCGGTAATAAACATCGCCGCTGCCCGAAATATGAACGTCGAGATTGTCCACAACCTTTAGCCTGATGGTTCCCGAACCGCTGGTTTGCGTTGTGGCATTGATAGCAGTAACCGATGCGAGATCCACATTGCCGCTGCCGCTGATGGATACATTCAGTGAATTTACCACACCATCCAGCGCCTCGATACTGCCAGAACCGCTGATCTTCGCTTCCAGGTGACCGGCGTCTACTTCGGGCACAGTTATTTTTCCCGAACCACTCACACGCAGACGTGTATTGTTGCCCGATAAGGTGTCCAACACCTGCAGCGAACCCGAGCCACTCACCGCAAACGAACGTACGGAAGGCGCCCTCACCGTCACCACTATTCGTTCGTGCGAGGTAACTTTTCGGTCGTCGCGCAGCCTGATCTTTAACTCGTTGCCGCTTATATAAGTTTGGATGACATCAATAATATTCTGTTGCGCTTGTATTTCAATTTCTGTTGCTTCCGATTCGATAAATACCATTTCGCCCGGTACCCCGAAGTCGATTTCAGAAAAGTCGCGCGTGGTACGCGTCTCGGTGACCACCGGCCCTTCCCCTATAACTTTTTTGCATGAGTTCATTGTTGCCAGCGCAATCATGGAGAGCAATCCTATTGTAAACTTTTTCATTCGTGTAATTTTATTTTTGTTGTTGAAGATATTTCTCAGAATTCGACTTTGTAATTGAGTACCGGTATCAGGCCTGCCTGGTAACTGTTCACGAGTTTTCCTTTTAACGGATCATAGTATTGACCGTATATGTTTAACCTGTTGGTGACATTTTGTATATCCAGCGACAATGTGCTGGTTAGATTTTTTCTGTTCCATTTCAGGCTTGCCCGCAGGTCTCCCCTGAAATAATCCGCGTTTTGAAGGGTGAAAGCCTCTTTTTCGATATATACGGTGTATCCCTTTTGCGACGACGCTTCCACGTTAACAGGAGTGGTGCGAAACCCGCCCGCATACAGGATCTTCACATTTACCCCAAAAGCACGATTCTTCTTCAATACCCACTCTCTGCCGCCAGTGAGGTTACCCGCGAAGTTTCCGTTGAACCGCGTGTTGCGTTCCACGCCATCCGATGCGGTATATCTTGACTGGTAGAACGATTGGTTGAACATCAGGTAATAGTTGCCGGTAAGATTTTTCTCGACAGAAAGGTCAACTCCGTAATTCTTTCCTTTTCCTGCATTGACCAGCGGTTCGGTCACGTAATCTCCGCGGATGTTTAATGTGGAAAAGGTAATGCTGTCGTAGATGCTGACGGGCACGTCAAACAGGCGCTGGTAATAGAGTTCGGCTTTCACGCGCAGCGTTTTATTGAAGGCGTGGCCATACGACAATACATAATGATGTGCCCTGGTAAATGAAAGGTCCTGGTTAGGATACAATGTTTCTCCTTCGGCCCCTGCTGCTTTTGCAAAGTAAACGCCCAGCGGTTGTATCTGGCTATGCAAGCCATATCCGAACGAAACTGAATTTTTTTCATCGATGGCATACCTGAGCGATGCACGTGGTTCGATGGAATGGGTGTTGTTAAGAAATAGTTGAAGAAAATGCGCGCCTGCCTGTACCAGCAATTTCGGTGTGGCCCGATACTGCCATTGTGCGAACGCCTGTAATGTTTGTGTTTTATCCGACGTATTGATCCTTTCGATAACCGGTTCGCCGGGATGGTCCCACGACCTGTTAAAGTAATCATAGGTGATATGATTGAACACGATGCCGCTCCGCATGCTGCTGCGGTTGCTGAACCTGTGATTCAGCGTTGTGCTGACGATCCATTTTTTTGTTTTGTAAAGGTTCCTGAAACTGTTCAGCAGGCTGCCGTCTGCTTGTGCATACCGCTCATCGTAAAGGTTATCGGTGTAAGCGTAAGAAACCGCCGATTTCAGTTGCGAACTGCTGCCGATTCCGATCTTGTGGGTGATGCCTGATGCCGCTGTGTTGGCCCGGAACTTTCCGCCGTAACGGTCGGATTCTTCTTCCCACTTGCCCGGATCCGTTTCGGTTGGTTCTTTCTGATCGCTCAGGCCACCGAATCCAAAAAAGGTGAATTCACCTTTTCTGCCCGTGGGCAAATAAATATTAAAAGAAAGATCCTGGAAATTGGTGGCGCCGCCAACAATGTCCACACCTAGCTTGTCCAGTAGTTGCAACGTCGAATACCTGTAGTTAACCAGGTATGACCCTTTGTAAAAGGGCATCAGCGGACCCTCGGCAGCCACGTTCAGGCCCAACAGGCCCGCCTGCGCGGTATATTCTCTTTTTTCATTATTCCCTTTCCTTAATCTCAGGTCGAATACGCCGCTGAGTGCGTTCCCATATTCTGCCGCGAATGCGCCCGTCACAAAATCCGAATTATCGAGCAGTTGCGCGCTTAATATGGAAATGCCGCCGCCACTGCTGCCAGCGGTGCTGAAATGATTGGGATTGGGGATGTCAACACCCTCCATCCGCCAAAGCAACCCCGCAGGCGAATTGCCACGAATAACGATTTCGTTGTTGCCGTCATCTGCCGAAACCACTCCCGCGAAACTTGTTGCCATCCGCAGCGGATCATTTACCGCAGCGGCATATTTCTGTGTTTCCTCAACCGTGAAGGCCCGGGCACTCACCAGGCTCATGTCGTTGATGGGCCTGTACTTTTTACTTTTTGCCGTTATCTCCACGGCTTTCTGAAAAATCACATCCGCTTCCAATGAAATGTTGAGCACCACTTCCTTGCCGCTGTTTACAATTATGCTTTCAAGCAGAGCTTCCTTAAAACCGGTGTATGTTACTGCAGCATTATAAGTGCCAACGGGTACGCCAACAAACCGGAAAACACCGTCTTCATTCGTTACTTCTGTTCTGTTCAATGCCGGAATGGTCACTGTCGCGCCCTCGAGCGGCTGCTGCAGCACCTGTTCCACCACGCTTCCCCTGATAGTTTGTGAATATTGGGCGGTCACAACCGATCCCGTAAATATGAGCGCCAACGCCAAAAAAAGGCCGGCCGAATTTAGCTTCATCTTCTCATTTTTAGCATGACAAGCGATAAACCGGTTACCCCTATGCGAGAAGAGAATAAATTCTGTATTTAGAAAATATTAACACCTGCCGTCCACCCGAACCATCCGTTAACGGTGTCCCCGAATTTATTTGTTTTGTATCCCGATGGAGGGCCTGCCTGCCTGTAGCCGGGAAAATGTTGATCCTGGTTGGATACAAAGACGGTATAAGCGGGGCCGGCGAAGATGGAAAAATATTTGCCGAACCTGAAGCTCACTTGCACGTTCGCCTTATTTTGGAGATTGTAGTATTCCCACGAACCCAGGTACAGGTGCTGCGAAGTGAGGTCGAGATTGAGGGCAAGGCGTTTTCCGGAAGCCAGTTGCGAGCCGATGCCATACCCGAAACTCCATACTTTTTCATCGGGCACCGAGTTATAGCCCCCTAAAAAGATGCTGTACAATTTTGCATTGCCCGATTTAACGGCAACGTTCATATTGATGAGCTCGTTTGTGTGGAGCGACAGCTTATGATAACCCTTTAAGACGATATTGATGAGGCCGATGCTGTAGCCTGATGACGTATCGGCTATGTTGATGAGCCCGACCTGGACGCCCTTCAATCTTTTTGCATAGTTAAAAACACCTGCGATCTGCACACCGTTTACATCCTTCCGGGTTATGTTACCGACACCCGCAACCTGCACACCATCCAATGAGGTGCCCGCGTGATTATACACTCCCGCCACCTGCAGCCCGCTGATTTTATCGCGGGTAAAATTGGCGACGCCGGCTGCCTGGAAACCGCGTACCGTGTCTAACACGGTATTTGAAACGCCTGCTGCCTGAAACCCAGTCATAGTTTTTCCCACAACATTCGCTACGCCTGCAACCTGCATGTATTGCGCATCTTTTTTATCGATATTGAAAAGCCCGCCGAGCTCAAATCCGTTTGTTCCTCCGGAATAGCCGCCCAGTACATTGAGTGAAAAGTTATTGATGACCTGGCTGTTCAATTTGCCATTCGTGCTTAAGCCCGGCACCAGCGACACCTGGTAGGGGCGGGCCACAAAGAATTTTTTAAGATTAATGCTTTGAATTCTTTGTTTGGATGAGACCAGCCATTTTCCAAGCGCCGTTTTTTCTACAATGAAAGAATCCTTCTTTACATACCGGTAAATCCATCGTGTGCTGTCGTTGAGCGGAATTTCCAGGTCAATCGAATCTGGGGCCTCATAACCGTCGGGACCGATGATGACATTGTTTGCAGTAATTTCCATCGGCACCAGGGTGATCGTGAGCGTTTGGTTGTAGCGCGGTTCGATGTTCACCGTTGTATCTTCATAATACTCCTTGCTGACGGTGATGGAGGCCTTTTGGTATTTACTTTTCAGCCTGATCCTGAAATGCCCCCTTCCGTCGGTGTTCGAAAGTGAAAGCCTGTCGCGCTCATACACCGTGGCATCGCTAATGGGAAGCCCGGTCTGATCATCCACTACATAACCGCTGATGGTGTAATATTTATTATCGCTAACGGCCGACGAGGTGACCATTTTCAAACGTATCGGCGCCCTTCGTAAAATAATGTAATTGCCGCTTTCCCTGAATTCGAACTGGTTTCCTAATAATTGTCCAAGAATATTTTTTATAGATGAATTTTGCGCGGATACAGAAACAATGCTGTCTTTTTTCAGAATATTGCTGTTGTAGGAGAAATAAAATCCGGCGGTATTGCTGATGATTTCAAGCGCCTGGTCGAGCTGCTGATTTTTAATGTCGACCGATATTTGTTTATCGAGAAGTGTTTGTGCATGCACGCGCCCCGTTAATGCGATGAGCAGGATAAAAAGCGGCAGCGTCTTTCTGTAATCTTTGTACATCAGATCTAGTTATTTATGGGCCGTATCGGTCCCGCATTATTGTAAAATGAATTTTTCACCCTGCCGTTCAACGGTTATGTTGAAGGTTTCGCTGATGATGGTGATGGTATTTTCCAGTGTTTCATTATGGAAAGTGGTGGTAAGCGGCAAATTCCTGATATCGGGATTCGTAATGACTATCTGCGCATCGTATGCTTCATTGAGCGCTTCAACAAGTTTCCATAACGGTGTGCCGTCGCATACGAATTCGTGTGTTGAATAGTAATTGTATAGCTTATCTTTCGTTTTTACGGGCTGAAGTACCGAATCCTTTGCCGCGATCGTCACTTTTTCATTAGGGTTCAGCAATACGGAGCGATCGTCTTTTTCCACTTTCACTGTTCCTGATGCTACAATCACTTCGGTGCTGTCGCCTTTTTCTTTAATGTTGAAAGAGGTGCCCACCACCGTAACGGTGATGTCGTTCACATCGATCACAAACGGCTTCGATTTGTTTGGCGTCACGTTAAAGAATGCTTCACCTTTCAGTGTCACCTTCCTTGAATCGCCGCTAAATTTACCCGCATAGACGACCGTTGAATTTTTATTGAGCGTTATTTCAGAGCCATCCGGTAAAGTTTTGTTTACAGGTTCGTTTTGCGAAGCAACGGTTACCGTGGCAATATTTGTTCTTTCCCAAATAAAAAAAGCAAGCGCTGCGAGGCCCACCGCTACGATAATGGTTGCGGCCACCCTGAAGGTGTTGAAGTTTCGCCGTACGGCCTGCGTCTTATTTTTATCAAATGTTCGTTGTCTGAAACGCGTCCACGCTGCGTCAACATTCACTTCTTTGGAAATGGCCAGTTGCCGGCTCGCTTCCCAGATGGTTTTAAAGTGCTCGAAATATTTTCGGTTTAGGGAACTCTCGATGATCCAGTCCTCCACCCTGCGCCTCGCGTCTGCGTTGCCTTCCTCCAGCAGGTAACTGGCCAGCAGCTCATCAGTCATATCGTTGGAAGAGTTCAGCAATGGTTATGGTTATTTATTGATTCCATTAAAATGCCGAGCAGCAGCAGTAAATAGTCGGCCAGTTTCACGCGAAGTATTTTAAGTGCCTTGCCTATCTGGTTTTCGACTGTTTTTACTGAAATTCCCAGGCGTCCCGCTATTTCATGGTATTTTAATTCTTCGAAGCGGCTCATCTGGAATATCGTGCGGCATTGTTCCGGGAGTTCGCTTAATGCTATGTCGAGCCGGCGCTGCAACTCGGTCAGTTGAACTTTTCCCGTTGCAGTATCTACCATGCGATCCGCGCGCATCACATGGTTGCTGTAGGCTGCCTTTACTTTCCGGTGTTTTAAATAGTTGAGGCTGTCGTTGTAAACCGCCCTGTACAGGTATGCGGTTATCGAGGTCTGAATGTCGATCCTTCCCTTTTTTTCCCAAATCCTGTAAAAAACCTGCTGCACTATTTCTTCGGCCATCATCTCCTCTTTCAGAATGGTAATGGCATAGGCATACAATCTCCTGAAATGCGTTTTATACATTTCCTCAAAAGCAGTTTCTTCGATCGCTATGGATGCAAGAGATGTAACGTATGGAACCTCCATTCTTGTTTTTTGGAACCTTGCCTGGTATGCCGGTGCTGCTTCCAACTATGCCTTTTAAGCAGGACAACCATTGGAACCCTTACCCCTACGCCGTAAAAATAATTTTTATTAGGTTCTGTGTTCCTTATAAGTGATGACCGGTATCGAATTCTTCACCAGGTCGAGATCATTCAAAGTTAGGATGGGAGTATCCGAGGCTTTTACCGCTTCTTCGAGCTGGCTCGCGTTTCTCACGCCTATCACTGCCGAAGTGATTGCGGGATGGCGCAAAACATACCGGATGGCTGTTTGTGCCGCCGAACGTTTGTTGGCCGAAACGGATTTGATGGCTGCTGCGGCATTTTCCACGTCCTCGGCCGTTAGCCCGAGGTAAGGTTTCGCGGGCTTGTTCACCAACAGGCCCTGCGCCAGGCTGCCACGGGCGAGAACGCTGATATCGTTCCGATGCAGCAGCTCGAGGCACTCCTCTTCGGGCCGCCTGTCCAGCAGGCTGTACTGCATCATCACGCTCACTATCGAAGATCTTTTTACGTATTCCCTGATCACATTGGGGCGGATGGACGATGTTCCATAATGCCTGATCTTGCCTTGTTTCTTCAAAAGCTCGAACGCTTCGATGGTTTCATCAATATTATCCTGGATGGTGCCGCCATGCAGTTGGTAAAGATCGAGATAATCGGTTTGCAGGCGCTGCAGGCTGCCATCTATACTTTCAAGAATGTGTTTTTTAGAAGGGTTCCAGTCAAGGCCGCTGCCATCCGCCCGGTTAACATTGCCGACCTTGCTGGCAAGCACCACTTTATTTCTTTTGCCCTTAAGTGCCTTTCCCAGCAGCGTTTCGTTTGTACCGTGCTGGTAGATATCCGCGGTGTCGAAAAAATTTATGCCGAGATCGATAGCCCTGTGAACTATTGAAATATTCTCGCTTTCCTGCGTCGGGAGCGACATACAGCCGAGACTGATCTCTGAAATCCTGAGATTGGTAGCGCCTAAGGAATTATACTTCATCCGTAAATTTACTACACCGCACACTTTTCATGATAGTTCTCTAAAACTATCACCGATTTTTCGAATGTGAAGCCTGCGTAATGAACGGCAATCTCATCCAGAACGGCTTCAATTTCTTCAATCGATTTTAATGTTACGAGCCTGCCCCTGTATTCCTTGATGTTGGGGAGGCCCTTAAGGTAGTTCGTGTAGTGCCTGCGCATTTCCAGGATGCCCACAACGGGTCCCTTCCATTCGTAGGAGCGCCGAAGGTGCTTGCGGCACACTTCTATTCGCTGTTCAATAGTAGGCGGGGCAAGGTGCTCACCCGTGCGTATGAAATGCTTTACCTCGTTGAAGACCCAGGGATAGCCGATCGCCGCCCGGCCGATCATGATGCCGTCAACGCCATACCTGTTTCGGTATTCAACCGCCTTTTCGGGCGAATTAATGTCGCCGTTGCCGAAGATGGGTATATGAATGCGCGGGTTGTTCTTTACTTTACCAATGAGCGTCCAGTCGGCAGAACCCTTGTACATCTGCATGCGTGTGCGGCCGTGGATGGACAGCGCGGCGATACCCACATCCTGCAGGCGCTCTGCCACTTCTTCGATGTTTAGTGAATCATTGTCCCATCCCAGCCTTGTTTTGACCGTCACGGGCAGGTTCGTTGAGCGAACGACGGCCTCTGTCAGGCGCACCATCAGGGGCAGGTCCTTCAGCACGCCCGCCCCGGCGCCTTTGCAGGCCACTTTTTTCACGGGGCAGCCAAAGTTGATGTCGAGAAGATCGGGTTGGGTAACATCTACAATTTTTGCGGCAAGTGAAAGACTTTCTTCATCGCCGCCAAAGATTTGAATACCAACGGGCCGCTCATAGTCGAATATGTCGAGCTTCTTCCTGCTTTTTATTGCATCGCGGATCAGGCCCTCCGATGAGATGAACTCGGTGTACATCAGGTCGGCGCCATTATCCTTGCACACCGCGCGGAAGGGTGGATCGCTGACGTCCTCCATTGGTGCCAGTAACAGCGGAAAATCAGGAAGTGATATATTGCCTATCTTAATCATTTAAAACTGTTGCAGGATGCGCCGTGTAAGAGGCTGCCGCCTAATGCGTATCTTGTTGAAAAATCCTGCAAATTTACATTTAATCTCTCTTATGATCGGTCATTTGCGCGTTAAATCTCCCCTGTCCCAACTGGCTATTTTTCTTGGTCTGTTCGGTGCGGCCTTTATCTTCGGTTCGCTCCTGATGGCAGTGATCATACTGGCATTGGGCATCCCCGTGGCCGAACTGGGCCGGATTGACTGGTCGCAGCCGAAGATCATATCGGTAATGAAGCTGGTACAGTCCATTTCTTCCGTGTTCATGTTCCTTTTACCGGCTTTTATATACGCGCTGATAACTTTCCGTGGCAAGCCGTTGTACTTTCTGGGGCTCAAAAAAACCGACCGCAGACAATCTTACCTTCTTGCAGTGGTGTGTATGTTGCTGGCTTTCCCCCTTGTCGTGTGGCTGGGCAACATCAACCAGATGATTTCGCTGCCCGACTGGATGGTGACCCTCGAAAAAGACGCCACGAAGCAGATGGAGGCTTTTCTAAAGGCGGGCAGCCTTGGCGATGTGGTGCTCAACGTATTCATTATCGCTTTACTGCCCGCTATTTGTGAAGAAATATGCTTTCGCGGCGCCCTGCAGCGGATTCTCATCAACCTGGTGAGGAGCCCATGGATGGGCATCGTTCTCACTTCAATATTGTTTTCGGCGCTTCATTTTCAGTTCCAGGGATTTTTGCCGAGAATGTTCCTTGGGATTGTTCTGGGAGCAATCTATTGGTACAGCGGCAGCATATGGCCGGCTGTTGCGGCGCACTTTGTAAACAACGCGGTGCAGGTGGTGGCGGTTTCCTATTTTCCGGAATACATCGCGAAAAACCCCGACATTCCGCTTTACTTCGTTCCTGTCAGCGCCGTGTTGGTGTTCATCATTCTTTGGAGGCTCAGGTCCATTTCCACAGCCAGTTATGAAAAAACTTATGAATACGAAGAGCTGAACAGGACCAACGAGTTTATCGCATAATCCACTATCAATGGCTTTACACAAGGGTACATTTAAAACGAGGTCCGTCTCCGCAGCCATCTTTGTTGTCGTAATGATTGCCGGCATCCTGATCAATCATTGGACGTTCTTCCTGCTGTTCACGGCTATACATTTTGGGTGCTGGCTCGAATACCAGAAACTCGTGGGCCGGATCGATAACGAATACCTGGGTATCTCGCCCTTTCACAGGTACGGGGTGATGTTTGCGGGGCTTTGCTTCCTGCTGTATTTTACCAATAATAGCTTCCGTATCGGCGATTTTGTTTTCCATGCCGTGGGATGGTGGCTCGGGCTGCTATTCGCCTTCCTGCTCCCGATTACCGAACTGCTGTTCTCCAGGAACATCTCCCTCAAAAACATCGGCTATTCCGCTTTCGGGCTCATTTATATTTCTCTTAGTTGCGGGTTGATGCTCGACCTCCTCATCTTTCCTTCCATTCCTTACATGTCCACTCCGCTGATGCCTGCCGTGATCATTGCCTGTATGTGGATCAATGATACAATGGCCTACATTGTGGGTTCGCTGGTGGGCAAAACACCCCTGTCTTCCATCTCCCCCAAAAAAACATGGGAGGGCACTATTGGCGGCATCGTATTGTGCATAACGGTGGTAACGATCGTGTGCAGCTACCTGCCCGCGCTGGGCGACATACATTTCGTGCACTGGCTGATGATCTCCACCATTGCTTCGGTTGCCGGCACCTTCGGCGATCTTCTCGAAAGCAAGCTCAAAAGAATGGCAGGCGTGAAGGACAGCGGCACGCTGATGCCCGGTCATGGCGGTTTTCTCGACAGGTTCGATTCGCTGCTGGTGGCGGTCCCGTTTGTGTGGCTGTATGTGGAGACATTTTTAAGGTGATTGGGTAAGTAAGGTTTAACTAATTTTGGCACTTAACATTTATGCATGACGATTCACAGAGAGGGAATACAGACAATTGTGATTACGGCAATTCTGTTCGGCGCCGTCAACCTGGCCTCTTTTTATTTTCTTAGCTTTCCGTACCCCTGGCTTAGCTGGTTTATTTTTTTGGCAACAGTGGTCATCTGGCTGTTCATCATTTCGTTTTTCCGCGTTCCCGGCAGGCAACTCGTCACGGGCGAGAACACAGTGATCTGCCCCGCCGACGGCAAAGTGGTGGTGATAGAAGAAGCGTATGATGACGAATATTTCAAGGAAAAAAGATTGCAGATCTCCATTTTCATGAGCCCGGCAAATGTTCATCAGAACCGCAACCCGGTAAGCGGGGAAGTGGTGTACAACCAATATCACAAAGGTAAATACCTCGTGGCGTGGCATCCCAAATCTTCTACCGACAACGAACGGCAAACGGTGGTGATCAAAAACCAGAACACAGAGGTGCTCGTAAAGCAAATTGCCGGCGCTGTTGCGCGCAGGATCGTCAACTACCTGAAAATAGGGCAGCGTGTAGAGCAGGGTTCCGAAATGGGGTTTATTAAATTCGGCAGCCGCGTGGATGTGCTGCTTCCCCTCGGCAGCACGGTGGAGGTTAAATTGAACCAGGCCGTGAAGGGAGGGGTGACCGTTCTTGCAAGACTGGATCAGAATATCGTTTCAAGCCCTTTAACGGAGGTTACCGTGTAAGTGGGTTTTACGGTACAGGCTATGCCGAGGTGGTTCATGTACACCTGGTCGATGCCCGCATTCATGGCGCCGATAATATCCGCCTCAATGCTGTCGCCGATCATAATGCTGTGGTGATGAAGGGCCTTTGCTTTCTGAAGGGCATAATCAAAAATTTCTTTCTTCGGTTTGAGGCTGTTGCTGCCTTCCGATGTGATCACTTCAACGAAATACTGTGCAATCCCTGAATTTTTCAACTTGCTGTGCTGGGTTTCTTCGAACCCATTCGTGATGAGGTGCAGCCGGTAATCTCTGTTGCAGAGATACTGCAACGTATTGACGGTATCGGGAAAAAGAATTTTCCGCGTGGGCAGTCTTTCAAGAAACGTGGCGCCCATTCGCCGCGCAAGCTCTTCGTTCCCAATCCTGAATTCGAGCAGGGTGTTCCACATCCTCTTCCACCGCAGCTCTTCTGTTTTTATCTGGCCATTCCTGTATCGCTCCCACAGCAACTCATTGTGCGCGAGGTAATGCTGATAAAACAAATCGAAATCATGCACACCTTCTTTTACCAACTGAAGATCGTGATACAGCTCGGCTAACGTAACCTTTGCATTCGCATCAAAATCCCAGAGCGTGTGATCGAGGTCGAAGAACAGGTGCTGGTATTTCATTCAGCAAAAATAACTTATATTCGACACCTTGCATTGTTATGAATATTGTCATCACGGGCGCATCGAAAGGAATTGGAAAGGCAATTGCAGAAAAATTTGCCGGCGGCGGATATTCGCTGTTTTTGTGTGCGAGACATGAAGCGCCGCTTGCCGAACTCGCCGCACAGATTTTAGCCGAACATCCCCGCATCAAAGTGCATTACAAAACCTGCGACGTTTCTAAAAAAGACGACGTGAAAGCATTTGCAGATTTTATATTGAAGGAAGACGGGCACGCCGACATCCTCGTGAATAATGCGGGCGCTTTCCAGCCTGGTCATGTTCATGAAGAAGAACT
>CAMPGT010000079.1 GCA_946885665.1 uncultured Chitinophagaceae bacterium | reverse complement strand
CCGATGGAAATGCACGCAAAGACGCAAAGAAGTTCGCAAAGAGTGTTTCCCCCGCTGGCGGGGGTGGCGCGAAGCGCCGGGGGTGGACAAAGTTTCCAGTTCGTTTTGGTTTCAGCATAACTATTCCGGCATGTATAGCTCTTGTGAACCTTTTTTAATAAAATAACGGTCCTTCACTTTATAGAGGATAAGCAGGTCGCGGTAGCGCGGATGCAAAATCCTTCCGCGCATACTCGTCGAATTATCTGCCATTAATCTTAAGCTGATATTGAACAATGCGTTTTTGTAATTCGATACACGCATGTTCGTTGAAATAGAGCCCGCATTATTTTGAACCTTATCAACAATCGTTCCCTCGATCAGGAACGCATCGGCGAGTTTAATTTTTACCGTCGAGTTTACATCGGCTGTAAACAACTGTTGCAACTGACTTCTGTCAACTTCAAAAGAGTCGGGCAATGACGCAAACAGAGTGGGTTTCCTCTCTTTATGCTGGCCGATGTGAGGTGGTTCCTGGGCATAACTATAGCCATGCAGCAGGAGCGCCACAGCAATAAGCAAACTGTGTAAACGCTTCATCAGTAAGTGTTAAACTAAAACGGTTTACTTCGAGGGGTATTAGATCAGCGTAGGGTGGGTTTACATACGAGTTGGGAATACATAGGTACAAATTATTTGTAACATTCCATAGCATTTCCGCGAAAAACCGCGCTGGTAGGGGTTTGTTTGGGTTTTTGTAACTGGGAGCACTTAGTGGGCAATGGGCAATAGGCAATAGGCAGTGGGCAATGGGCAATGGGCAATAGGCAATGGGCAATTTTATTTAACCGAAAGCCCGCATTTGTTTTTAAATAAAACATTTTGCCCATTGCCCCTCAATACTGCCCCGTACTCAACAACACCAACGTACACGCCTCCATGGGGTAAATTCCGTTCTTGCGGGCGAGCCCCGCCAGCTCCTCATTTTCCGTTCCCGGGTTGAAGATGATGCGCTTCGGGCGCAGCCCTAATATATAATCGTAATACTGCTTCTGGTTGGCAGAATTGAGGTAAAGCGTCACGGTGTCCAGGTCATTGATCTCACGGGGCGCAGTTTCTATGGCAGTGTCCGCCACACTGCCGGCGCGCCTCCCAATCGCCACCACCGGGTGGTTGTTCCCCCTCAGCCGGTTAATGGCCAGGTAACTGTAACGGGCCGGGTTCGACGATGCACCCAGCACGAGCGTTGTTTTACTCATGCCATGAAGATCACAATTGTTGTGCTAATTATCTCGCAAAACGCTTTTCTTTACCGGCATGAAGGTGATACACCTTATCAGCGGACTGCGCGGCGGCGGCGCCGAACATATGATACTCGGGCTTTGCCGTCAGTCGCTCCATGACCCCTACACCAACATGAAAGTGGCAATACTTGCCCACATCAACGACATTACCTGGAAATTCCAGGAATCCGGTATCCCGGTTATCGCCCCCGCACGGTCTAAAAAACGATGGCCCAAAACCGTTCGACTCACCATCGACGCCTTTTCGACCATCCGCCAGGTGATGAAAGAAAAACCCGACACCATCCACGCCCACCTGTCGTACGGCGCAATGGCCGCCGCGGTAATAAAGATTTTCAGACCCAAAACCAGGATCGTCTTCACGCTCCATAATATAAGCGAGCGCCGCCCGCTCCATGCCACAGCCCTCTTCCTCACCAAACTTCTCCGCAACACCGATATCGTCTTCCCCGGCACCCGCCCCAACTGGTTCCAAAAACAAAACGCCGTAGCCATCGCCAACGGCATCGACCTCCAGCCATACATCTCTCTGCAACCTTCGAAGCCCGCCGTGTTCACCTGCCTGTTTATCGGCAGGCTAACCGAACAGAAGAACCCGCTCTTTCTTATAGAAGTGGCCAAACGTCTAAGTCAAAGTGAAAGTCAGAGTCAAAGTCTAAATCAAAGTCCGCGTCAAAGCCTCAGTCTAAAACCAAGTCGCGAATTCGTCATTAGAATTTTAGGCGACGGTCCGCTCGAGGTCGAAATGCGCCGCCTCATCTCCCTCCACCACCTCGAAAAACGCATCCAACTCGAGGGCTATAGCAACAGCATACCCGCCCAACTGGCCAGCGCCCACTGCCTCCTGGTGCCCTCGAAATGGGAAGGCATGCCACTCGCCATACTCGAAGCCGGCGCCGCCAGCCTGCCGGTTGTCGCCACGCCGGCCGCGGTACCGGCACTCAAAACCGCTTCCTCTCAGCTATATATAGCCGAAACGCAGGCTTTTCCCGAAACGATTGCCGCCATCATGAACGATTACCCCGCCGCACTCGACCGCGCCGAAACCTTCCGGGAAACAGTTTTCAATGAGTTTTCCATCGAAAAATGCTACCGCAACCACCTGCGCCCGTGGGCGCCGGCCAATCCTGATTTGGGAACAAAATAGCTGGTTCCCAAATATTTATGATAATTATCAAGATCAACATGAAACTTCTTGTCATGTTTAGCCGTTAATATATATTGCATAACATTTCCATGCAATCGTACCAGCAGGGAAACGCGCACCACCCCTTTAAACAAACAAACACTTAGACAGATGAAATGCTGGTTGTTGATCGTATCCCTAACCTTTTTGTTTGCATGCAAAAAAGAAAATGACAAAGGCGATGGCGATGGTATCAAAGAAGAAGACAAGCAAAAGGCCGCCGCCTTCTCTTCTCTAATTCAGAAACACTCCTACAAGCTCACAAAGTATTATTCCAAAAAGGCGATCGATTACGACAATACCGACGACGTGGTAAAGCAGGAAACCGACCTGTGGCCCTATGTGAGCGCATGGCTGTTCGACGACGCCTACATCTTTAAGCCCGACAACAATGTCGACGTCGAGCAAAATGCGGAGAAAATACCTACCGACGATGCCGATGTAATTCATGTGCGGTGGTCGGTAGCCGCCGATACCAAAGGCGTTCGCTTCAACTTCGTGGGGCACGAATACCAGTACCTGGTGTACTACCTCGAATCGTTCGACGATAATAAGCTGATTGTTTGGGCCAAGTGGAACGAAAACGACGTGTATTCGGAATTCACGGCTGTAGACTAAACCGCCCACCAAAAACTAAATAATTGCGAAGATTTGATTGCTGTCAAATCTTTTTTATTTTTACCGGATAAATAAATATCCTCGGCAAAACATTCCTTTTTCAGTGACCTCTAAACTCACTTATGCCCCGGATATTATTCCTCATATTTTTATTGCCCCTGTCACTAACGGCCCAGCGGAAAATTAACCTCACGCTCTTCGGCGGCTTTTCAAATTACAGCGGCGACCTGCAGGAAAAAAGATTCACGCTCGACCAGGCACATGCGGCATTTGGCGTGGGCCTCAGTTATGAACTGATCCCTAAACTGTCTGTTCAGGGCGCATTGAAAGCAGGTAAAATTTCTGCAGACGATAAATTTTCTAAGAAAGAACTCATCCGCAACCGGAACCTCAATTTCGAATCCGGCATCTATGAGTTCGCCCTTACTTTAGACTATTCCCTTTTCGACCTGTACGATAAAAACTGGACGCCCTACGTATTTGCAGGAGGCGCCTTGCTGCATTATAATCCTTATGCCGAAGGCATCTCTCTTCGACTCCTCAGCACCGAAGGGCAGGGATTTATCGAAGGCAGAGAAAATTACAACCTGAATATCCTCACCATTCCTTTCGGCGGAGGTGTTCGCGTAAAAATTACCGACAACGTCTATATAGGATACGAGATCGGCCTGCGCAAAGTATTTTCCGATTATCTCGACGATGTGAGCAAAACATACGTTGACCGCGGCTTGCTCCTGCAAAACAGGGGACAAACCGCCGTAGACCTTTCGTTCAGAGGCGATGAAATAAAACCCGACGCCCCTTACCCGGTGCCCGGCACCGTAAGAGGCTCTCCCAAATTCAACGACTGGTATTACTTTTCAGGTATCACGCTCTCCATAGGCATCGCGAACGAAACCGGGAAGATATTCGGCAAAAGCTCCGGCAGGGGCAGAACAGACTGCCCCCGGTCGGTTTTATAAAGAGAATTGTGCTTTCAGGGCAAAATTTCTAACTTGCTAAATACCATAACCTTTATATCCGGTTCATTACCTTGTGATGAAGTCTGGCTAACGCCATTCAGTAAGCAATAAAACCTTAAGTGTGTCGAAAAGAATTATCGTTCCCCTGTTAACCTTATGTTTGTCCTGGACGTCATTCTACGGGCAGTCGCTATATCGACCGCAGGGCAGCAAACACCTGCCGTTCATGGAGAGACTCGAAATACTCCTGCAAAAAAATCCTGAACTCAATCTTTCCAGCGCCAAATCACTCGCGCGCCACACAGCCGTGGATATTGCGGGGCTCGAAGACTCTTCGAGCGGCAGCCCCCACGTAAGGCTCAGCAAAGTTGACCAGGAAAACCTGCAAAGCCTGCTGCGGAACAACGCCGAATGGGTAACGCGCGAAGTAAATCGCGAAGGCTTCTTCAACACCTTTTACAAGAACCAGGCAACGTTCGCGGAAGTGAGCAAGGAAAAATTCTTCTTCGCACTCAACCCGATGTTCATCGTTGAGCAATCAACGGAAAAAGACAACGATAAACCCGTGTATCATTATGCCGGCGGCGCCAACATGCGCGGAATGATAGGCGGCGGATTCGGGTTCTATGCATCGGCGATAAGGCACGTTGAAAGCCCGCCAACCTTTGTGCGCGACTGGGTGGCGCAATACAATGCCGTACCCGGTGCAGGAGCATACGACACCTACCACAAAAATGGCTACGTGTATTGGGACGTAAGGGGCGGCCTCACCTTCAAGGCGCTGAAATATTTCGACTTCCAGATCGCCTACGACCGTAATTTCCTCGGCAACGGTTACCGCAGCCTTTTCTTAAGCGACCTCGCCAAAAACTATGTGTTCGGCAAGGTGACCACCAGCATCTGGAAATTCAAGTACACGCACATCTACACACCCTTCATTCCACAGTTTGAAAACAAGCGCGTGGAGAAGCACCCTGTGGGCCGCAGGATGACGGCGTTCCATCACCTCAGCATCAATGCCACCAAATGGCTGAACGTGGCTTTCTTCCAGTCGGTTTCGATAGTTGACCGCAACGACTGGCTGTACATGATACCGATCATCTATTACCCTGTAGCCGATATACGCCAAAACAAACCCGCTAACAACATCGGGGGTTTCGAATTCAAGGCCAACGTGGCCAAAAAGGCGCAGTTCTATGGACAGTTCCTCATAGATAACTTTAAACTCAAAGAAATCACCAAAGGCAGCGGCTGGTGGAACAACCGGTTTGGTGTGCAACTCGGTGCTAAAACAATCAACCTGTTTGGCGTAGATAACCTCGACCTGCAGGTCGAAATGAATGCCGTGCGGCCGTACACATATGCCGCCGACTCGCTCGGAAGCTATACCCATTATAATCAACCGCTTGCGCACCCGCTGGGCGCCAATTTCTTCGAAGGCATCGGTATCCTGAGGTACCAGCCGCACAAAAGGATCACTACTTCATTAAGGGTTATTTCATGGAAGCAGGGTGTCGATTCAACCCAGTACAGTTATGGCGGAAACATCAGGAAAGAACCATCGTTAAGGCCTGATGATTATGGCTTTACGATTCCCTCTGGTGTTGAAACCACCGGCTTGAATGCGCGTTTCCTGTTTACTTATGAACTTCTCGAAAACCTGTTCATTGACGGCTCATTTTTAATGCGGAAATTATCTTTTGAAAATAACTTTGCTCCTGACAGGAATACCACTGTCGCCTCAATCGGTGTGCGCATGAATATTTACAAGCGGGATTATAATTACTGAGTGCAGTAATTTTTTTCCTGTATTTAAGTTAATGAATGATGAACCAGGAAAAGTTTGAGAATGATAACGAAAGTTCGGGAAGTCCGATAGCGGCGATCCTATCGCGGTACCTGCCCTACTGGCCGCTCTTCCTGGTGTTGATGATCCTGTCTGTGATCGGTGCCCTGGTCTTCCTGCGTTACGCCACCCCCATATACGAATCAAGCGCCAAATTATTGATCAAGGATGAAAAGAAAGGCCTCGATGAATCTTCCATTATGGAGTCGCTCGACTTTTTCGGCTCCTCCAAAATAGTCGAGAACGAGATCGAGGTCATCAAGTCGGTTGAGCTGATGAGCCAGGTGGTGAACAACCTCAACCTGTACGCGCCCATCACCTACGAGGGAAAGATCAGGAACGCTTCGGGCTACAGCTACTCGCCGGTGATGATCCAGGCCCTGCATCCCGACTCTATCGTTGAAGTAAAAAAAGTGTACTTCGCTTACGATTCAACAACGAGCCAGGTGAAGATGGACTCACTCAACATTCCGCTCAACACCTGGACGAAAACCGCTTACGGTACTTTGAAGTTCATCCCCAACAGGTATTACAAGGCGCCACCCGAACCCAAGCCATTATTTTTCTCGCTCGTCAACCCTTACCACGTAACGCAGCAATTGCTGGAAGATATTGAAGTGGAAGCCGCCAGCAAACAGGCCACCATTATATACCTGCGGCTGAAGGATCCCGTAACAAAACGGTCAGAAAACATCATTGATGAACTGATTGCCGTGTATAACAAAGCATCAATCGACGACAAAAACGTTCTTGCCGCTAACACGCTTTCGTTTGTAAACGACCGCCTCAACTTTATCGTTTCCGAGCTCGACTCGGTAGAGATGGAATTGCAGCAATACAAAAACGAAAACAAGATTGTCAACATCAGCGAGCAGGGAAAGATATTTCTTGAATCGGCCGAGAAAACGGATGAAGAGGCAACGAAGAGCACCATTCAACTGGCGGTACTTGACGAGGTACAGAATTATGTTTCGGGCAGCAAGGATAAATCGCTCATCATACCCAGCACACTCGGCGTAACCGACCCCGTTCTTTCGGAATTGCTTAGCCGTTACTACACGGTAGAAGCAAATTACCAGGGCCTGCGAAAAACAACAGCCGAAAATAACCCGGTGCTGCTTTCTCTTGCAGAAGAAATGAACGTGCTGCGGCCAAAGATCCTCCAGGCCATCCAGGTGCAAAGGAAGAGCCTGCAAGTGGGCACCACAGGGATGACCGAGGAAAGAAACCGCTATGCGGCCATGCTCAACACCATCCCTAAAAAAGAAAGGGAACTGCTGCAAATCAGCAGGCAACAGTCTATCAAAAACAGCATTTACACCTTCCTGCTGCAAAAGCGCGAAGAAACGGCATTATCGCTGGCCGCAACAGCATCCGACAGCCGGCTGATCGACAGGGCACATTCAACCATAAAGCCCGTTAGCCCTAAAAGCAAACTGACCATTGTGATTGCAGTGGCGATCGGCATATTCGCGGGAATCTTTTTTGTATCCATGAAGGAAGTGCTGAACCCTAACGTGATGTTCAGGTCGGAGATCGAAGGCGCCACTTCCATTCCGATCATCGGTGAAATTGCCAACGAGCCTTCCAAAAATCCTGTTATCGTAGCCGATGGCAAACGTACGTTGATCGCGGAGCAATTCAGGCAGTTGAGAACATCGCTTTCCTACATCGGCATCAATGCAGAGAACAAAAGAATATTGGTAACTTCTACCGTTTCGGGCGAAGGAAAAAGTTTTATTTCACTCAACCTGGCATTAACGCTCGCCTTTGCAGGAAAGAAGGTGCTGCTGATGGAGCTGGACCTGCGCAAACCCAAACTCAGCACTTACCTGGGCATCAATTCATCAAAAGGCATCACCAATTATTTTATTGGCGACAGGGACGCACGAAAGATCATCAGGCAAACGTCCATCAATGAAAACCTGTTCATCATTCCCAGTGGTCCCATTCCCCCCAATCCGTCGGAACTGATCATGAACGGCAACATGGAAGAGCTGTTCTCATTTCTCGAAGGCATATTCGATTACATCGTTATCGATACGGCGCCGGTGAGCCCGGTTACCGACGCATATATTCTTTCGCCCTATTGCGATGCCACGCTGTACGTGATCAGGCACGGCGTTACGCCCAAAACAGCGCTGGCAAAAATTGATAAATCAAATAAACTCGGCGGCCTCAAGAACATGGCCATTGTTTTTAATGGCGTGAAGAGCAGGGGTATTGGAAAATATGGCTCTAATTACGGCTACGGCTACACGAACGCGGATGATTATACATCAGGCGAGCCCGACCTGCCGAAGAGCAAGCCCGATCAATTTAAGATCAGATCAAAAAGTTGAATCGTTCATAAACGAAACGATATAAGGATTGATATTTTTTCGCTGGATATATAAGTTCTTTAGATGGATGGGAAGAAGAATTGATTTCTTTTTCAGCCTTATGTTCACTCGCCTGCTTTTCAGGATCAACGGCGTTGTTTACGGTGCCCACCTCAAATCGAAAGGCGTTCCCATGCTGGATGTGGCAAAGGCAGCTACGGTGCGCATTGGTGATCATTTCAGGATGAACAATGGCCAGCGCTATAACATGATCGGCAGGCAGCATCGCTGCTCGTTTTTTGTTACGGGCGCCGGCAGCATCAACATCGGGAACAATGTGGGCGTTAGCTCGGTGTCGCTCGTGAGCCTCGTTGGCATTACGATTGGCAACAACGTTACAATAGGCGGCAACACGGTGATTTACGACACCGACTTCCACAGCATCAAAGCGGCCGACCGTTTAAACGCAACAACCGACAAACAAAACGCCAGGGCCGCTCCGGTGAACATCGGCGACAACGTATTCATCGGCGCGCATTGCACCATTTTGAAGGGGGTGACGATAGGCAAAAATGCAGTCGTCGGCGCCTGCTCGGTGGTAACCACCAGCGTGCCCGGAAACCAATTGTGGGCAGGTAACCCTGCCCGGTTCGTGAGGAATATTGATGATTAACGAACAAGCTTGAAGACATTTAAACAAATACCAATACTCCGGATATTGCCCTACGTGGCTATCCTCGGCATCAACACCATTATCGAGTTGCTGTACAGGAACAATCGTAACCAGTTTTTAAGCTGGGACCTGATGGTCGTGATTGGCATTGTGTATTTTGTTTCTACCTACATTAAAAACATTTACAACAGGATAATTGTACTGGGTTGGTTCTTGTTTTACTTTTTAGGCGTTCTCAACATCAACAGCGTTTTGCGAAGCACCAATGCATGGTCGCTCAACATTCGCGGCGGCAGCTATTTGTATTTCGGGTGCATGCTGGTGTTCGTGATCGGCCTGCTTCTTTTTGAGCGGATGTTAACGCCTCACGCGAACCAGGATCCACCGAATATTAAACGGCCACAGTTTACGCCGTTCAATATTCTGCTGATGCTTTACCCGTTCGTTTTCATCTACTCGATGTACCGAACGCTCGGCTTTTTGCCCATCTTCCTCGGCGAAAGCTTTGCCTCCGAAATGTATGAATTCGATTACGGTCCGCTGTACGGTTTCAAATTTATTTGTATTTACGGGATACTTTATGCGCTGGTGATGTCGGCAAAAAAAGGCATGAAGATCCCGAGCATCATTTACGCCATTGCCATGCTGGTGATCCTGATCGCCGATGGCAAGCGCTTCATGATCCTGATGGCCTTCATTTCGGGCATTCCCATTTATTATTTTATTCGCGAAAGGGTAGATCGCAGGCCATCTTCTATAAGACCACTCATTATTGCCGGCCTGCTCATCGTTACTTCGTACACCGTCATCAGCTACGTGCGCACAGGCAGTTCCATGAACGGCATCGTGGGCAATACCATTGAAAAAATACCTTTTGGCGTGGAGTTCAAAGATTATATCCATTCCTACAACGCCATCTCGCGGCGCTCGGTCCATGATTACGATTTTGGATTAAGCTCCTTCGGCTCGTTCATGAACACTGAAGTACTCAGCTTTATGGGATACAACAAGGAAGAGTTGATGCGACGGGGCAGCGCCTATGTGTGGAAGGATATTTATGAAGAAGGCGTGGGTATTAGAACGGGCATCATCTCCGAACTGTATTTTGCCTACGGCTATTTTGCGATGCTGTGCATGTTTTTGCTGGCGTTTATCACCCATCACGTTACTTACCGGCTAAAGCATCCGCTTTCTTATTTCAATCTTATTCAATATTCGATTCTATACGCTTTATTATTTCTGCTCATTAACGGACAGGCCACAGTATTTTTCGGCTGCTTGACGCTGATGCTGTACGTGCTGATAGGGTACCGGTTGTTTAAGTTTTTATTTAACTCCAAGTTCAGGTAATGTTGTTTGTTGTTATCCCTGTTTATAACCGTTGGAAATACACCGCTGCATGCCTCGACAGCCTGCGGCGCCAAACGTACACCAACTTCAGGGTGGTGGTGGTGAGCCATGGATCAACCGATGAAACCGATGAGGCGATACAACAGCATTATGATTGGGTAATTCTATTGAAAGGTAGCAGCGATATGTGGTGGGCAGCGGCAATGAACATGGGCGTGCAGCATGCGCTGCAAATGGGTGCCACTCATGTGCTCACGTTGAACAACGACCTGCAGGTTAACGATAATTATCTTCAATCGCTAATCACTGCTGCCACAAAGCATGAACGCTCGATTATTGGCAGCATCGGTGTAAATATTGCGCATCCTGAGCAGGTTACCTTCGCCGGCATCAAGTGGAGCAGCATTACCGCCAAGTACGTTTCGGCTATTGATTTGCGTACCACCTACTCCACCATCAGGGACGGCTATGACACGCTACCGTCGGACCTGCTGCCCGGCAGGGGAACTTTCATTCCCTCGGCTGTTTTCCGCGACATCGGATTATTCGACGAAAATACGTTCCCCCATTACGGCGCCGACGACGACTTTTCGTTGCGGGCCCGAAAGGCGGGCAATGCGTAGATATTAAAGGTGCCGTCGGTGATGACCACTCATGTAAAGCAGTCGAACCAGCACCGGCAAACCAGCTATTTGAAGTTTGTGGCCGATGCGGTTTTGTCAACAAGGTCGCCGCTAAAGCTGGGCACCCGGTGGAAATGGGCGAGGAAGCACGGCGCCGTGCCGTTGCTTTATTTTTTATTTGATTTGTTGAGAATCGGCAAGTCGCTGATATTTAAAAAAAGATAGTTGGCCGGCAGGTAAACAATGAAGACAAGGGTACTCATATTTCAGCGGTTGTTTTCGCACTACAGGAAGTCGTTTTACGATGCCCTCGCAAAGGAATTTGACGTGCGGTTGCTGTATGGCGCCGATGCATCGGGCATCAGGAACGAATCGGCCGGTTATGCCAAGAAGGTAAGGCAGTTGAACCTCCCGTTCGGTGGACTGAAGATGTATTTTTCGCGACACTTTTTTACCAAAGTGCCCGATGTGGTTGTGCTGGACTTTGCCCTCCAGGTGGTTAACCTGCCGTTGTTAATGCTGTACTACCGCGCCCGGAAGAAGCGGGTGTTATTATGGAGCCATGGCTACAACCGGCGCATGGGGTTTGACCCGCGGGGGCGATTGGCAGACAGGTACCGGAAATATTTAATAAACCATTCAAACGGATTGATCGTATATAGCCTGGGCGACGCGGAATTGCTACGCTCGAAGGGCATTACCGCGCCGGTTTATGTGGTGGAAGCCGCGCTCGATTCGAACAGGATAGCAAAGCTGGCCCAACAAACCACGCATAGAAAGGATGAGCGCTACCGGAACCACCTGGTGTTTATCGGGAGGATGACGAAGGAGAAGGATCCCTGCGCACTCATCCGGATGTTCGATGCCTTTGAAGAGCCGACAAAGCGGGAAACCTGTATCCATTTTATTGGCGACGGGCCCGAACTGGATACCTGTAAAGCGATGCTTATAGGCCATTCCTACGCGCAGCAGTTCGTTTTTCACGGCGCGCTGTATGACGAGGGGCAAACGGGCCGCATTTTGGCGGGCGCCAGCCTGGTGGTTATTTTAGGCGCGGTGGGCCTTGCGGTTAACCACGCTTTATTGTATGGCGTGCCGGTGATCACCTTTTCGGAAAACGGTGATGGCCGCCCCTGGCACGGCCCCGAAAAAGAGCATATAATAGAAGCAAAAACCGGTTTTTGGGTACCGTATGGGGATTTTGGCTGGTTGGCCCACGTTGTGCAGGATTATCTTTACAACGAACGCCACCAGCAGCAAATGGCCGGGCACATTAAAGAATATGTGGCGGCCCGGTTACAACTAAACAGCATGGTGGAACGTTTTAGTGATGTTATTCATAAAACGGCACGGCCGTAAATATGAACGCAGCAAGAGTACTGATATCGATCGTAACCTATAACAGCGCCAGGTACATCAAAGAATGTATCGATGCCGTGCTGCAGCAAACTGTTGGCGATTTTATCCTCGTTGTTTACGACAACGACTCTACCGACGATACCCGGTCCATCCTATCCGGCTTCAGCGACGGCCGCCTGTATACAAAGTATGGCGATACCAATATCGGCTTTGGCTCGGCCCACAACTGGACCATCAACCATTTTTCGTCGGAGTACATCCTGGTACTGAACCCCGATGCCATCCTCGAGCCTTCTTTTATTGAAACGGCGCTTCCGTATTTCGATGTTGACCACCGGGTGGGTTCGCTCGCTTCGCTGCTGTTGAGCAACAAATCGGCCAACCCGGTAATTGATTGTGCCGGCATAACCTTTACCCGCTCGCGGCGGTTCAAGCTGCGCTTTGCCGGCATGCCGCGCAATGCGGTGCCGTTAAAACCGGAGTATGTGGATGGCGTGGACGGCGCCGCAGCCTTTTACCGGCGCAGGGCCATTCAAAGCATTATGATCAATAAAGAGCTGTTCGACGACACCTATTTTTTATATGGCGAAGATTGGGACGTTTCGTGGCGCCTGCAACTGGCCGGCTGGAAGTGCCTGTTTGTTCCCGATGCGGTGGGCTGCCACTACCGTGGGTTTAAACAGCGGGTGCTTTCGGCAAGGAAGCTTGTTGACCGCGACGTGAAGTTCCATTCGTTTAAAAATTCGATTGTATCGGTGATCAAGAACGATGATTCGATGAACTTTTTACTGGACTTTATCCATATTGCCGTACGGTTCGTTTTGGTGTTTGTGTATTCTTTGATTTTTGAATTTTATTCGCTGCGAGCCATTCCGTATGTTTTTTCGAACCTTCCGAAGATACTGCACACCCGGCGGCTGATACAGTCGGCCCGCAAGGTGAGCCGCAGGCACATTCGGAAAGAATTTATACTCGAACCTGCCGTGTAGCGTCGTGGATATTTCTTAAATTACCCGTCCCCAATAATCTTGCTATAACCCCTGGCTATGAACAAGAAGAAAATGATGTCGCTGCAAGTGAGCACTGGTAGTTACCGCCAAATGAGCGGGGCCATCATCAACAGTGCTTTGAGCCGTGGCAGCAACTATGTTTGCGTTGCCAATGCACACATGGTAGTAGAGGCCAGGCGAAGCGAGCATTTTGCTTCGATAGTAAACAATGCCGCCATTGTAACCCCCGACGGTGTGCCCATTACCTGGGCGTTTAATATATTATATGGTATGAAGCAGGAGAGGGTGGCGGGTATGGACCTGTTGCCCGACTTGTTATTGAGTGCCGAAGGCTGCGGGCTGCCTGTTTTCTTTTACGGGGGCACGCCTTCGTTGCTGTTGAAGGCAGAGAAGTTTTTGCATGGCAAATTTCCAGCGTTGAAGATTGCTGGCATGTACAGTCCGCCGTTTCGCGAGCTCACTGCGGCGGAGGAAGATGAGGTAGCGGCAAAGATCAATGCAAGCGGCGCCAGGCTGGTGTTTGTGATATTGGGCTGCCCCCGGCAGGAGCGGTGGATGGCGCGGATGAAGGGCAGGGTACATGCGTTGATGGTGGGTGTGGGCGGTGCGTTGCCGGTGTTGATAGGCATGCAGCGGCGGGCGCCGGTATGGATGCAGCGCAATGGGCTGGAATGGCTGTACAGGCTGATGCAGGAGCCGCGGCGGTTATTTTGGCGTTATGCGGTTACCAATACGGTGTTTTGCTGGTTGTTTATAACGGCAGCGGTAAACCGAACTTTAATGCGAAAAGGCGCGCCTGCGCGTAGGAGCAACAAGTCTGTTGCCGTTTAATTCTTCTTCAATTTTATTCATTTCCAGGAGTTTTAAAGTTTATTTGACCAATGTCAAACGAAATAATCAAAAAAAAATCATTCATTGCAGTCTGAAAGTCAAAGGCGAAGTTTTTGCTTGTCCTAAAACGATAGGTGTTTATACTTAGCGATGTTGATTTTTATTTTTTGCTTGATTGTTTATCTACCCGCGCCATATAAATTTGTTGACATCGTTTAATTAGCTGAAACCTTATCCAATTCCTTCAAGAAGACTCCATCCCAATCTTCCACATTAATGTTGATGTTGCCGGATTGCCTGTAAGTAAGTGTGAAATATGTCTTGTGTAAATAGACTCTTACTGCCGGTGTGCGCATGTATCTCCATTTGGCGTATGAAATTCCTACCATCCT
>CAMPGT010000078.1 GCA_946885665.1 uncultured Chitinophagaceae bacterium | reverse complement strand
TCATACCAATAGACAAGAAAAACAAGTGCCAGAAATGGGATATGTGGACGCGGAAACGCTAAAGTAAAAATTAAACATGGAAGATGCAAGGGGCGGCGGCTTCGGACTGGCATAGAATTTTCATTGAATCTCGTCCAGTCATACGCAAAATTATCCGGTATGAACAAGCAAGTGATAGAAGTTGAATTGAGAGACCTCAGGGGTAAGACATATTTGCAGGAGAAGAAAGACGCTCAGAACGTGCATTTGATCAGTAAATTCGAACACCGTATCTCTGAAGAGGTTGGCGGACTGCTTTGTATGGATCATTTCCACTTGCCGGAGTGTGAGCCGGTTTACACGCGGCGGAGATGGGTAGTGAAAGTTACCTGTTGCTGCCAGGACCAAATGGACCAGGTTGAAGAAAGATTAAATACCGCTTTTAAGTGAGATTTTTTGTGCCGGCTTTTTTACTGGTGGTTTCAAATGTCTTCATGACCGTGGCCTGGTACGGCCACCTTAAATTCTTTAACAAGGCTTCGGCTCATTCTTCCACGCCTATTTGGGCGATCATCCTCCTGAGCTGGGGGATCGCTTTTTTTGAATACTGCTTCCAGGTACCGGCCAACCGGCTCGGCTCGCAGGAGTTCGGCGGACCTTTTTCGCTGCTTGAACTGAAGGTCCTACAGGAGGTCATCACGCTTGCCGTTTTCGTTATCTTTTCCACTATCGTTTTCCGGACCTCAACTTTTACGTTGAACCATTTTATCGGGTTCGGGCTGCTGATTGCGGCGGTTTATTTTATTTTTAAGAATTGAGGTCCACCCCCGGTCCCTCCTTCGTCGGGACCACCCCCGCCAGCGGGGGATAGGCATTGCCGATTGCCCATTGCCGCTCTCCCCGCTGGCGGGGGATAGGCTGCTTGCACCCCTGTATCCCCCGCTGGCGGGGGTGGCGCGGAGCGCCGGGGGTGGACCCGATCTCAAAACTTAAAATTCTATCTGCGCCCTTATCTCTCCACCAGGATGTTTTGGCGTGTGTATATTGAAGTAATAAAAGCCCGAAAGAAGGCTGTCTTCCTTGATGCCACTATCTTCAATTTTTACAGAATCACTAAACGTGCCCGAAGTTTCTTTTTCCAACTTCGGCGTGAGGTCAACTTTCACACCGGCGTTCGCGCCCTTAGCGGCGGTGCCGTGAATGTGCGCCATTGAGGCTTTGTCGGTAAGATCGCTGTATTTGACCGTATAGCTGAGCGTCTTGCTGTCTTTGTTATAGGTAACATCTACTGTTCCCTTTGCTGCACTGTTGTTGGCAGGCACTTCCTGCGATGAGCTGAGGTCGAGTGTTTTTGTCATCACACTGTTTGCAGCAGCAGTGCTGTTGTCGGTCATTGCGGTGCTGGTGTCCATGTCTGATGTTTCATCAGTACCGGCGCCATCGCCGCAGGCAACAAGGCTAAACAGGGAACAACTAAAAGCTACGTACAGGAATTTTTTCATGGCAATACATTTTTTGTGAATGAAAAAGATATTTGAAGGTAGATAATCCCTGGCTTTAATTATCCTCAAAAATAGATATGTTGCAGTATGCAATTAGCTGCTGCATATTATGCTACCACTGCCAGCCGGCTGGCAGGCGAGATCAGCCGCCTTAAAAAACGTCTCCTCCGGGTATCGTTGTCAAGACTCACCGTTTTCATTCTTGTTGCATTCTCCGTTTATTTTCATTTTCGTTATCCGGGACATAACTGGCTGATTTTCACGTTTATCGGCATTATACTCTTCCTGCTCCTGCTGCGCGTTTCGGCAAACCTCGCCTCAGCAAAAAAGCTCGCTGAAAAGTTGCTGTTCATCAACGATAACGAAGCCTCCATGTTGAAAGGCGGGGCAAATCGTTTTGATAACGGACATGCCCACCGGCAGGGCTCGCTGTATGCCGATGACCTGGATATTTTCGGTGAGAGATCGCTCTATCATTTCCTGAACCGCACCACAACCACTCATGGCGCCGCACGGCTGATGCAGTTACTGGATGCGCCATTCGACGACACGCAAATTATCAGGGAGCAGCAGGAAGCCATCAGGCAATTGTCGCCGCAGGTGCAGCAGCGCCAATGGATCACCGCATATGGTTTGCTTCGCGATGAAAATGAAGGCGGCACCACCGAAATCGGCGAGTGGATCACCACCCAGGGACGGCTGCACAATACGGCATGGGTTCAGATACTCCGATTGCTCCTGCCGGTTTTCAATATAGGTGCACTTCTTTTTTATCTCGACAGTAATAATCCGATACCAATTGGCACCGGCGTGCTGGTGAGCTGGCTGTTTATCGGCCTGCATGGAAAGTATATCCATGGGCAGCACCTGCTCATCGGCAAAAAGCAATCCACGCTCGACCAATATTCCACCGTTCTGAGAGAATTTCATCGCACTGCAGCGGGATCGTCATCGTTGCTTCAAAAGTTATCCGCCACGGCATCCGATGGTAAACATCAAATAAAAAAATTATCGCGGCTCACGTCGTTTTTCGATCAACGGTCAAACCTGGCGGTTAACTTTATTTTGAACAGTCTCGCGGTCTACGATATCCACTGCATGATTGCGCTCGAAAAATGGAAACTCACCAACCGCAACCGTTTTCAGGACTGGATCGGTGCAGTGGGCGAAATAGAAATGCTCAACTCCTTCGCCACCTTTGCTTACAATCACCCGCAATACGTTTATCCAACCATCGCCGAAGGCGGGCCACTCATCGCTGCCACCGCCATGGCGCATCCGCTTATCCCCGAGGCCGAATCGGTGAGCAACGATTTTTCTATCGGCAGGTCCGAAAAAATGATGCTGGTAACCGGTTCGAACATGTCGGGAAAATCAACATTTCTGAGAACCGTTGGCATCAACCTGTTGCTCGCGCAATGCGGCGCACCGGTATGTGCACAGCAGTTTACCTGCACAACCATGAGGATCCTCACGTCCATTCGCATCAGCGACTCGCTGCAGGAGCATACTTCCTACTTCATGGCCGAACTGAAACGCCTCAGGAAAATCATCAGTGAGCTTGAAACCCGAACGCCCGCCCTCGTGTTGATCGACGAGGTGTTGAGAGGTACCAATTCATCCGATAAAACACATGGATCAGAAGCGCTCATCAGGAAATTGATATCGCACAATTGCCTGGCAATTTTCGCGACGCACGACCTGTCGCTCAGCGAACTCGAAAATATTTATCCTTCCCTCATCAGCAATTATTGTTTCGAAAGCAAAATAGAAAATGGAGAATTGTTATTTGATTACCGGCTGCACGATGGCATAGCGACCAATAAAAATGCTACCTTTCTCATGCAAAAAATGGGAATCATCTCCACTTAAAAGTGAAATCCGGATGCAACTTTCAAAAAAAGCACTGCCGAACCTTGCGGGAAAAAAAGCAGAACAACCAACCGATAATATTTTTTCTCTGCCCGAAAAAGTGCTGCAGTTTGGCACAGGGGTGCTGCTCCGCGGACTTTGCGACTATTTCATCGACAAGGCGAACAGGCAGGGCATCTTCAACGGACGGATCGTGGTGGTCAAATCCACCGCTGCCGGCGATGCAGATGCCTTCTCCAAACAGGATAATCTCTACACCATCTGTTCAAGAGGAATTAACAATGAAAATATTGTTGAAGAAAATATCATCAACAGCGCCATCAGCCGCGTGCTTTCTGCAAAATCGCAATGGCAGGAGGTTCTTGCGCTGGCAGAGAGCCCTTCTCTCCAGGTAATAATATCAAACACTACCGAAGTGGGATTGCAGTTGGTGAAGGAATCCATTACCGCGGACCCTCCTTCGTCGTACCCCGCAAAATTGCTTGCCGTTCTTTACAGGCGTTACCAGCACTTCCGCGGAAGCGCCGATTCCAGGCTTGTAGTGATTCCCACCGAACTCCTCACAGAAAACGGCACGAAATTAAAAGGCATCGTCAATGAATTGGCGGAACACAACCAACTGGAAAGCGATTTCGTCGAATGGCTGAACGGCTCGGTGCGTTTTTGCAATTCTCTCGTTGACCGCATCGTTACGAAAGATCCCGGCGATGAAATATTGCAGGAGCTGCAAAAAGAGATCGGCTACGAGGATGCCCTGTTAACCATGTGCGAGGATTACCGGTTGTGGGCAATAGAAGGCGACGAAGAAACGGCCCGCATACTCAGTTTTACCGGTGCCGACGATGGCGTTTTTGTTGAGCCTGATATCGACATTTACAAATCGCTGAAACTGCATTTGCTGAACGGAACGCACACCTTCAGCGCCTGTCTTGCCTTCCTCTCCGGTTTTGAAACGGTGAAGGAAGCGATGGACAACCCGGACTTTTACCAGTTTGTGCGCACCATCATGCTTAGCGAAATCGGTTCGGCGATGCCCGCCAATGTGCCTTCACAACAAATCAATGACTTTGGCACCAAAGTGCTCGACAGGTTCAGTAATCCCTACCTTCGGCATCTTTGGCTGAACATCACTTTTCAATGCACTACCAAGATGCGCAACAGGAACCTGCCTGCGCTGAAACGATATCATGAACTGCATCATGCTGCGGCGCCCTGCATGTCGATGGGCTTTGCTGCATACATCCTGTTCATGCGGGCAGTGAAAAAAGAAAATGGCACCTTCTATGGATCGCTGGATGGCAGGCAGTATGCCATCAACGACGATCATGCTGAATTTTTTTACGAATTGTGGCAGCAGGAATCGTCTCCTGCGCAAATCGTGCGCCGGGTTTTGGGTAACGATAAATTGTGGGGGGAAGATTTGAACGCGCTCGCTCCATTTGCCGCAGCGGTAGAAAACATACTGGAAAAGATGATGTCGGAAGGCGTTCAATTTAAAAAATTAAAAACCATTTTGGTCCCGCAGTAATTATGTGTAAAGTATTGGTACGTTATTTCCTGCTATTTTTTGCTGTAGTAATTTTTTCCTGTAAAAATGAGATGACCCCTGGCATTGTGCACGAAGAGCCGTACGATACCAACAGGCTGGTAAAAACGCAGTTGGGCGCCCACTTTGATGAACCGCTGGAAATTGCAGTAGCTCCCGATGGAAGGGTCGTGATCATCGAACGGAAAGGCGCCGTTAAAATGTATGTTCCTTCGGCAAACGAAGTGAAAAGAATTTCTTCCATTCCCGTGTTCTTCGGTGTTGAGGATGGCTTGTTGGGCGTAGCGCTCGATCCTCATTTTGACACCAATAATTTTATCTATTTCTACTATTCGCCGGCGGGTGATAAACCCATTCAGCGTGTGTCGAGGTTTGTTTTGAAAGGGGAGCGGCTCGACCTGAATGCTGAGAAAATATTGCTGGAAATACCCACGCAGCGAAAGGAATGTTGCCACTCTGCCGGATCGCTTGCTTTCGGTCCGGATGAAAATTTATTCATCGCCGTTGGCGACAATACCAATCCGCATAACCCCGGCTACTACAATTCCATTGATGAACGTAAAGGCCGCGAATACTGGGATGCACAGCGCACGGCCGGCAACACAAACGACTTCCGCGGAAAGATACTCCGCATTCATCCTGAGCCCAACGGCACGTACACTATCCCGAAAGGAAATCTTTTCCCCGAGGGCACGCCCAAAACAAAGCCGGAAATATATGTGATGGGCTGCCGCAATCCCTACCGTATTGGCGTCGACCCCAAAAACGGATGGCTGTACTGGGGCGATGTGGGACAAAACACCATCGACGATCCGAAAAGGGGACCCATCAGCTACGATGAATGGAACCTCGCCAGGGAACCGGGTTTCTTTGGCTGGCCGTATTTCGCCGGACCCAATGCGCCTTATGCCGATTTCGATTTTGCCACGGAAAAGATCGGCCCTTTTTTCGATCCGGAGAAGCCGGTCAACAATTCCGTGAACAATACAGGGCTCGAAAACCTTCCCCCGGCCAAAAGCGCCCTGATCTGGTATTCTTACGATCAGTCAAAACTGTTCCCGCACCTGGGCACCGGCGGCAAGTCGCCCATCGGCGGACCGGTATTTTACACCGGCCAATACAAGGACCGTATCAACGACACGACGCGCCACCTGCATGCGCATTTCAATAACAAAGTGTTCATAGCCGAATGGCTGCGCGACTGGATCAACGTGCTGACCATTGGTGAAGATGGGAAGCTGGACAGCATCGAGCCTTTTATGAGCAGCACAACTTTTCATCACCCCATCGATCTCGAAATCGGTCCCGACGGAGTATTGTATGTGCTTGAATACGGCACCAACTGGTTCGCAAGAAATGCAGATGCGGGACTCTATAAAATCGAATATCTCCGCGGCAACAGGTCGCCGATAGTGAAGGCCTCTGCCGACAAAACAGCGGGCTCCATACCGCTCACGGTAAAATTTTCATCAAAGGGATCTTTCGATCCCGACTCGTCTGCGCTGCAGTATAAATGGTATTTCGATGGAGAGGGGGTGCAAGCTTCGGAAGCCGATCCGTCTTTCACTTTTTCGAAACCCGGCTTGTACAAGGTCAGGTTGGTTGCAGAAGACAAACAAGGTAAAACGGCGCAAAGCGCCATACAGATAATGGCAGGCAATGCTGAACCGCAAATCACCTTTAACGTGCGCCACGGTAATAAGGGGTTTTACTGGCCCAACAGACCCATTGAATATGAGATAGAGGTAAACGACAAGGAAGACGGCAGCCTCAGCGGCGGACAGATACCCGATTCATCCGTAAAAGCCACGATTGCTTTTTCGACAATGGGCACCGACATCACCATGGTGGCGCAGTCGCACGAAACAGGAATGCCCGGTGAGCCGGACTTTGAACCGATAAGGGCAAGCGATTGCAAGGCGTGCCATTCGATGGACCAGAAATCAGTTGGCCCAAGCTATCTCGCCATTTCGGCGCGTTACAAAAAAGACAGTGCAACAATAAAAAAACTTGCTGCGAAGGTTATCGAAGGAGGCAGCGGCGTGTGGGGAAACGACCATGCTATGTCGGCGCATCCGCAGATCCCGCAACAGCGGGCAGAAGAAATTGTCGCCTATATCTTATCGTTGAAGGATGACGAATCGTTGTCGAAACCGCTGCCGTTATCGGGTAAGATAGTGGCCGACAGCAGGAAAACGCGCGGCGAGCCCGGCGAATACGTTATTGCTGTAAGTTATAAGGATCGCGAGCAACAGGGCGTAGGCTCCAACGATACACGCCAATATTTTTATATACGCAATTCAAGGCTGCGTGCCGCCAACGCACAACTCCGGAACAATGTTATAAAAACGGAAGACTGGCAAATGCAATTCAATGGAACAGGCTCCTGGATTGGATTCAGGCAGGCAGATCTCACCGCGATAAAATCGTTGGATCTCGAGCTGAATGCGCAGGCAAAAGGCGGCACCTTTTCTATACGGATCGATTCTACAGATGGGAAAGAAATTGGTAGTCTTAAAGTGGAAAAGGATATTTCTTCAAACACTGATAAGCGTTCGTTGCGAAAATTAAATGTGCCGATCTCTCCAGTTAGCGGAGTTCATGATGTGTATGTGGTTTATACTGAACCCAGCGGACAAAAAGCAGCGAATTCGGGGTTTATATTAGTGGAATGGATCACGTTTAACCTGTAATCTGGAAAAAATAAATTAATATCATGTTCCGATTTTCAGATCCCAGTAATCGTCATGTTATGGAAGAAGTGTCATCGAACAGGCGGAGTTTTATCAGGAATGCGGCAACTGCCGCGGCCGCCATGGTAGCCATACCCGATTTGCCGAAGGCTTTTGCGGCACCGGCTATAAGATCTTCAAAAAATATTTACCCGAAACCGCGCATAAGGTTTGCCGTTATAGGCATTAACCACGGACACATCGGTTCGCAGGTGGAAGCGGTAAAAAAAGGCGGTGGTGAATTCGTTTCGTTTTATGCGAAGGAACCCGATTTGTCGGCTGCTTTCGCAAAAAACCATCCCGATGCAAAGGTTGCCCGTTCAAAAGATGAAATACTCAACGACAAAAGTATTCAGTTGGTACTCTCTGCCGGTATTCCCGTGGAGCGGGGCCCGCTGGGTATCGAAGTGATGCGGCATGGTAAGGATTATATGTCCGACAAACCCGCTATCACCACACTTGAGCAGTTAAAAGACGTGCGGCGGGTACAAGAGGAAACAAAGCGCATTTTTTCCATCATGTACAGCGAAAGGCTCGAAAACAGGGCAACCGTTAAAGCCGGCGATCTGGTGAAAGCGGGCGCGATCGGCAAGGTGGTACAAACCATTGGATTGGGCCCACACCGCATGAACCCGAAATCGAGGCCCGACTGGTTTTTTGATAAAGAACAATACGGCGGCATATTAACCGACATTGCCACTCATCAAACAGATCAATACTTATTTTTTACGGGCAGCACCGAGGCCGATGTCGTTTCGTCGCGTATTGGCAACTTCAACCATCCTGAATATCCGGAGCTCGAAGATTTTGGCGACGCTATGCTGTCTGGCAACGGCGGTCCGGGATACATGCGGGTAGACTGGTTTACGCCGGGCGGATTGAAAACCTGGGGCGATTCGCGGCTCACCATTCTTGGCACTGAAGGCTACATAGAGATCAGGAAGAACATTGACATCGCGGGACGCGAAGGCGCTAACCATCTTTTTCTTGTTGACCAGAAGACGACGAGATATATTGACAGCAGTGACACGGATCTGCCTTATGGCCGGCACCTGGTTGACGATGTTTTGAACCGCACCGAAACCGCCATGACGCAGGCACATTGCTTTCTCGCCATGGAGCTCGCGCTGAAAGCGGAACAACAAGCGATCAATGTCAGCCCAAAACGATAAATCAACATTTCCGAAAAGTAAAATCATGAACAGAAGCACATTTATTTGCATGGCAGCCATTTGCCTTTCTGCCTGCACATCTACAGAAAAGCAGGCGCCGTTACTTTCTGAAGCCGGGCTGATACCGAAAGCGGTTACCGTTACTGATGGCCAGGGTATTTTTACCATCAACAGTGAAACGGCGCTCTACATCAGCGGCGAATCGGACAGCCTGGAGCAGGTGGCCGCTTTCTTCTCTCAAAAATTATCCGATGCGCTGGGAACGACAATAGATATCGTTAAGAGCGTGAGCGACACGCTTAAGGGCAATCACATTCTCTTCGTTGTACGAAGCGGCGACAGGGAACTGGGCAGAGAAGGATATGAGCTGTCGGTAACTGCACAGCAACTTAAAATAAAAGCGAACACTCCCGAAGGCGTCTTTCATGGGATACAAACGTTGCTGCAATTATTACCAGACGATTTTGGAGAAAAAGGAAAAGGTGATGGAGAATATGTGATCGCCGGCGGAGTGATCAGGGATTTTCCGGAATACGGCCTTCGCGGCGCAATGCTGGATGTGGCGCGTCATTTTTTTGACGTGGATGATGTGAAGCATTACATAGACCTGCTTGCATTCTACAAAATGAATACTCTTCATTTGCACCTTTCCGACGACCAGGGATGGCGCATAGAGATCAAATCGTGGCCCAACCTTACTGCACACGGCGGCAGTTCGGAAGTGGGTGGCGGAAAAGGCGGCTTTTACACGCAGGAACAGTACAAAGACATTGTGAAATACGCACAGGAAAGATTTATCACCATCATTCCGGAGATCGACATGCCCGGCCACACCAATGCGGCGCTGTCTTCTTATGCAGAGCTGAACTGCAATGATTCCGCCACTGCGCCTTACACAGGTATTGAAGTTGGCTTCAGTTCGTTGTGTGTGAAGAAGGACATTACGTATAAATTTATTGACGACGTGGTGCGTGAGCTGGCAGCGATCACTCCCGGTCCTTACCTTCATCTTGGCGGTGACGAGAGCCATGCAACAAAGAAGGAAGATTTCATTTACTTCATTAACAAGGTGTTGCAGGTGCCGAAAAAGTATGGCAAAAAAATGATCGGCTGGGAAGAAATAGCGCAGGCCAATGTGGACTCTTCAACAATCGTACAGTACTGGTCGAATGCCGCGCACGCGATAGACGCCGTGAAGAAGGGAGCCAAAATAATTATGTCGCCGGCCACGAAGGTTTACCTGGACATGAAATATGACAGCACCACTAAGCTGGGCCAGGACTGGGCGGCGCGTATTGAGGTGGACAGTGCGTACAACTGGAAATTATCGGACAGGGTGAATGGTATTCCCAGGGAGAGCATACTTGGCGTAGAGGCGCCGGTTTGGACGGAAACGCTTACGAATATGGATGAGGTGGAGTACATGGTGTTTCCGCGTTTGCCGGGTGTAGCCGAAGTGGGATGGTCGCCCGAGTTTACAAGAAACTGGGATGAATATAAAGTAAGGCTCGGCAAGCATGGCTCCAGGATGAAGGCAATGGACATTAATTTTTACGAGTCGAAGATGGTGGAGTGGAGGTAGGGAATAGGCATTGGGCAATGGGCAAAGGTGAAAAGTGAGACGTGAGACGTGAAACGTGAGAGGGTTTTCAGTTTTAACTTTTAACTTTTAACTTTTAAGTTTTTAAGTTTTGCCGTTGACCAGGATGAACTAACAAAACAAAAAACGTCCGGATGAAAATATTTTTTTTCGCTGTTCTTCTTTTTATCGCAGCACATGGCCTTTCACAGGATTCACTCATGGGTTTCTCTGCTGAGCGGGTAAAGCAGCAACTGCAATGGGAAAAAACATTCGACTCTCTTCTTTCCCACGAGAACCCCAACAAATGGATGCAATACCTTGCATCGCACCCTCACCACCTTGGATCTGCAAAAGATAAGGCCAATGCCGAATACATTGCCGCCCTTTTCAAAAAATGGGGCTACGATGTAAATATCGAAACATACGATGTTTTATTTCCGACCCCAAAAACACGTGCACTGCAATTGCAGGGAGCGCATCCATACACTGCAAAACTGCAAGAGGCCATCGTTCCGCAGGACAAAGCAACGGCCCAGCGTTCCGAGCAGCTTCCTCCTTACAATGCTTATTCAGCCGATGGAGATGTAACTGCACCGCTGGTGTTTGTGAACCGTGGCGTACCTGCAGATTACGAGGTGCTCGAGAGAATGGGGATCGATGTAAAAGGGAAAATAGTCATTGCCAAATACGGGGGCTCGTGGCGCGGCATCAAGCCCAAGGTGGCCGCGGAACATGGTGCTATCGGCTGCATTATTTATTCTGATCCACTGGATGATGGCTATAGCGTTGGAGACGTATATCCAAAGGGTCCGTACCGCCCGGCAACCAGTGTTCAGAGAGGATCGGTGATGGACATGCCCGTTTATCCCGGCGATCCGCTCACTCCCGGGGAAGGATCCACGAAAAACGCGAGGCGGCTCGACCGGGCCGAGGCCATCACATTAATGAAAATTCCCGTACTGCCCATTTCATATGAAGATGCACTGCCGTTGATGAAGTCGCTTAAAGGTCCCGTTGCGCCTGCATCCTGGCGCGGCGGACTGCCCATTACCTATCATGTAGGGCCCGGCACAGACAAGGTTCATCTAAAGCTCGAATTCAACTGGCAGAATAAAACGCTGTACAATGTGATCGCAAAGCTGAAGGGATCGGAACTGCCTGATGAGTGGGTGATCCGTGGCAACCACCACGATGCCTGGGTAAACGGCGCATCCGATCCGGTGAGCGGCATCGTGTCGGAAATGGAAGAGGCCAGGGTTATTGCAGAAATGGTGAGAAGAGGATACAAGTTGAAGCGCACACTCGTTTATTGCGCATGGGATGCCGAGGAGCAGGGATTGCTGGGTTCCACAGAGTGGACCGAAGACCATCGTGGGGAACTCACCAAAAAAGCTGTACTCTACGTGAACAGCGATGCAACGGCACGCGGTTTCATCAGCGCCGCCGGTTCCCATACGCTTGAACCTTTTTTCAACGAAGTGGCCTCTGCGGTTATCGATCCGCAAACCGGCGTTTCCATCCGCGACCGCTCTTACGCGAAAATAATTAACAGCCAATCCACTGCCGAATCGCTTAAGGATTTAGGCGACAAAAATTTGAAGTTAGGCGCATTGGGAGCGGGTTCCGACTGGTCGGGGTTTTTACAGCACCTCGGCATTACCACACTCAACCTGAGCTTCCAGGGTGAAGGCGAAGGAGGCGAATACCATTCTATCTACGACACATACGATCATTTTACACGGTTTATGGATCCCGGCTTTCATTATGTGGTGGCTTTGGCAAAAACTGCCGGCAGGGTGATGATGCGTATGGCCAATGCCGAAGTGCTGCCGCTTGATTATAAAAGCCTGGCGACAACTGTCATGGATTACAGGGATGAAATAAAAAAATTGCTGGACAATATGCGAAATGAAACAAAGCTGCGGAACAAGATGGTCAGCAATAATTTATTTAAATTGGCAGAGGACCCGCAAGACAAGCTCCTGCCCGTCGCCATGGAAGACACTGTGCCTCGTCTCGATTTTTCGGCACTTGATCGTTCGCTCGATTCATTAAAAGCCACCGCGGCACAGTACAGGAAACTATCATCTTCGGCCACAGATGTTACACCGGGCGTGCAACGGCAATTGAATGTTATCCTGTATGGTTCCGAACGACAATTACTGACCGAAAAGGGATTACCCAAACGGCCATGGTACCGGCACCAGGTGTATGCTCCCGGGTATTACACGGGATATGGGGTTAAAACGCTTCCGGGCATACGTGAGGCCATTGAACAACGGCAATGGAAAGAGGCGCAGGAAAATATCCGGATCGTAACGAGGCGCGTGCAGGATTATCATCAACTCGTTAAACAGGCAGTGGATATATTAAATCAGCATTTATGAAGGCAACCTCAACTACGGCCGCACCAAAAACGATAAAACAGAACCAGGGATCGCCCTTTTCACCGCAGCGCGTTGCCTCGGTGGATGCCTACCGCGGCCTTGTGATGTTATTGATGATGGCAGAAGTGCTTTCTTTTGGGCATGTGTCCGAGTCTTTGCCTGAAAGTTCGTTCTGGCGCTTTCTTTATTTTCACCAGTCTCATGTGCCGTGGGTAGGATGTTCGTTGCATGATCTTATTCAGCCCTCGTTTACCTTCCTGGTGGGTGTTGCCTTGCCTTATTCGATTGCCAGCCGTAAAGCGAAAGGCGTTCCTTTTAATTCCATGTTTCTCTCCGCCATCAGGCGCGCATTTATCTTGGTGATACTCGGTATTTTTCTGCGTTCGCTGTACTCCAGTCAAACTTATTTTACTTTTGAGGACACCTTATCGCAGATAGGCCTGGGCTATGTATTTTTGTTTCTGCTGGGGTTTTGCAAGCAGCGTGTGCAGGTCGCTGCGCTTGTCGTAATTCTCGTCGGTTACTGGCTGGCTTTTGCGCTGTATCCCGCATCGGCAGAAACGATGAATCCTGCACTCACGGGTGTGCCGGTAGATTGGGATTATAATCTCTATGGTTTTGCGGAACATTGGAACAAGAATGCAAACCTTGCGTGGGAATTTGACCGGTGGTTCCTGAACCTGTTTCCGCGTGAGCAGCCGTTCCTTTATAATGAAGGCGGTTATTCGACTCTTAGCTTTATTCCTACTTTGGGTACCATGATACTCGGATTGCTCACCGGTAATTTGCTGAGATCTGAAAAATACGGTCCGCTGGATAAGGTGAAGAGGTTTGTAGTGATCGGCGCTTCGCTCATACTGGTGAGTCTGATCATCCACCGGATGGGCATCAATCCGATCGTCAAAAGAATATGGACGCCCAACTGGGTTCTCTTCAGCGGCGGATGTTGCTTTTTGTTGCTTTCTGCTTTTTATTGGATCATCGATATTCATAAGCGGAAGAAGTGGTCGTTCTTTCTGCTGGTGATTGGCATGAACTCCATTGCTGCCTATGTTATTGCTGATGGGTTCAGGTCGTTTATCTCGAAAACGCTGTATGTGCACCTGGGCCGTAATTACGACCAGGTTTTTGGAGATGCGTATTCCACGCTGGTGAGCGGTGTGATCGTGTTGCTGATCGAGTGGTGGATATTGTATTGGATGTACAAGAAGAAGATATTTATTAAGATTTAGTTATCCCCCGCTGGCGGGGATCGAAGGCAGGGCTCAAATATCCCCCGCTGGCGGGGGTGGCGCGAAGCGCCGGGGGTGGACCAGCGAATTCTTTTCACGGTTTACTAAAAATGATTGAGGGCCGGAAGAAGCCGGCCCTCGGTTTTATCCATTTTACGATCAATCCTATTTTCTTAGTTTTTGAATAGCGCTGGTATTTATTTTTTTCTGAGTGCTATTCTCTTTTTTATCTTCAGAGTTCTTTTGCTTGTCTACTGAGTTGGGGCTTGGGTTATTCGATTTTTCTTTATCGTTTTTTTCTTTATCGTTTTTGTCTTCTTTATGGTTTTTATCTTCTTTGGATTCATCTTTTTCTTTATCGTTTTTCACTTTATCCTCTCTATCTTTTTTCTCTTTCTCTAAACGATCTTTTTCAACTTTATCTTTTTTCTCTTTTTCGATGCGATCTTTTTCATCAATATCT
>CAMPGT010000077.1 GCA_946885665.1 uncultured Chitinophagaceae bacterium | reverse complement strand
TCTTTATGTTAAATCAATTTATTTCGTTTTAACCAAAGCTTTCCCGGCTACTTGCTAAAGTAGAAGTAAAAATAAAAGAAGGGGAAAGACTTGGTTGTGATCATTGCGGGGACAAAAATAATCGACGAAGGCGAAATGTCAAAAAAAATTTACAATGAAGCGCCAGCGACGGGAAATGGGAGACGGTTTTAACTTTTAACTTTTACGTTTTCATATCTCTAACCTCTTCATGATGGCGTCGTTGATCTTTCGGAAGAGGTGAAACGGCTTGTACACCCGCCAGTTATCAATCTCCATCGTCTCGATATAACGGTTCAGCTTTGCCTGTGTAAATTCACTCCGGGTTTGCTCTGGCATATTCAGGCAAACGATCCATCCGTTCTCATCGGTTACCTCTTCAAACCATTCATAATAATATTCCTTATCGCTGCTGTGAAAATTCAAAACATTCTCCGCAACGAAGATGAATTTATAGATGCCTTCCGCCATGAACTTATCGGCCACCTCGCGTTTCAGGTTCATGATGTCGTTCTCGATGGCATCGTTCCATTCCCCGATTAATTCGATAATTACGTACCGCTCGTCGTAGTCCGCTATCAGCACCTTGAGGTACATCGTCCTGGAATCGAAATCATCCCATTGAGGGTGGATGTAGTAGTTGTAGATGGTTTGTGAAAATTCAAATTCAGAGTACGCCCTTCCATAGAATGGTGACCGCTCATCTTCTTCACTCACATACAAATGCCGCCAGTTATAAAATGGTTCAATATCATGCATCACTTTTAAATTGTCGCTACGGGCAAGTTACCACCTTCCCACAGCCAATTCAAAATATTTTTGCCTGTATAACCAAAAAAAAAGGCCCGAAAAACCGGGCCCTTTTCGCATATTTTTTTTATTATTATTGAACGAGAATTTTCTTCAGGTATATTTCTTTGCTGTCGTTGTTCAACACCTTCACCATGTACATTCCCTTGGAAAGAGAAGAGCTGATTCTCACCTCGCTAGTCTGGTAGCCGTCATAAACGCTTACTGATTTATCGGACACCATTCTGCCGGCGACATCTATAAGCTGTACATTATATTTTCCCGATTCTTTATTCTGAAAAGTTATCCTGAACGAACTGTTTTTAACGGGATTGGGAAACACGGATATTTTTTCCTGCACAACCATTTGTTCATCCTTTTTCAGCTCCGTTTGGAAAAGCAATCTTTCATTCGCGAGGTCCGAAGTGTTGTATAACTGTTCGGTTGATGTAATGGCTGTTGCTTCCCAGCTTTCAGGATCAACGGTGTAATAAGCCGTGAGATAGTTCGCGCTGCTTAAAATAATTTTACCTTTTTCATCCACTACAGCGCCATTGGTGGTAAATCCTTCCGGCAGCTCTTTTATTTTCGAGATGAATGTTGCGATTCGTGTTTGCAGATCTATTTTGAATACATGATTAAGGGCGGATATCACATATAAATTTCCACTTGCGTCTGCAAGCATGTCGCCGCCCCAACTGGTATTGGCGTCATGAACGGAAATTTCTCCGTTTTCAGGCGCGTCGGTCACAGCGCCAAGGTCGGATATGACTGGGTTTTTTCCGGTGGTAAAAGTGACGAGATGCATGCCATCGTTGCTCATCGCATAACCATTACCGTCAGCCGCGATCACCATCCGTGTTACCTGGTTGGCCTCGGATTCGATATCGCTGGTCTCCACAAAATTTTCATGCTGGAAAAGATAAACTGAAGGCACCGAGCCGTTCAGGTCCATGTACCTGAGTTGGTTAATAAACAGCGGGGCGAAGTACAGCCTGTTTTGCTTTCTGTCGTAGGCACATGCCGCCGACAGTCCGGCGAACGGTTGCTTTTGGCTGTCGCTCGCCGAGTCATTTTTCATCATGAAAGCGACGGACTTTGCCGACCTTCCATCAAACACATTGTATGCGGGAACGTTTTTATCGAATATGGTTTTTACCACACTTCCATTGTCGAGACTGATCTGTTTCACTTCAGTCCATTGAACACCACCAATAACTTTACTGGTAATTGCGTAGGCATTATTCGCGGTATTCTGTGACATCCCGAGGAGGGGACCCGCCAGCAGTAGCACGTTGGCCAAAACTCTGATCATCATAAGCAGCCTTTGGTTTATAGGGATTAGATTTCGTTAACCAGAAACGTCAGCAGTATGGTCAGTAGTATATCGGCCGCAAGATTGATTTACCGGGAAGTTGATTCCACTGCTTTCTTCACACTGCCGTACCGCAGCAACAGTTGCCTTGCCTTTTCGTGGTCCGAGATTCCGGCCCCCGACATTACCATTTTTGTTCCTCGTTCTATCAGCTTTGAATTCGTCAACTGCATGTTAACCATCCTGTTGCCTTCGACCCTTCCGATAAGGATCATTACTGAAGTGGAGATCATGTTCAACACAAGCTTCTGCGCCGTGCCACTTTTCATACGCGTGCTTCCGGTAACAAATTCCGGGCCGACTATAAGCTCGATTGGAAAATCTGCGAATTTTAATAAGGGACTTCCGGGGTTCGATACAATGCCCGCGGTGGTGATATTATTTGCCTGGCACTGGCGGAGTGCGCCGATCACATAAGGCGTTCGGCCACTGGAGGCGATGCCTATTACCACGTCCTTGTCGCAGACGTTGAATTCCTGCAGATCTTTCCATCCCTGTTCTTCATCGTCCTCTGCATTTTCAATGGAATTCTGAATGGCGCGGTCGCCGCCGGCAATTACACCCACTACGATGCCCGGCTCCATGCCATAGGTAGGTGGTATTTCGCTGGCGTCGAGAATGCCGAGCCGGCCGCTTGTTCCGGCGCCAATGTAAAACAGCCGGCCACCGGCCAGGATGCGGTCGGCGATGAGGCTCACCAGCGGTTCTATTGACGGGATGGCTTTTTGCACGGCCAGCGGCACCTGTTGGTCCTCGCGGTTCATGTTGGTCAACAGCTCGTTGACGGACATTTTATCGAGGTCGTTGTAGTTGGAGGGTTGTTCCGTAATGGTTATAAATTCTGCCACGTATTAAAAGGTTATATGTTTACTTAGTTAAAGGTTGATTGTGTCCACCCCCGGCGCTTCGCGCCACCTCCGCCAGCGGGGGAAACATCTCCCGTCTCCTCTCTCCGTCTTCCGTCTTCCGTCTTCCGTCTCCTCTCTCCCGTCTCACGCCCCCCGATAATACTCCACCAGCCCCTCCATCGGGTTCTTCAGGATCCTGCCCGGCTGCAGGCCATAGCATCCACATAAATCCAATACCACATCCCTGAAGTGATACGCTACACCTCCGTTGAAATGTACGGGATACTTTCGACTTTCGCGGTAGCCGCCAATGTGAACATAGAAAAAATCATTCAGCCCATCCTCTATTATGTTCTCTATCATGTAATGCCCCCGGTTGTCGCCCAAAAACCTGGCAAAACCCGCCAGGTAGCGGTTGGGCAGCGGCTGGTGATACACATGCTCCAATATCTCCGAATCATTAGTTTTATAGGTCTCTTCGAACTTTTCTTTCAGGTCTTTTTCGAATATTTCATAGAGGTAGTGCTGGATCACCTTTTTTCCCAGGTACGCTCCCGACCCTTCATCCCCCAGCACATAGCCCAGCCCCGGTATGTTCCTCACGATTTTTTTTCCATTGTAATAACAGGAATTGCTGCCCGTACCCAGGATGCAGGCAATGCCCGGCTGGTGGCGACAAAGTGCCCGGGCGGCAGCCAGCAGATCGATATCGACCGTCACCTTTGCGCCGGGGAAAATCGCCTCCAGCACCTTTTTTGTTCTTTTCCGATTTTCAGGGTTCTTGTTGCCCGTCCCGTAAAAATGAACCTCACCGGGAAATTTGTTCTTCATCTGGATCAGCAGTTCCTTCCTGATGAGTTCCTCCATTTGCCGGGGCGTCAGGAAGTAGGGGCTCATGCCTTGCGTAAACCAGGTGTATTTTTTCCCGCCGTCAACGAAACACCACTCACATTTGGTTGCTCCGCTGTCGGCTATGAGTATAGACATAGGCGCGAAGGTAAAATTCACATTTGGAAATTAATTAAGAACTTCGCCGCTCTGTAAGCAAAATACAAGTACTCGACACGATGAAAAAATCACAGGCCTGGTTACCATTGGGATTTGCGGTAATATTGATCCTGGGCATGATAACCGGCTACAAGCTGAGGGAAAGAATGCCTGCCACACAGGGATTTTTCCAAAGCAGCAGGGGTTCCTCCATCCAGGAGGCGATCGACCTAATCCGCATGAATTACGTGGATCCCATATCCACCGACAGTCTCGCCCAGGATGCGATCGAGGCTATGCTCACCCATCTCGACCCACATTCCATCTACATACCAGCCAGGTATGTTCAACAGGTAAACGAGGACCTGCAGGGTAACTTCGAAGGTATAGGCGTAGAGTTCCAGATCATCAGGGATACCGTCAACGTGGTCAACGTGCTGCCCGGCGGCCCCAGCGAAAAGGCAGGTGTGAAGACAGGCGACAAATTCCTGAAAGTGGGCGATTCGATCGTTGCGGGTAACGGCATCACTTCCGAAAGGATCAAAAACCTTTTGCGCGGTCCGGGCGAAAGCATCGCGAACGTTACCGTGCTAACCGGCAACACAACGCGCCAGATAAGCATCTCAAGAGGCATGATCCCCCTTTACTCGGTGGATGCGGCCTATATGATGGACGATACCACCGGTTTCATCCACCTGAACAAATTCTCGGGCACCAGCTATGAAGAATGTATGGAAGCCTTTGAAAAGCTGAAGAAAAAAGGCATGAAGAAACTCATCTTCGACCTTCGCGATAACGGAGGGGGCATCCTCGGCGAGGCGGTGGACATATCCGACGAATTCCTGGACCAGGACAAGCTCATCGTTTATACAAAGGGTCAAAAGCAACCCAAAGTGGAGTACAACTGCAAAAGGCCGGGACAGTTTGAAGTGGGGCGCCTTGTAGTGCTGGTGAACGAAGGCTCGGCTTCGGCGAGCGAGGTGGTGGCAGGCGCCATACAGGACTGGGACCGTGGCATCATCGTTGGCCGCCGCACGTTCGGCAAAGGACTGGTGCAGGAACAATACGACCTCAGCGGCGGCGCAGCTTTACGGCTCACTGTTGCCCGTTATTACACGCCGGCGGGGCGCAGCATCCAGAAATCGTACGAAAACGGCCGAACCGCTTACAACGAAGAGGTGCTGGAAAGATTTCATAATGGAGAGGTAACCCACCGTGATACGGCGACTGCTTCCCGGGGCGCCGCCTTCAAAACCAATGGAGGAAGAACGGTTTACGCGGGGGGTGGCATTACGCCCGACATCTTCGTACCCTATGACACCGCTGCTTTTAACAGCGATGTTTCACTCCTGTTTGCCAACCAGCGGTTCGGGAAGTTTATATATGAATATTACATGGCGCGTAAAGCTTATTTTGATGGCTTTAAAGGTCCCGCCGATTTCTACCAGCGCTTTAACGCAAACCCGGCGACCTGGGAAAGCCTGCGGGGGTATCTTTCCGGTAGCAGCATCACGATGCCGACACTGTCGGAAGCAGATAAGGAGGAGCTGAATAAACGCGTAAAAACCTGGATGGCCAGACAGATCTGGGGCATGCCAGGTTATTACGAGGTAAGCAACATGTATGACCTTACGGTTAAGAAGGCACGTGAGTCAAATCTGACCCTGACGCCTTGAGTTCTTTCATTTCCATTTTGTAAGAGATGATCAGACCCGTTCCGCCGCCAATCGCTATCAGCGCAAAGTAAAGTGCCTCATTGTCATCATTCCTCGAGAAGTACTGGTCGAATATATACGCCAGGAACAGACCTACACCGGCCCCTACGAGAAGGAGGCCCCATTTCAGGTTGCGGTAGGGCTCTGGGTTCCGCCGCACATTCTTGGGGTTCATGCCCTTGTCGATCATCGCCAGATTTTCCTTCTTGTTCAGGTAAACGATCCCGAAAACCATTGCAAAAAGGCCGAGAGGTACGAGGATCGGGATTAAGAGTTCGCCATTCATAATTGTAGTTTTTTGCTTTTTAAGATTGTCTTCTGGAATATCTGACTATCGCTTTCCCGGGCAGGTTACACTATTTTAGAAATAATTTACCGATTTAGTTACTTTGTATTGTAACCTGATGTGCGATTTCGTGGTCATACCATATAATAATGAACGCCGGGACAACTGATAGTGAAATAATCGCCAGGGTCTTAAATGGTGAATATCAGCTCTTTGCGGAGCTGGTGAAGCGTTATCAAAATTTCGTGTTCACTATCGCATTAAAATATACTCCCGGGCGGGAAGACGCCGAAGAAATTGCACAGGACGTTTTTGTAAAAGCTTACAAGGCACTAAAGGATTTCAGAGGAGATTCGAAGTTCAGCACCTGGCTCTATTCCATCGTCAATTCAACGGCGATCACATTTTTGAGGAAAAAGAAGCTCGAAACACATTCGCTCGACAGGGAACAGGTATTTGAGATGGCCGACAACCAGGTGTCGAATACAGATGCGAATGCAGTTGAGCGAAAGTCGAAGGTGGCCATGGTGACGAAAGCCATCGCGTTGCTCAGTCCCGACGACGCAAGGCTGATTACGCTGTTTTATAAAGCGGAACAAAGCCTGGAAGAGATAAGCAGGATACTGAACATGGAAACGAATACCGTAAAAGTGAAACTGCACAGGGCAAGAACAAGACTGAAGGAAAAAATGGAAAAACATTTTATGCAGGAGGTAAAAGATTTGACCTATTAAATTTAAAACGGAAACATGCAAACGCCAACCAACATAGAAGAAACACTGTGGAACTACATCGATGGTTCCATGGAAGACCGTGAGCTGGACTTTGTGGAAGAACTGATCCGCACCAACCAGGAATGGCGACAGAAGTATGCGGAAATGATGGAGATGCACCAGGTGCTGCAGGACGACATCGATCTCGAACACCCTTCATTGCGCTTCACACAAAATGTGATGGAAGAAATTTCCAGGCTGTACATAACACCCGCCACCGGCAACTACATCAATAAGAACATCATCAGGGGTATCGGGTTGTTTTTTCTCATCACTATCGCGGGGCTGATCGTGTACATTTTCGGACAGATCGACTGGGCGCAGCCCTCCACCGGCGTGCTCGATGATGTACAGGAAAAGTCAGTAAGCTGGGGAAATATATTCAGCGGCACGTATGTGAATGTGTTCATCATGGTGAACATCGTTCTCGGCCTGATGCTGTTGGACATGTACCTCAGAATGAAAAAAGCGAAGTTTAAAAATCAAAAACCATCGCTGTAAATTGGTTTTGTTTAACTAACATCATTCTTTAAACTTCTTCTTCAACTCCATCAGTTTCGACTGAAACGCATTCATTGGCTCCTGTTTTGGCGTTTTGAAAGACGAATGGGATGGTCCTTCTTTTTTTGCCTGCGGCTTAGTTGCCGCATTATTTTTTAAAGAAAGAGAAATTCTCTTTCGCGCCGCATCCACTTCAGTAACGGTAACCATCAAGCGCTGTTGAAGTTTCACCACCTGGTTCGGATCACTGATATAAGTGTTGCTCATCTGTGAAATGTGCAGCAGGCCGTCTTGCTTCACGCCAATATCAACAAAGGCCCCGAAATTGGTGATGTTCGTAACAATGCCGGGAACGGTCATTCCGGGCTTTACATCCTCTATCGACTTGATCGTATCATCAAACCTGAATTCTTCTGCTTTTTCTCGCGGGTCGCGGCCGGGTTTTTCGAGCTCCTTCACAATATCTTCGATGGTGAACTCGCCCACTGTTTCGGTGACGTATTTTTTCCTGTCAATTTTTTTGCGCAACGTCGGGTCACCTATCAAATCTTTAACCGAGCAGTTCAGGTCCTTAGCCATCGCTTCCACCACAAAATAACTTTCGGGATGAACGGCGCTATTGTCGAGCGGATTCGGCGAACCGGGTATTCTCATAAAACCTGCCGACTGCTCAAAGCTTTTAGGGCCCATCAGCGCCACCTTCCTGATCTCTTCGCGTGAACGGTAGGGACCATTCTTTTGCCGGTAGTCAACAATATTTTTTGCGAGCGTTGAACTCAAACCCGAAATATATCCGAGCAGGTGCCTGCTCGCGGTATTCACGTCAACACCCACATGGTTCACGCAGCTTTCCACCACTTTGTCGAGCTGCTCCTTCAGCCGCGCCTGGTTGACGTCGTGTTGATATTGCCCTACTCCAATGGATTTTGCATCGATCTTTACCAGCTCGCTCAGCGGATCGAGCAACCGCCGGCCGATACTGATGGCGCCCCGAACGGTAACATCCTTGTCAGGAAATTCCTCGCGGGCCACTTCCGATGCAGAATAAATGGAGGCGCCGCTTTCGTTCACCATGAAAACGCTCACTGGCCCGCCAAATTCGATCCCTCTTACCAATTGTTCTGTTTCCCTGCCTGCCGTGCCGTTGCCGATGCCGATGGCTTCAATATTGAATTTATCCACCATTTTTTTAATATCGGCTGTTGCAGTGGCAGCTTCATTTTGGGGTGGGTGGGGAAAGATAGTGGTATAGTGCAAAAAGGAGCCTTGTTCATCAAGACATACCACCTTGCATCCTGTTCTGAAACCCGGATCGATCGCCATCACGCGTTTCGATCCCAACGGGGATGCAAGGAGCAACTGGCGCAGGTTCTCCGCAAAAACTTTGATGGCCTCTTCGTCGGCAGCATTTTTCCCGGCCAGCCTGAACTCATTTTCAATTGAAGATTTCAGCAGGCGCTCGTAACCGTCTTCGACCGCCGTTGCTACCTGCTGTGCCGCAGCATTATTTCCTTTTACGAATAGCGTTTTCAGTGCGTCGAAAGCGGTTTCCTTGTCGATACCGATATCCATGGTAAGGTATCCTTCCTTTTCGCCGCGCCTGATGGCAAGCATCCGGTGAGAGGGGCACGCGGCAAAAGGCTCACTGAATTCGAAATAGTCGCGGTACTTCTGCGCCTCTTCGGCTTCTTTTTTCGATTTGAGCACTTTGGAAGTGATCACCGCCTTTGACGTGAACAACTGCCTGATGCTGTTGCGTGCCTGTTCATTTTCGGCCACCCATTCTGCGATGATGTCGCGCGCACCCTGCAGCGCTTCTTCTTTCGTTGCGACTTGTTCATTGATGAATTTCGCGGCCTCAGTACCTATGTCTATGTTGTTTTGTGCGAAGATGGCGGAAGCGAGCGGCTCAAGCCCTTTTTCGATCGCTGCCGATGCCTTCGTTTTCCTTTTCGGTTTGAAGGGAAGGTAAATATCCTCGATCTCTGTGGACTCAAAGCTGTTTTCGATACGCGACTTCAATTCGGTTGTTAACTTGCCTGCCGCTTCGATAGTTTTCAGTATGGTTTCCTTTCGTTTATCGAGTTCATTGAAGTAAGCGATCTTTTCCACCACGTTGTTGATCTTCACTTCGTCGAGATTGCCCGTCGCCTCTTTCCGGTATCTCGCCATGAAGGGAACGGTGGCGCCTTCCTGGCTCAACTGGTACACGTTTTCCACCTGTTTCACACTGACGCCCTGCTGCTCCGCTATCTTCTGAATATATCTTTTTTCCATGGTGCGCGAATGTACAACTTCAAAGGTTTGATTAATCACTAAATTGCGGCGATGGATATCAAAAACAGCATACTGGAAACGATCGGCCACACCCCGCTCATCAGGCTGAATAAAATTACGAAAGAGCTTCCCTGCACCGTTGCCGCAAAGGTGGAATATTTCAATCCCGGTCATTCGGCAAAGGACCGCATGGCCATCAAAATGGTGGAGGTAGCGGAGAAGGAAGGAAAAATAAAGCCCGGCGGAACGATAATAGAATGTACTTCGGGAAATACCGGAATGGGACTGGCGCTGGCTGCAAGCGTAAGGGGATATAAATGCATTTTCACGACAACCGATAAACAATCGAAAGAAAAGCTCGACATCCTTCGTTCGATGGGCGCCGAAGTGATCGTGTGCCCCACCGATGTGGCGCCGGAAGATCCCCGCTCTTATTATTCAATTGCAAGAAAGCTGGCCAGTGAAATCCCCAATTCATTTCACTCGAACCAATACGACAATCTTGCGAACAGGCTGGCACATTATGAAACCACCGGTCCTGAAATATGGCAGCAGACAGACGGGAAGGTGACGCACCTGGTGGTAGCTACAGGTACAGGGGGAACCATCACAGGCACAGCACAATTTCTAAAAGAAAAAAATCCTGCGGTGCAGGCATGGGCGATGGATCCGTACGGCTCGCTGCTCACGAAATATTTCTACACCGGCCAGCTCGACATGAACGAGGTGCATCCCTACATCACTGAAGGCATTGGAGAAGATTTTGTGCCGATGAATTATGACATGCAGTATATTGATGCGTTCATGCAGGTGACGGATAAAGATGCCGCGCTGATGGCGAGAAGACTTGCTAAAGAAGAAGGATTGTTTTGCGGATATTCTGCCGGCACAGCAATACAGGGATTATTGCAAATGAAAGACAGGTTGAAAAAAGATGATTTGGTTGTTGTAATATTACACGACCACGGCAGCAGGTATGTTGGAAAAATATACAGCGACGACTGGATGCGCGAGAAGGGGTTTTTGTGAGGGCACGGGAGACGGCAAAGGGCAAAGGGCAATCGGCAATGGGCAATGGGCAATCGGGAAAGGAAAATCAATAATATTAAATTGAATCAAGGAGAAAATATTCTCCTCCCTGATGAACCGCAATATTCCACTTTTAACTTTTAAGTTTTAAGTTTTAACTTAACAACCAATGTGGATAACCCCTCAAATCCGTTAATCTTCTCGTATCCCCCACCCAAAATCTCGTGCTTTTTCTACACTGTTTTCGTTAATCTACTATTGCGCGCGTAAAATCCGAACAAAAATAATAGGGCAATTGTGCTCTTGTTAACATTCCAATGTGGATATACTTTTGTCCCAGAAGTTGATTGATATTACATCAATCTTTGTCCAATATCCGTCCGAAAATCCTTTTTACGTCCAATATCTTAAGGAATTTCTGAAAGTCCAATATCAGTCAACTTCTTTTTTTATTAATCCGTTAAGATCCAACGTCCAGAAAAAACCGAACTATCCAATCCGGTTGAAAACCAATTATTAACTCCAGTACCCTCCTGCTAAATGCAAGTTTAGCAGGAGGTAAATGTGGGCCGGGCTGTTCAGCTTTAGTCGTAATTTGAAGTATGATTCTTAACGACAAGCCTTCCCGAAAAAAGGACATTTACCCTGTTAACGATTCTCTCCGAACCTACCTGAAAACACATGGCCGTGAGGTCAGGCTTCCCGTACGCTATAAGGATCTGTTGAATTTTACTTTCAGTGTACCCCTGGTTGATAAATCAGGCAAGGACACGCTGTGGGAGAAGGTCACCTACGACATGAAAGAATGGGAATTCATTCGTGAGGGGCTGATTAAAATCTACGCCATTCTGAAAACAGAAGGCGACCTCTCCTTTACAAAACATCTCGATGTAGCCCGTATCGACTACTGCACTTTTGGGAATTCTAATCCCTTTCGCATCCGGATCGTCAACAAGTTCAACGACAACTACGATTACTATTACATCAAGCAGGCCGATTCATCGAGAATTTATGGATTGGAACTCGAACACATACTCTCGCCCAACCGTATCACTTTTTTCACCTTCAGGCAAACACTGGTAGAAGAACATATCCCCGGCATTCCCGGTGATTTTTTTATCTCCTACCACCTGACCGACCGCACCACCAACCTGATCCGGTTCGCTAAGGAATTTGTGAAATTCAATGAACGCTGTTTCGTGCGACTTCTGGGCGACATGCGTTCTTACAACTTTGTGGTCGACATTACGCCCGACATAGAAGATTTTCAATACCGCATACGCGCCATCGACTTCGACCAGCAGTGCTACGAGGGAAGAAAGACAATTTATTTGCCGCAATTCTTTAAGGAAAACCTGCCGTTGGTCGAACTTTCCCGGAAGGTGCTGAACATAGATTCGATCGAACAGTACCAGGCGGAGGAAAGGACATTGATGGCTTTCAGGATGGCATCGAGCCGCATGCGCACCATGGATCTGCTTTCGATCATGTCGAAGGATTCAATATCGAAACCTGAGAAGATTGCACAGTTGAAACAGGAGTTGGGCGCTCACTTTCATACAAAGGCTTTCGAAAAAGCCCGGTCGATGGGCCAGATTGTGAAGACGCACCTCAAGCAAAACCTGAGAAGGCATTTCATGCTGATCGATAAATCGCTGGGGAAGATTGGAGACTGAAAAACGGTAGTCGGTCCACCCCCGTCGCCTTCGGCGACACCCCCGCCAGCGGGGGAAATCTTTGCGAACCTTAGTGCCTTTGGGTTACCGTGCCACCTTTCCCCCTCCAGAGGGGGTGGTCCCGACGAAGGAGGGACCGGGGGAGGACCCGCCAGCGGGGGAAATCCTTACGAACCTTAGTGCCTTTGGGTTACCGTGCCACCTTTCCCCCTCCGGAGGGGGTGGTCCCGACGAAGGAGGGACCGGGGGAGGACCCGCTCGCTTACGCGTTCCGGTTAATGCAATTCAGATCCTCAAACGCAGTTTCCAACCTCTTAATAAAAGTTTCTTCCCCCTTTCTCAACCACACGCGCGGGTCGTAGTATTTTTTATTCGGTTTTTCCGGTCCGTCGGGATTACCAAGCTGCCCCTGCAGGTATGCCTCATTCTTTTGGTAGAAAGCATGCACACCTTCCCAAAAGGCCCACTGCAGGTCGGTATCAATGTTCATTTTTATTGCACCATAACCAATCGCTTCGCGGATCTGGTGTTGCGGCGAACCGCTGCCCCCATGAAACACAAAGTATACAGGTTTGGCTTCCGTTTGCAGTTCCTGCTCGATGTAAGTCTGGCTGTTTTGCAGGATTACGGGACGCAATTCAACGTTACCCGGGCTGTAAACACCATGCACATTGCCAAAAGCCGCGGCCACGCTGAATAAATTGCCCACTTTCCTGAGTTCCTTGTACGCATACGCAACATGCTGCGGCTGCGTGTATAATTTTTCATTTTCAATACCGCTGTTGTCTACGCCATCTTCCTCACCGCCCGTAACACCAAGCTCGATTTCGATGGCCATACCGAGGGGAGCCATCCGCTTGAAATAGGCGACAGAAGTTTCTATATTTTCTTCCAGCGTTTCTTCGGAAAGGTCGAGCATGTGGGAGCTGAACAACGGCCGCTCTTTTTCTTTAAAATATTGTTCGCCGGCATCAATCAGTCCACTGATCCACGGCAGCCATTTTTTGGCGGCATGATCGGTGTGAAGGATAACCGGAACGCCATAATATTTCGCAACGTTATGAATGTGCAACGCTCCTGATACCGCTCCTGAGATGTTGGCCTGCAGTTTATCATTGGGCATTCCTTTTCCGGCCATAAACTGCGCGCCGCCATTAGAAAACTGGATAATGATGGGCGAATTCACCTTGGCTGCCGCCTCGAGGGTCGCGTTGATGGTGTTCGATCCGGTGACATTCACGGCCGGTATGGCGAAACTGTTTTGTTTTGCGTCCTTATATAGCGCTTCAAGTTCTTCTCCGTATAATACGCCGGCCTTATACTTTTTCATGATGGGTGTTTACAGTTTGGTGGATGAATCTGTACTTTTTTTTCGAGCCGCAAAGGTAGGGTTTGAAGGGGAACGTGGCACCATTTTTTTAACCCTCTGGTATTATGGCAAACAAGTCATCAAAATCGCCGTCGGGAGAGGACAGGGAGGCGCCAAACGAGCATATTCGCCCACAGGAGGTTGAAAAAAAGGATGTTACGGCCAACGCCGGTGTTCCCCCCTCGAAGCCCCCGGCCAACCAGGAGAACCTGAAAAACAGGGGCATCCGGGAAGACCAGCCGGGAAATCCGGTGCGCACTACCGGCTCTACGCGGAAAGACCAGGAAATCCTGCCCACCGGCGAGCCGGACCCTGATGAAACATGATTATTAAACCATTAAAAAGAAAAATCATGGCAGATAAGCAAAACAAAAAAGGAACCGACAGGGATGTGAAACCCACCCGCGGACAGGAAAGCAATGAAAACTGGGATGACCAGAATAAGGATCAATCCGGTTCAACAAAAGGAGACGAAGAGATGAATGTAAACCGGGTAGATGAAGAAACCAATACCACAGGTATTGGCTCGGCTCAGCGGAACAAACCCGATAATGTGGCTCCACTTGATCCCGATCTGGAACAGCTTCCCAGTGAGAAGAGACGCGAAAGAGGCGGAAACCAAACCGGCCCGGGATTGGGATGATGGCAAATGAGAAGGGGGCAGTAGGCAATGGGCAATGGGCAGTAGGCAATGGGCAATAGGCAATGGATACATTTTCGGTTTTTTAAAAGAATAATTCCCGTCGAATTTGATGGTTTAAAATTTATTCCTTTTCAAAGAGAATATATTCTTTGCCTATTGCCCATTGCCCTCTCCCACTCCCCTCACTCCACTACCTCACTAATCACCGTACCCACGGTGCCACTCGGCATCTGAATACGTAGCAGCGCCGCAATAGTGGGCGCC
>CAMPGT010000076.1 GCA_946885665.1 uncultured Chitinophagaceae bacterium | reverse complement strand
CGGTACTCTATTATATTAATCTATAATATATTCCTTATGAAAAGACTTCTACTACCCTTGCTGTTGGCTTCGGGGTTGTTAGCCAATGCACAAAGCGATTACTCCTTAAGCTTTAACGGTACCAATTACGTGGATTGCGGAAACAACGTTGTTTTTAATGCCAACAACATTCGTACTATGGAATGCTGGGTGAAGTTCAACGCGTTCACGGGCAGTCAGGAGATCCTTTCAAAATCAATTACAGGTCAGGGTATTGAGCTGCTTATCTATAACAATACACTTTCGGCCTACTTCATGAGTTCAGGATCCGACGGTAGTTTTATTGCTTATCCCGTTTCTAACCTCCAAACCGGCGTGTGGTATCATGTAGCTGTAAGCTGGGATGGCACAAAAGAAAATATCCGCCTTTATGTGAATGGCGTATCGGTAGGTACACGTACCGATAATGGTAACATCACCACATCAGGATTGGCCAATCCCAGCGTGAGTTTTCGCATTGGCAACTGGTCGGATGCAAGCGGGCGTTATTTTAACGGCACAATCGATGAGGTTCGCGTATGGAGCGTAAACCGCACAGCGGCACAGATCAAATCCAATATGTTTACCGCCAGCGCCGATGAAACGGGACTGACTGCTTATTACAAAATGGATGACGGCAGCGGAACCAGCCTTACCAACAGCACAGTTACAGCCGGGGTTACAGGCACGCTGACCAACAGTCCTGCGTGGGCGGCTTCGCCCGTAGTAAAAAATGCCAATGCAATCAGCTTTGACGGCACCAATGACCTGGTTAACCTGGGCAACAATTCTTCGTTGAGATTCACCAACAGTTTTACAGCCGAGCTTTGGGTTAAATCTGCCAACTGGGCCGTGAGCTCACAGCAGCAACTGTTGTCCTGTTTTGAATCCGGCGGATACGGCATTTCGCTGACGAACAACGGAATGATGAATTGTTTCATCAGGTCGAGTGTAACGGGCACCAGCTATGTAGGTGTGTCTTACCCGGTATCCAACCTCACCAATAATACCTGGTACCATGTAGCCGGCACCTTCGACGGCCGGTATGTTCGCTTGTATGTAAACGGCAGCCTCGTTGGAACATATGACATCGGAAGCACCGGTACTGTCGCTTATACTAATCCGTCAACTCCTGTATTTGTCGGCGCCGACCCTAACGATGACGCGACACCGCAAGGGTTATTCTTTACCGGGCAGATTGATGAAGTGCGTCTCTGGAACATTGCGCGGACCGAGTCTCAGATACAATCGGCTATGAACAACGAACAAAACCCGTCGGATGCTGCACAAACTACCGGGCTGGTATCTTATTATACATTTAATCAGGGCATAGCCTCTGGCACCAACACTGGTTTAACCACCATTATCGATCAAAAAGGAACCAACAACGCAAGGCTGACGAGTTTTGCGGTTAGCGGCGGCACCTCTAATTATGTGGCTCAGAAAAGCGGGCTAATCGTCCTTCCTGTTACCTATGTTTCTTTTAGTGCCCAAAATCAGGGCGGACAGGTAAAATTGCAATGGAGTACGGCACAGGAAGTAAATACTGCTGAATTTATCGTGCAGCACAGTACAGACGGAAGCAGTTGGAAGAACATCGGCCGCGTAACCGCAGCTGGCAACAGCAACCAGGTTCGTCACTACAGCTATGTGCATACGAACCCTTCGAGCGGCAGCAATCAATACCGCATCATGCAAACAGACAGAGACGGCAAAGCGAGCTACAGCCAGCTAAGGAAGATTAATATCAGCGAAGCCGGTGCAGTTAGTGTATTCTCGAATTATATCAAAGACAACAGCATCCGCGTTCAGCTCGACAAACCTGCTGCGGTGTACCTTTATAGCCGTGATGGAAAGCTGCTGCTAAAGAAGCGATTGGCGGCAGGAGTGCAGGCGATTGATGTAAGCAACTTTGCCAGGGGTCTTTATTTTTTAAATATCAGCGGCCACACAGAAAAGATAATGCTTCAGTAAGGAGTTGATATCGAGTGCCGTTGCCCGGTTGGAGCAAAATAACTAACATTTATCGCCGAAATGGATTATCGTCTTCAATATAATCTGTCAGGCTTACCCGAGGATATTCAAAAACAGGTCAAAGACTTTATTGAATTCCTGTTGAGTAAACGCGAGTCCCCACGCGGGGGCAAAAAACGCGTGTTCGGCAGCGCAAAGATTGTTCAGGCAATGAACAACCATCTGTCTGTCATTTCTCGCGACAAGCATTTTCCCGCTTATGACGAAGTAGAATCTATTTGGTAACAATAGATCCTGCGAGATTTGTTCGCAAAGGTTGGGCTCTGTTATTATCTTTGAAATCCCCCAGGTCATAATTGCGATAGAAAAACTCGTATGTACTTAAACCGAAATCGTTATTTAACTCAGCACCGTTGAACTTGTGCTTATTTTCTGGGAGTACACTGAAATAAAAAAGCACTTATATAATTTATAAGTGCTTACTGATTAAGTGGAGGATACCGGATTCGAACCGGTGACCTCTTGCATGCCATGCAAGCGCTCTAGCCAACTGAGCTAATCCCCCTTCGATTGCCGAAGCTTCAGCCAAAGCGATCATCGATCGCTAAACTTTCACACGGCGGGCCGCAAATATAATCAATCACCCCATATTTCGTCTTCGCCCTTCAACCACTTTTTCACCAATCTTGTACTTACCGATTTTGGCCGCTCCAACGGGAGCCCAAGCGCCCTGTCCCAAATAAGACTGGCAAGTACGCCCAGTGACCTGGCGATGCCGAACAGCACCGTATAAAATTCATATTCTTTTAACCCATAATGCACCAGCAATGCGCCACTGTGCGCGTCCACATTGGGCCATGGATTTTTAACCTTACCAAGAGATTTCAAAATGGGCGGCACCACCTCATACACGTTCCATACCGTTTGCACCAACGGATCGTCGGGCATGTGCTTCTTGCCAAACTCCATCTGTGCGGTGAACCGCGGATCCGTTTTTCTCAGCACTGCATGTCCATATCCCGGCACCACCTTGCCTTCCTTCAACGTCCTCTTCACATATTCGGCAATCTCTTCCTTGCTGGGCGATTCTGTTTTTAACTGATCCCTCAGCTCAAAGATCCATTTGATCACTTCCTGGTTCGCCAACCCGTGAAGCGGCCCGGCAAGGCCATTCATACCCGCAGCAAAGGCGAGGTAAGGATCGCTGAGCGCCGAGCCCACAAGATGAGTGGCATGTGCGGAAACATTGCCGCCTTCATGATCGGCGTGGATCGTCATGTACAACCGCATCAATTCCTTAAAGCTGCTGTCGTTGTACCCCAGCATGTGCGCCAGGTTGCCGGCCCAGTCGAGCAGGCCGTTCGGCTGTATATGATCGTTGTTCTTGTACTTTCTTCTATAAATGTACGCAGCCACTCTCGGCAGCCGGGCAATCAGGTCCATCGAATCATCGTAGGCCGCTTCCCAGTAATCCTTTTTGCTCATTCCTTCTGCATACTGCTTCGCAAAATTACTTTCCGTTTGCAGTGCCATGATGGCGCTCACCAGCATGGTCATGGGATGTGTCGTCAGGGGCAATGCATCGATTACGTCGAATACATGGTTCGGCACATGCGACCTTCTCTGCCATACCGAACTGAGGTAGGTGGTGTCTTCCTCTTTGGGAAGCTCACCCATCAGCATAAGGTAGAACAAACCTTCGGGCAGCGGTTCGTTGCCGCCTTTGGCTTTCGGCAGCTTCTTCTGAAGATCGGGAATTGAATAGCCACGGAACCGTATTCCCACCTGGGCATCCAAAAGAGAGGTTTCGGTTACTAATCCGGTAATGCCGCGCATGCCGTTGTAAACCTGTGAAAGCTGCACCTCGCCTATTTTCCTGGAACCATGTTCCTTGAGAATCTCCTTGATTTCTTTGGCCGAAGCGTCAGCTTTCGCCTTAAACCTGTCTTTCATTATACCCATTTGTAACTATTTATATTATCTCAATATTTCATATATAAATCTCCGGATCGGCGATCGGAACGCAAATTTATTGATTAGGGGCCTCATTATAATGATTAAATCGTAATTAACCTCATTTCGGGGCCCGCCTGTAGAGATAAATGGCGACGATCGAAAAAATGATATTGGGCATCCACGCAGCAATAAACGGATGGAGGTCGCCCTTGGTGGAGAAAGTAAGCGAAAATTTATCCATGACCACGAACACGGCAGCCAGTATGATGCCCACGGCCATATGCAGCCCGCTGCCGCCCCTCGTCTTCCGTGAGGCCACCACCGCACCCATCAGCGTCAGCAGTATCACCGACACGGGCGTGGCATCGCGGCGGTACAGCTCCACCTTGTATTCATTCAGGCCCTCGGTGCCCCTGAGTTTTTCCTCGTTGATATACGCCTTCAGCTCGGGCGTGGTCATTTTATCTTTAAGATATTTGTCGAACCGAATTTCGGAGGGCTTTACATTGAGGGTGATGTGCATGGAAGGCGTGGATTTCAGTTCTTCCTTTATACCGTTGATGTGACGCTCCACTACTCTTTCCACTTTCCATTTATTAACTGCCGTGTCCCACTTCAGCGAGTTGGCCCTCAGGTTGTACACAACCTTGTCGTCCTTCAGCCGGTCCATGAAGAAACCGCCGTAAGCGGTTTTGGATGTGGTGTCATAATTACGCATACCCGCGTAAGTATTCGAATCGACCCGGATGTAAACGCTTGACCCTTTGGCAAGGTATTGTCCGATTTCATAGGAGCTTTTGGCATCAACATAGGTTGCCTGGAAATTTGCGCGCAGCACATTCGCCTTGGGTATCAGGTAGTGCGTCGAATACCAGAAAATTGCCGCCAGCAATACTGCGCCAACCATGTAGGGCCTGAGGATCCGGTTGAACCGGATGCCGCCTGCCAGCATCGCCACAATCTCCGACCTGCCCGCCATTTTTGATGTGAACAGGATAACGGCAATGAATACCATCAGGGGAAAGATCATCGAAATGATAAAAGGAATGAACCCCGCGAAATATTTCGTGAGTATATAATAGGCAGAAAGACCGGATTTCATGAAATCGTCCGCCTTCTCACTCCAGTCCACCACTCCCGCGATCACCGAAAAGATGATCACCATGAAGATAGTTGTGGAGATCAGCTTCTTAATGATATACCAGTCAATGAGTTTTAACATGATCGCGCCTCAAAAGTAATTTAAAACTTTGTACCTTCCTTTTATGAGATGGGTGTCTGTAATTATAAGTGTGTTAATTGTTTCTTCTTCGTTTGGGCAGGATACTTCGTTGTTTAAAAGAGAAGTGTTTGTAAAAGGAAAAGACTCGCTGAACTACCGGATGCTCTATCCGATAAAATACGACGTCGATAAAAAATATCCGATCGTGCTGTTCCTGCACGGCGCCGGCGAAAGGGGGAGCGACAACGCCAAACAATTGCTCCATGGTTCGGCCCTATTCCTGGATTCGATGAACCGTTTGAAATACCCCGCATTCGTGGTGTTCCCGCAATGCCCGCAGAATGGTTTTTGGGCAAATATTAAACGAAACCTGGAAGGAGAGGCAGATTCACTGGGTAACTTTGCATTCAACTCGGCCGGCGGCGCCTCCAAATCATTGAACCTGGCGATGCAGTTGATCGACTCGCTCGCCAAAACACCGCAGGCCAAAGAAGACCAGATTTATGTAGGCGGACTATCGATGGGAGGCATGGGCACCTTTGAAATTTTATGGAGAAAGCCACAATTCTTCGCAGCGGCCTTTGCTATTTGCGGCGGCGGCGACCCACAAAAAGTGGCGCTTTATGCAAAAGGTTTTCCGATATGGGTATTTCACGGTGGCGCTGATAACGTGGTGCCTGTTAGCAATTCAAGACTGATGTCGAACACGCTCAGGCAGGCAGGCGCTAAAGTGAAATATACTGAATACCCTGGCGTTGGACATAATTCATGGAACAAAGCCTTTGCCGAACCGGATTTTTTGGAGTGGTTGTTTGCACAGGAGAGATAGGCACTGGGCAATTGAAGCTTTTGCATGAAAACTAAAACAAACCCGTTTTAACTTTTAACTTTTGCCCGCGGGCAAACATCACAACCTCCTCTTAAAAATCTCTGCCTTCTCCTTTTTCCAGCTCAAAAAATCACCTTCAATAATTTTCTGTCTTGCCGCTGTTACCAAATACATGTAAAACGCAAGGTTGTGCAGGCTGGCTATGGTTAGCCCCAATATCTCTTTCGACTTCACCAGGTGCCGCAGGTAAGCTTTGCTGTAATAATTGCTGACCGTACTTTCAAACCCTTCATCTATTGGTGAAAAATCGCTTTCCCATTTCTTATTATCTATATTGATTACGCCCTGCGTGGTGAACAGCATGCCATTGCGGCCGTTGCGCGTGGGCATCACGCAATCGAACATGTCGACACCCAACGCAATACATTCAAGAATGTTCCAGGGGGTGCCCACACCCATCAGGTATCGCGGCTTCTGTTCGGGCAAATGTTCGCAACACAGCGCCGTCAGCGAATACATCAGCTCTTCCGGCTCACCCACGCTTAACCCTCCAATCGCATTCCCCGGCGCATTCGCGGCGCTTGTCAATTCGCAGGAGGCAATGCGCAGGTCCTCGTAAGTACCGCCCTGTACAATGGGAAACAAGTTTTGTGAATAGCCATATTTTTCACGCGTGTCGTTGAAACGGCCGATGCACCTTCCCAGCCAACGGCCGGTGAGCATCATCGAATCCTTTGCATATTGATAGTCGCTCGGGTATGGCGGACACTCATCAAAAGCCATAATGATGTCAGCGCCAATGGTGCGCTGTATGTCCATCACATTTTCGGGAGTGAACAAATGTCTCGAGCCGTCTATATGCGACTGAAACATCACTCCTTCTTCACTGATCTTTCTTGAATCTGCCAGCGAAAATACCTGGTAACCGCCGCTATCCGTGAGGATGGGTTTATGCCATCCGTTGAATTGATGAAGCCCGCCGGCGCGCTCCAGTATATCCAGCGAAGGGCGCAGATAAAGGTGGTAAGTGTTGCCCAGGATGATCTGCGCTTTCACGTCGTTTTCCAGTTGCTGCTGCGTTACCGCCTTCACACTTCCGGCGGTGCCTACCGGCATGAAGATGGGGGTTAATATTTCACCATGATCGGTGGTTATTTTTCCGGCTCGTGCCCTGGAAGATGGATCGTTGTGCTGCAGATCGAATTGAAGTTGAGGCATGGCGGGCAAAGATAAGGCAATCGCCAGTCGGCACTCGGCAATTGCTCTTTCCCGTATCTTCGCCTCCTTATGAAAAATAACGCTGGCAAAGAGATCGTGATGAGCGGCATTCGCAGCACCGGTTACCTCCACCTTGGCAACTATTTCGGTGCCATCAAAAACTACGTGAGGATGCAGGATGAATATGAATGCTTTTTTATGGTCGCCGACCTTCACTCCCTCACCACGCATCCCGACACAACAGAACTTCGCTCGAACGTTCACCGCGTTTTGGCGGAATATTTAGCATGCGGGCTCGATCCCGATAAATCTGCGCTCTACTGTCAAAGCCATGTTCCCGAAACTGCCGAACTGTATCTTTTCCTGAACATGCTGGCATATAAGGGAGAACTGGAAAAAACCACCACCTTCAAAGACAAGGCGCGGCAGCATCCGCAAAATATCAACGCCGGCCTCCTCACCTACCCGGCTCTCATGGCTGCCGACATCCTCCTTCACCGCGCAACGCTCGTTCCCGTAGGCAAAGACCAGGAACAGCATCTTGAAATGTCGCGCAACTTCGCCAACCGCTTCAATCACCGGTACGCAGAAGTTTTTCCGGAACCTTATGCTTTTAATTTCGGCGCCGACCTCGTAAAAGTTCCGGCGCTCGATGGCACCGGTAAAATGAGCAAGAGCGAGAATGAATATGCCACCATCTATCTGAATGACAGCGATGACATGATCAGGAAGAAATTTCGCAAGGCAAAGACCGACTCACTGCCCACCGACCCCAATGCACCAAAGAGCGAAGCGGTTCAAAATCTTTTCGACCTCATGCACCTCGTTAGCGATAACGAGGCGATCGCAAAATTCGAAAATGATTACAACCACTTGTCGATACGATACGGCGATCTTAAAGATCAACTGGCCGAAGACTTTGTAAGGTTCATTACGCCGATACGTGAAAAAGCGAATGAGATCTTTCACGATAAAAAATACCTGGCCAGGGTAATGGAAAAAGGCGCCGCGCGGGCGCGAGCCAGCGCCCAGGCCACGATGAGCCTCGTAAAAAAAGCAATGGGTCTCGATTATTTTTAATCGTCACTTCTTAATTCTTTATATTTATTGAACCCCCGGCGTCCCGCCTGTGCGGGAAATTAAAACGGACAAATGGCAAAAAGCAGGAAACCTAAACACATTGCAGTAGCCGGCAACATCGGCGCAGGAAAGACCACCCTCACCGAACTGTTGAGTAAACATTATAAATGGATCCCCCAGTTTGAGGACGTTGATCACAATCCCTACCTGTTCGATTTTTATGACGATATGCCGCGCTGGAGCTTCAACCTGCAGATTTACTTTCTCAACAACAGGCTTAACCAACTGCTCGACATTCAACGCGGAACCCAAACGGTGATCCAGGACAGGACGATTTACGAAGACGCACACATCTTCGCGCCCAACCTCCATGAAATGGGGTTGATGGGAAAGCGCGACTACGACAACTATTTTGCGTTCTTTGAAACACTCAAATCGATGGTGCAGCCGCCCGATCTGCTGATTTATCTGAAAGGATCGGTGCCTACACTCGTGGCACAGATACAGAAAAGGGGAAGAGAGTATGAAGAAAATATCCGCCTCGATTACCTGAAGCGGCTAAACGACTTTTATAATAAATGGATAGAAGGCTACAGAGAGGGACCGCTGTTGGTGGTGGATATCGACAAGAATAAATTTCCCGAGAATGAAGAGCATCTTGGAGAGATCATCGGTAAGATAGATGCGATGTTGTACGGACTGTTTTGACGTGAGACGGTCCACCCCCGGATAGCCTTCCGTTTCGCGTCTCACATTTGCCCTATCCCCCGCTGGCGGGGGTGGTCCCGACGAAGGAGGGACCGGGGGTGGACAATTTACTTATACTCCGAAAACTTATCCAACTCCTTCAATAACGAATCAATTCTCCTGTCCCACACCGCCTGCCTCGCAGTATCCAGCGAGTGGTTCGTCTGCTGGTCATAGCTCTGTTGCAACCGCGTGTGCTCCTGCATCACATCGTTATAAATCTTAGTCACATCGTTCTGCACCGTTTTACTATTGAAAGAATATTCCACCAGCGCCTTGTGCAGAATACGCGCATGTATTTCGGCAATGTCAAAATGCCCCTGCTCATGATTAAGGATGTAATCATTTTTGATCCGCCCCCACGACAACGACTTGTTGAACCTGCATTTGATGGTATGGGTAAGCTTCCGGTCGCTGAAACCGAATTCAACATTAATATTACTGTTCGTCAGCGCCGCCTCCACCGAATTTGGATCCGGGATACCTTTAAAATCGGCCCAGGTAAGCTTCCTGTCGGCACTCCATTCGATAAGATTGCCTTCATTTACGGCAAGCGACAGCAGGGGTAAAAGGATCAATAATAATTTCTGCAGCATGTGCTGCAAAATTATTTTATCTCCATGACTCGCCAACTGATTTAACAACCCTGAAACGCAGTTTCTTTAAAAGATCAGAGGGCCCGCCGACCTTATCTCGGCGCTTACACCGCCCGCATATTTTTCAAAATTCGCGATGAATTGCTTAGCAAGCATTGCCGCCTGCTGGTCGTACGCATCCTTGTCTGCCCACGTGTCGCGGGGATAAAGTATCGTTGAAGGCACGAGCGGGCATCCCACCGGAATGTCCGTTCCAAAAACCGGGTGTTTGTCGTAGTGCACGCCATTCAGCTTGCCTGTGAGCGCTGCGCTGATCATGCTGCGGGTGTATTGAAGATTGATGCGGGATCCGGTTCCATAGCCACCACCGGTCCAGCCCGTATTCACGAGCCATACGCTCACTTTATGACGGCGCAGCTTTTCGCCAAGCATTGAAGCATACCTGGTGGGATGCAGCGGAAGGAATGGCGCCCCGAAACAAGCGCTGAACGTAGAGACCGGTTCGGTAATGCCAGCCTCGGTGCCGGCCACTTTTGCAGTGTAGCCCGAAAGGAACTGGTACATGGCTTGCGCCGGGCTGAGCCTGGAAATTGGCGGCAACACCCCGTAAGCGTCGCAGGCAAGGAAGAATATATGGGAAGGAATATTACCTGTTGAAGGGCTCTTTGAATTACTGATGAATTCCAGGGGATAGGAAACCCTTGTATTTTCGGTAATCTCTGCGGAGTCAAAATTGATTGAATGGGTACCGTGGTGAAAAACGGTATTCTCCACGAGGGCGCCGGGTTTGATGGCTCCATAGATCGCCGGTTCCATATCTTTGTTCAGATGGATCACTTTTGCATAGCATCCGCCTTCAAAATTGAAAATTCCATGGCGCGCCCAGCCGTGCTCATCGTCGCCAATCAACATCCTTGAAGGATCGGCGCTGAGCGTTGTTTTACCGGTGCCGCTTAATCCAAAGAACAGGGCGGTATCTCCCGCTTCTCCGATATTCGCCGCGCAATGCATGCTCAGCACGCCCATTTGCAAAGGAAGTATGTAGTTAAGCACGCTGAAGATTCCTTTTTTTATCTCACCGGTGTAGCCCGTTCCTGCAATCAATATCATCTTGTGCCGGAAGCTGATGACCACTGCATTTTCTTTCCTGGTGCCGCACACCTGCGGATCCAGCTTCAGGCCCGGCGCCACGAAAACCTGCCACTCGGGGATGAACTCTTCCAACTCGTGCGGTGTGGGCCGGAGGAACATATTGCAGGCAAACAAGCCGGACCATGGTTTTTCGCTCACGACCCGCACGTTCAACCGGTACCGGCTGTCGGCACACGCAAAGCAGTCCCTTACCCAGAGTTCAGGCAGCTTCGACAAGTGGGCCCTCATTTTCAGGCAGATGGTATCAAAATGATTCTCGTCGAGCGGCATATTCACTTCGCCCCAGTTGATGGTACCGTCGGTAACCATATCGCGCACGATGTACTTGTCTTTAGGCGTGCGGCCCGTAAATTCTCCGGTTCGAATAACCAGTGCGCCGTTGTCGCTGATATCCCCTTCGCCGAGCCGCAGCGTATCGTCCGTTAATTGCTCCGCATTTGACTGGTAGTGAACTTTTGTGGATAATGAATGGCCAAGTCCGGCCAGCTTGTCGGGAGGGGCAACTGACGAAACCAACATAGGCAAGCAAAATTGAGCGACAAAGGTAATCCTGCGATTTATCTAAAACAAAGCCGTAAGTAGCCAAAAAATTTAATAGATTTCAACAAAACCGTTATTAAACGCATTTTCATTTAACTAACAATTGTTAGTTTTGCTGCCGGATGATTACTTTGTGCATTTCAGTATACCACCACTAAATCTCCTATTTTTACAACTTCTTTTTAAACGGTCAAAAATTATAGATACGGGATGAAACACCTGCCGCTTGATCCTTTGATTTTTATCCAGAACAGAAAGCGTTTTACAGAAAAAATGGCGAAAGGATCAATCGCGATCTTCAACAGCAATGATGAAATGCCCGCCAATGGCGATGCCCTGTATCCTTTTCAGCAAAACTCCGACCTGTACTGGCTTACGGGCATCCAGCAGGAAGAAACCATGCTCGTATTGTTTCCCGGCAACCCCGATCCAAAATACAGGGAAGTGCTGGTGCTTCTTCGTCCCAATGAATTGAAAGAGAAGTGGGATGGAAAACGGCTGCGCGCAGAAGAAGGAAAGGCTATTTCCGGGATAGATACAGTGGTATGGCTCGACAGCCTCGGCGCGATGCTGCAATCATGGATACACCAGGCCGATACCATTTACCTCAACACCAACGAAAACGACCGGAAGTCGAGCCCGGTGCCCACCCGCGACTACCGGTACATCCGCGAAATGAAAAGGCGCTATCCTCTGCATCATTTTGCGCGCAGCGCCAGGATATTGAAAGAACTGCGCGGCGTTAAAACCGCTGCTGAAATAAAGGTGATGCAGGAAGCCATCAACATCACCCATAAGACATTCGAAAAGCTGCTTACCATTATCCGCCCGGGCATCATGGAATATGAAATAGAAGCAGAAATATTCCATTCGTTTTTATCGCAGCGCGCCTCCGGCGAAGCTTACGGCAGTATCGTCGCTTGCGGCGACAGGGCCAGGACGCTTCACTATGTGTCAAACAACCAGGAGTGCAGGGATGGCGAGCTGATACTAATGGATTTTGGTGCACGCTATGGCGGATATTGCGCCGATCTCACCCGTACGGTACCAGTGAACGGAAAATTCACGAAGCGGCAGGCCGAGGTGTACAACGCCTGCCTGCACCTGCACAATTTTGCCAAATCGCTTCTAAAGCCGGGCATCAGTGTGAACGACTATACCGAGAAAGTGGGAGAAGAGGCCAGCAGCACTTTTGTTCGGATAGGACTGCTGAAAGAAAGCGACATAAAAAACGAAGACAAAGAAAACAGGGCGTACAGAAAGTACCTGTATCACGGCATTTCGCACCATTTGGGAATAGATGTGCACGATCTCGGCACAAGAACGGAACCGCTGCTGCCGGGAATGGTACTGACTGTTGAACCCGGAATTTATATCGAAGAAGAGCAGATGGGACTCAGAATCGAAAACAACGTGGTGATAACCGAAAACGGGAACAGGGATCTCATGGAAAAAATTCCCATCACCATCGAACAGATAGAAGCGCTGATGAAGAAATAAACGAGCATGATAAAACAAATTCCCAATCTTTTTACATTATTGAATCTTATTGCGGGCTGCATCGCCATCATCTTCATTCTTCAAACAGGAGAAATGCTGGTGACACAAACCGAAGAAGGGGCATGGGTACCACAGTTGCCCGAAAAAATCTGGTGGGGATCGTTCATGATCGGTATTGCCGCCATCGTCGATTTCCTGGACGGCTTCATTGCGCGTTTGTTCAGGGCAACATCGGCCATGGGTGGCCAACTGGATTCGCTGGCCGACGTGATCAGCTTCGGCGTGGCGCCCGGAATGATCCTCTATCAATTATTAAGGATCAGTGTTATCGGCGAAGAACATGGACTGCAGGTGTCGATGTGGGCGCTTTCACCCGCACTTCTTTTTCCTGCGGCAGCGGCCTGGCGTCTCGCCCGGTTCAACCTCGAAGCAAATGCATCCGGCGACTTCAAAGGCGTTCCCAGCCCGGCAGCCGGGTTAGTTGTAGCATCACTGCCGCTGATACTTTTTTATAATTATTTCCAGGTAAATGCAGTGATCCTCAATAAATGGGTGCTTTACCTCATCATCGTTGTGCTTAGCTGGCTGATGGTGAGCAAGGCGCCTTTCATGGCTATGAAATTCAAAGATGCCAGCGTAAAAAACAATCTTCCCAAAATTATATTGGCAATTATTGCGATCATTGCAGCTATTTTTTTGCAATGGCTGGCGGTACCGCTGGTGTTTATCATTTATCTTATTCTCTCGCAGACAATAAAAAAACAATTGAAATGACTTATACGATACAGGTGAAAGTGATGCCGTTGAAAGAATTACTCGACCCGCAGGGAAAAGCCGTGATGACCGGTTTAAAAAATCTGGGGCTTGCAGATGTTTCGGATGTGCGCATCGGAAAAAATATTCAGTTGCAGGTGGAAGCGGATTCGGAAGAACAGGCAAAGCAAATTGCTGAGGAGGCCTCGAAAAAATTATTGGCCAACGAAGTGATGGAATATTTTGAAGTGGAACTAAAACAGTGATGTGCTCTATATCGTTCCCACGCCAATTGGCAACATGCAGGATATCACACTGCGCGCCCTCGAGACGCTGAAATCCGCCGACCTGGTGCTGGCAGAAGACACGCGCACCTCGTCGCGGCTGCTCAACCACTACCAGATCACTAAACCGCTTACGCCTTTTCATCAACATAACGAGCACCAGGTCTTACAACACCTGGTCAATCAATTGAAGGACGGAAAAGTTATGGCGCTGATCACCGATGCAGGTACGCCTGGCATTTCCGATCCCGGTTTTCTGCTGGTAAGAGAATGCATACGCAACGACATCCGCGTCGAATGCCTTCCGGGCGCCACCGCTTTCGTTCCCGCACTAGTGAACAGCGGACTTCCGGCCAGCCGTTTTTGTTTTGAGGGATTTATTCCCCTGAAAAAAGGCAGACACACATTGCTCACCAAACTTGGACAGGAAGAAAGGACCATAATTCTTTATGAATCACCGCTTCGGCTGGTAAAGACCCTTGCCGACCTCATCGCCTACTTCGGGCCTGACAGAAAATGCAGCGTGAGCCGCGAACTGACAAAAATGTACGAGGAAAATATGAGGGGCACACTTGCCGAAGTCCATTCTCATTTCAGCGCCAAAACGGTTAAGGGCGAGATAGTTATCGTTGTAGCAGGTACCGAATAATACGTATTTTAACATTACTGTTGAAAATTCGACCCCTTTCTATTAAAGTTCCGTAAAAAATTGCTTTTGTTGATAATACTTCGCC
>CAMPGT010000075.1 GCA_946885665.1 uncultured Chitinophagaceae bacterium | reverse complement strand
CCATTGCTTCGGTTGTAGTTGCGGCCGCGTGGCTGAAATTTCTGATTCCTTTTATTTCTGAAATCATTGAAATTGCGCCTGTCGTTTCCGGCGCCTTCGTTGCGGGGACTTCTTACGTAGGGAGTGTTGGTAAAGGCGAGCTGACCATCGGTGATGCTGTTCAATTCGCTTTGGATGGCGTCGTCGTGAACGGTTTCTTTGTGCCAGTTGCTGTAGGCAAGCTTCATGTAGTAAGCAATGGCATTGGCAAAGCCCTGTTTCTTTTCAGCATTTTCTTCCTTCAGCGCCTTGTCGATTACCACCTGCAGGTTTTTGCCAAGATGTGCGTACCGGGGATGTCTTTTCGGGTAAGGCAGCGGCTTTGGTTTTGCCCGAAGCGTTTCCCTGGTAGGGATCGGGTATGGCGACTCAACGTCCAGTTTAAAATCGGAAATGAGGAACAGGTGGTCCCATAACTTGTGACGGAAGTCCTCTACATTTTTCAGATGCGGATTGAGAAATCCCATCAATTCGATAACGGCATATGCATTGCGCTGCCTTGTTTCTTTGTCTTCAATACTCAACAGATACTCGATCATCTTCTGAATATGTCTGCCATATTCACGCATAACGAGTTGGTTTCTGCCTGTATTATATTCCATGATCTCCATATCGTGCATCAGACAAAAATAGCAATTTGGCTATTAAGACAAAGATTTCTTTCTGCAATCCGGCTCATTTGCTTACTATCAGCTTTGCGGAGTACACCTCGTCGGTGGCATCCGGCCTGTAGGCCCTCAGGAAGTAAATGCCGGCGGGTGTAGCATCCCTGAGTGTAACCTGGGCGTTGTTGGCGTTATTGAGCCGCAGGTTACCGGAATACACGACCTGTCCTACCTGGTTGGCCACTTCTACCTGCAAATTGCCGGTAACCGGTTCGCGAAAGTTCATATTGATCTTATTGGCCACCGGGTTGGGATAGATCTTAAGTTTCGCGCCGGCAAAGCCCGATGCCGGATCGACTATTTTGATAGTCGAATATTTTACGGTGTTTCCGTTTGATTGCTTGATCCGGAAATACAGTTTTCTGTCAGCAGGTTGATCAGGGAAATATTGATACTGGTATTTTGCTGAAGGAGTTTTAGCAGCATCTGTGCCGCCACGTGTTTGTTGAATGGTTGTAAATGTTTTTCCATCATAGCTTAATTGAATTTCATAAAGGTTATTGGCTGCATCATCGTCATTGCCCTGCCACTGCAGGTTAACGACATCATCATTTTTTGTAGCGGTGAAATTTTTAATTCCCGACGCGAGCGGTGCGCCTTCGCACCAGTAATATGTTAAAGTGAACACTCCCCATGTGGTCGTCTTGATTGCCTGGCTAAAATTCAATCCGCCGGCCAGTGATACCGCGCCGCCGCCGATGCTATATGCAAAATCCACCGTTTCGCCGGCGCCGAAAAACGGGATAACATTCGAAGTGTACGTTTGGTGCCCCACGTTGTTGTAAACCGTGTCCGGCCCATAATTTATCGAGTCGGTAGCAGTTCCGAATGCGCCGAGCGGGTCCGGTCCATAAATCACATCTCTGAAATCATTTACGGTAAACGAAGGTCCGGTGATGTCGGTGGTGACAGAAAGACGAAAACGATAAGATTTATCTACGGTATCCAGGTTCCTCACTCCTAACGATGACTGAATGGACACTGAATCTTCAAACCGGATACAGCTCAGTGTACCGATAGACGGATCAAATTTTGGAAAAGTGATAGTAAGGTTTGAAGAGATAACGGGATTCAATACCACCGTATGTTTTATCTCATTTGGCGCCGCTCCCATCGAGCAGGTGCATTGCGAGAATGCTGAGGGAAGTTCATACAGCAAGAGTGCAAAAAAAATGAGGAAAAACGGCACTTTGGGGTAGTGTTGTTTCATGGGTTTGGATTTATTGCAATTTCGGATTGCGGGATCAACTCCAAAAGTAGACATAATAAAGTCTGGATGCAAAGTGCAACTACTATGGAAAAGCTGGTATTTACACCCATTTGCGGGTGACAGTATTTTATGCAGCCGCCGCCCCTTATCCCAAAGGGTATCTGGGTTCCAAACATTACCTTTGCCGCCTATGCAATCGACAATAAAAATAGACGTGACGCTTGACGACACGAGAATGCCGGAGAACATTAGCTGGTCGGCCACCGAAAGCTCGATGGACACCGCCCGGAAGGCGAAGGCCATGATCCTCGGATTTTGGGACGGGGAAGAAAAAACGGCGCTCAGGATCGACCTGTGGACCAAAAAAATGATGGTGGATGAGATGGCCGATTTCTATTTTCAGACAATGATGTCCATGGCCGATACGCTCGACAGGTCAACCCGGCAAACGGAGCTGGTGAACGACATGAAGAAGTTTGCCCAGGAGTTTCATATGAAGTTTCAGCAGGGCCAGATAAAGGAAAATAAAGTCTAAATATATCAATATGAGCCTCGAACAACGAATTATGCCCGAGCTGAAAACGGCTATGCTGGCAAAAGACGAAAAGACGGTTCGCAGCCTGCGTGCCATAAAAGCCGCCATCATTGTGGCAAAAACGGCTGAAGGCGCGGGCGGTGAATTGAAAGAAGAAGATGAGGTCAGGCTGCTTCAGAAGCTCGTGAAACAAAGAAAGGATTCCCTTGAAATCTTTACCACCCAGAACAGGCCTGAGCTGGCAAAAAAGGAGGAAGAAGAAATTGAAGTGATCGAAAAATTTCTTCCCAAACAGCTTTCAGCCGATGAATTGAGGGAGGAAATAGCATAAGTGATCGCGGAATCCGGCGCTACCTCACCAGATGAAATGGGAATAGTGATTGGCCTCGCCAACAAAAAGCTGGCGGGCCGGGCAGATGGAAAAACCATCAGCACGCTGGTGAAGGAAATGCTGTAGGCGGCAATCGGCAATCCCAAACTATTTCCCATGGTCCTCGACATCGTCTTTCTCGCCATGATGCTCATCGCCGTGATCAGCGGCATGAAAAATGGTCTCATCGTCGCCATCTTCTCCATCATCGCGTGGATACTCGGGCTGATGGCGGCCTTTCAATTTTCAGACGTTGCTGCCAGCTACCTTCAAAACACTTTGCATATCAGTCCAAGATTTCTTTCTATAATATCTTTTGTACTGGTATTCAGCCTGGTGGTGCTTGTCGTAAATCTCGGCGCACGCTTAATTGAAAAAGTAGTTGGCCTCACGCCAATCGGATGGCTGAATAGGATAGGGGGAATTTTTTTTTACGTACTTTTATACACGCTGATTTTCAGCGTTATGGTATATTTCGCGGAAAAGGTTAGGCTTATCAGCGAGGAAACCGCATCCTCATCAAAAGTGTACCACTGGGTAAAGCCCCTGGCTCGGATCATACAGGCGCCATTTTTAAATTAAAAGAAATATTTTAGCGAATATTGAACGCAGAAAGCAACAACTGATGGATTACCAGATCAAACAGGTGGAAAAATTCAAATTCATAGAAGAGGGGACCGGTGAGCCGCTGATCCTGCTTCATGGCTTGTTTGGTGCACTTAGCAATTTTTCCGAACTGATCGAGTACTTCCGTCATCACAATAAAGTGGTAGTGCCCATGCTGCCACTGTTCGACCTCGACCTCCTTCACACTACCGTTGGCGGCCTCCAGAAATTCGTCCATAAATTCATGGAAACCCGCGACTACCGGAATGCACACCTTCTGGGAAATTCGCTCGGCGGGCACGTAGCCCTTCTTTACGTGCTAAAGCACCCCGACCGCATCAAATCGCTTATCCTTACCGGCAGTTCCGGGCTTTTTGAAAGCGGCATGGGCGACAGCTACCCCAAGCGTGGCGACTATGAATACATCAGGAAGAAAACGGAAATGACCTTTTACGACCCCGCAATCGCTACAAAAGAGTTGATTGATGAAGTGTATGACACGGTAAACAACCGTATCAAGGCCATCAAGATCATCGCCCTGGCCAAAAGCGCCATACGCAATAACCTGGGAGAAGAAATAAGCCAGATCAAGAAACCTACCCTGCTGATCTGGGGAAACAATGATTCCATTACTCCGCCGTTTGTTGGAAGAGAGTTTCACAAGCTCATATCTACCAGTGAACTTCATTTTGTAGATAAATGCGGCCACGCCCCCATGATGGAGCAGCCACATGAGTTCAATGAAATTCTTCATAAATTTTTGACAAAATTGAACACCCCCGCAGCGGTTGCCTGACAAGTGACGTCTGTATTATAAGATTACCGGAGAGATATGCTAAACAAAGAGATGATATCGTCCTCCATTCCTTCACTTAAGCTGACAGACTCGGTCTTTCAGGCTATGGAATTAATGGCGGAGTTTTATGTGAAACAGCTTCCTGTGGTGGCCGGCGACAAGTATGTGGGTTTGGTATATGAAGATGACCTCATGAACCTGGAAGATACGGCTGAGCTCGAATCAGTGAGCACCCACTTCTCGAAGGTTTCCGTTCATGGCAACATGCATTTTCTCGACGCCGTGCAAACCGCTAACGATTACCACCTTACAGTGGTTCCGGTGGTCGAAAAAGACAGTGATTTTATCGGCATCATTGTTATTGGCGACCTGCTCCGGCAACTGGGCAAAATAACCGGCGCAAGCGAACCGGGCGGCGTTTTGGTGCTTGAAATGGACCAGCGGAACTTCTCGTTCGCAGAGATCAGCAAGCTGATAGAAACCAACGACGCACAGATCACACAGCTCAATACTTCCTGGGACAACGGCTCCGATTCGTTCCTCGTCACGATCAAGATCAACAAGTTTGAAATTTCCGATATCGTGGCTACCTTTCAGCGATACGACTACCAGGTAAAATATTATTTCGGAGAGGAACTGTACGAGAACGAGCTGAAAGACAATTACGACCACCTGATGAATTACCTGAGCATTTGAGTTATATGCATGCCAATGTGGAAAAAATATTTCGGATTAGCAATACTATGCTTGTGCTCCGGCATTGCGGCTAATGCACAACCATCCGTACCTGATTCAACCTCTTTTACCGAAACCAAAAAAGACCCTTCTCCCAACGCCTACTTCATTGTTGGAGAAATTGACATTACCGGTAACAAGCGCACCAAAAACTATATAATTGAACGGGAACTGCCCTTCAGGCCAGGCGATTCGGTGCAGCTTTCAGAACTGGTGAAACAATTCGAGATTGCCAGGGAACAACTCATCAACACCCGGCTCTTCATCAACGCGGTGGTGGCCCTCAAATCCATTCATGGGTATATCGTCAATGTTTCGATCGATGTAACCGAACGGTGGTACGTCTTTCCCATCCCCTACATTAAACCGGTCGACAGGAACCTGGCCGAATGGGCGAAGCAGGGATACGGCACCGACCGGCTGAATTACGGTTTCAAGTTCACGCATTACAACGTGTCGGGAAGAAACGACAAGCTGCGTCTGTGGCTGATTGCCGGCTACTCGAAGCAACTGAAATTTGAATACGAACAGCCCTATGCCGACAAAACTTTAAAACACGGCTACAAAGTCGGGCTGTCGTACGCCAGCAGCAAGGAGATCAATTATGCCACCATCGATAACGAGCAGCAATTCACCGATTCGCTGTCGGCCTTTAAAACCTGGGCGGGATACATTGAGTACGATTACCGGCCGGGGCTGAGAACCTTTCATTCGCTGCGCTTCGCCTACACCCGGCTGAACCTCGACAGGAACATAATCAGCCTTAATCCCAAATATTATAAAGACGGCGTGTACCGGCTCGACCTGCCCGAAATTTCCTACACGCTGCGCCACTATAATGTCGATTACATTCCATACCCCCTTAAAGGCTGGATGGGAGAGATATCCCTTCTCAAAAGGGGCATTCACTCTTACACCGAAATGTGGCAGCTTACCGCGAAATACAGCAAGGCGGTTGACCTCGGCAAAAAATGGTCGCTCAACTGGCAGGGGCAGGGACTGCTGAGGCTTCCGTTCGACCAGCCTTTTTACAACAGCCAGCTATTTGGCTACCAGGATTTTTACCTGCGCGGCCTGGAGAAATATGTGATTGATGGCGTAGCCGGTATCATGGGGCGGCAAACGATACGCAAAGAGCTGTTGCGGTTTAACATACCCACCTTCCTGCAATCGACAACCCACGATAAAATTCCCTTTACTATTTATGCAAAAGCCTTTACCGACGTCGGCTATTCGCATAATAAAATGTTTCCCGAAAACTCACTGACCAATAAAATGCTGTATACCGCCGGGTTTGGTATAGATGTGGTTACCTTTTACGACTTTGTGTTCCGGTTTGATTACAGCTTTAACCAATTAGGTCAAAACGGGCTATTTTTACATTTTAAGAACGAATTTTAAATGTCTGCATGAAGGTAGCCATCTACAGCAGGGGTATTGAAACCGAGCAGCAATCGGACGTGCAGCAGCTTTTCAATGAGCTCACCAAATACAATATCAGGACCGTCATTTTTTCTCCTTTTTACGACAAGATCAGGTCATGTTTCGAGGAATCCACTGCTGCCGAAGTGTTCCACACCGCCGATGAACTGAACGAATCGATCGATTTTGTTATCAGCCTGGGAGGCGATGGTACCCTGCTCGACACGGTAACGCTCGTGCGAAACAAAAATATACCTGTTCTCGGCATCAATTTTGGGAGGCTCGGTTTCCTTGCCGGCATCGGCCGCAAGGCTTTGCACTCTGCAGTAAGAGCGCTGGTAAACCGGACCTATGTAATCGACAACCGCGCCCTGATCCATCTGGACGGCGATAAGATGCTTTTCGACAGCCAGCCGTATGGCCTCAATGAGTTTGCCATTCATAAAACCGACACGTCGCCAATGATCAAGATCCATACTTACCTCAATGGCGAGTTTCTCAACACCTATTGGGCCGACGGGGTGATTGTGGCTACCCCAACCGGTTCAACAGGTTACTCGCTGAGCTGCGGCGGGCCGGTGGTCTTCCCCGAATCCGGCAGCTTTGTCATAACACCCGTGGCACCCCACAACCTGAACGTGCGGCCGATAGTTGTTTCTGATACCAATGTGATATCTTTTGAAGTGGAAGGCAGAACCGACCATTTTATATGTGCCCTGGATTCGCGGAAACAGATAGTGGATAAAAAAACATTACTGGCAGTCAGACGGGAGTCTTTCAACATTAACCTCGTCAGGCTCAATGAGAACAACTTCCTGCAAACGCTTCGCGAAAAACTGTCCTGGGGGTTGGATACCAGGAATTAACGAAAGGTTGTGCAAGAAAAACAGGGCACAGACGTTAGTGCTTAATTATTATATTGCGTTTATGAAGAGATCCGCTTTAGTTTTTGTGCTGTTGACAGCGTTGCTTGCAGGTCTGACAGGTAAGGCACAGTATGAAAGCGTGGTTATGGAAGGGGAGATCGGCTTTTCGGCCGGAGTATCACATTATTTCGGCGACCTGAACACCAGGGCCCGTTTAAACCGCCTGAAACCGGCGATCGGCATCTTCTTCCGCAAACAATTCAACAATTACGTGGCGCTGCGAATCAGCGGTCATTATACGCAGCTGGGCTATTCCGACATTTACAATACGCAAAACGAGTTCCAGCACAGAAGGAACCTCAGTTTCAACTCCAGGGTTTTTGAAATTGCCCTCCACGGCGACTTCAATTTCTTCAAGTTCATCCCGGCCGATCCCTACCACAGGTTCACGCCTTATGTAACACTGGGCGTGGGCGTTTTCAGTTACGACCCGTATGCCTACTACCGCGGCAGAAAGATCATGCTGCGCGAGCTGGGCACCGAAGGGCAGGGCAACCCGGCATATCCCGACAGAAAGCCCTACAGCAGCATGGGTATATGCCTGCCGTTTGGGGTAGGCGCCAAATACGCCATCAACGACCGGATGAATGTAGGCGTCGAAATCACTCACCGCTTTACGAATACCGATTACCTTGACGATGTCAGCAAAACATACGTTGGGGCTGATAAATTTCCGCATATCGACGGCGATCCGTCTATCGCCCAACTGATGCAGGACCGCTCGTATGAAGTTGGCGAGATCATCGGCATCGAGGGTAGGCAAAGAGGCCTGCCGAACCAAAAAGATCAGTACATCATTGCAGAGGTTACCTTCTCCTTTAACCTCACGTCGTATCAATGTCCCACCGCCGACTAGGCCATTCAATACATGGCTAATTTTCCTTACGTGGCCTCAAATTTTATTACCTTTGTGCGCCAAAAAAAGATATGCAGCGCCTGAAAGAGAAAATCGATCTTAGCCGCCTTCCGGCGCACATTGCCATCATTATGGATGGGAATGGACGTTGGGCAAAAGATAAGGGCCAGGACAGGCTGTTCGGTCACTTTCACGGCGTGGAAAGTGTCCGGGACATCGTGGAAGGATGTGCCGAGCTGGGCGTGAGGTATCTTACACTTTATGCGTTTTCCACTGAAAACTGGGACCGGCCGGAGAATGAAGTGGCCGGCCTGATGGAACTGCTCGTGCAGACCATCCGGAAAGAAACGGATACGTTGAACAAGAACAATATCCGCCTCCATGTGATCGGCGATCTTTCGATGATGCCCGGGAATGCGGTGCGCGAGCTGAATGACTCCATCGCGATCACGGCAAAGAACAGCGGTCTCAACCTCGTGATGGCGCTCAGTTACAGCAGCCGGTGGGAAATCCTCTCGGCGGTTAAACGTATCGCACTTGATGTAAACAACGGCGCGCTCGATCCGGCGGCCATCGACCAGGGCGTGTTCGGGAAATACCTCTGCACCGCCAATTTCCCAGATCCCGAACTCATGATCCGCACCAGCGGTGAATACCGGATCAGTAATTTTTTATTGTATCAACTGGCTTATGCCGAACTATACTTTACCGATGTATTATGGCCGGATTTCAGAAAAGATAACCTTTACAAGGCCATTCTTGATTTTCAGTCCCGCGAGCGCCGATTTGGCAAGACAAGCGAGCAGGTGATGGTTTAACAAATCGTTTTTAATAAATCAGTTTAATTTGCCCAACACAAAAAAGCCTGGAATGCAGTGGAAGTTTACGCCCGGTATCATATTACTGGCTATTATTTTTGTTTCAGTTTCCCCTGCACACGCCCAGGTACCCACCGATTCTGTACCCACTTCAATAGATCCCGAGCTTATCGAACTGTCTAATTCAAAAGTTCCACGGGAATATACCATATCAGAAATCAATATTACCGGCACCAAATACCTCGATGAGCAATTGCTCGTCTCCATTTCGGGATTGAGCGTTGGCGACAAAGTGATGTACCCAGGTGGTGACGACTTCAGCAAGGCCATTAAAAATCTCTGGAAACAAAATTTGTTTGCGAACGTCCAGATATTCTTTACCAAAATACAGGACGGGAATATCGGCATCGAGATCAATGTGTCCGAAAGGCCGAGGCTGTCGAAATTTATTTTTAAAGGAACCCGCAAGGCCGACAACGAAGAACTTGGTAAAAAAACCGGGCTGGTAAAAGGGCGCGTAGTCACCGAAAACACTAAGATCAGTGCGGTGCAGGCCATTCAAAAATATTACACGGAAAAAGGATTTCAGAGCGCAGAAGTGGAGGTTGAAGAAATTCCGGATGCCACGAAAACGAATACAGTAACAGTCGTCTTCAACGTTGACAGGGGACCAAAAGTGAGGATCAATGAGGTTACCTTTTACGGCAACGAAAACGTCTCGGATATCAAGCTGAAGAAACAAATGAAGGGTACGAAAGAGATGACGAAGTTTACCGTTCACCCTTCGCAAAAGAAACATACTTACGGCACCGACCAGGAAACATCATTTAAAGAATACGTAAACGACCTGGGATTTCTTTCGATCACGAAAACCAAAGAGTTCCTCGATCCCTATTTCAGGTTCAAATTGTTCAGCTCCGCAAAATTCAACGAAACGAAGTACACGGAAGACAAACAAAAAGTTCTTCAATACTATAATTCACTTGGCTACAGGGACGCTTCCATTGTGGCGGATACGCAATACATCAATAATCGCGGAAGTTTGAATGTTGACCTCCAGGTAAGCGAGGGCCACAGGTACTATTTTGGAAACATCAGTTGGAAAGGAAATACCAAGTATTCGGATTCGGTACTGAGTATGATACTTGGCATTCAAAAAGGTGACATCTACAATGTGCAAACCCTTAACCGCAAACTCGGTAAAGAACTGACACAGGAGGGTGGCGACATCAGCCAGCTCTACCAGGATGATGGTTATCTTTTCTTCCACATCGACCCGGTAGAAACGGCTGTTTACAACGACACGATCGACTTCGAAATACGCATGATGGAGGGTCCGCAGGCGACAATCAAGAACATCACCATATCGGGCAACGAAAAGACGAAGGAGCACGTGATCAGGAGAGAGATCAGGACCCTGCCGGGAGAAAAATTCAGCAGAACCGACCTGATCCGTTCGAACCGCGAAATTGCACAGTTGGGCTTTTTCAACCAGGAGAAGATCGGCATCAACCCGGTCCCGAATCCTGAAGACGGAACAGTGGATATCCAATACACAGTAGAAGAAAAATCTTCCGACCAGCTCGAGCTTTCCGCCGGATGGGGAGGCGGCATTGGACTAACCGGAACGCTCGGCGTGTCGTTCAATAACTTCTCCATTAACAACATCTGGAATAAGAAAGCGTGGGATCCGCTGCCAACCGGCGACGGTCAAAAGTTGAGCCTGCGTGTACAGTCGAACGGTAAGGCATACCAGTCATACAATTTTTCGTTCACCGAGCCGTGGCTGGGTGGTAAAAAGAGAAACTCGTTAACCGTCAGCTTATATAAGAGCGTGTTCAGAACCGGAGGCATAGGAAGAGACGGTAGATATTTTTTCAGCGACAGCAACAGGCTGAAAAACTTTGGGGCCTCCATTTCTCTGGGTAAACAATTAAAATGGCCCGACGACTTCTTTACGCTTGTGTACTCGCTGAACTTTACGCAATATAAGCTCATCAATTACCCGCTGTTCGTTTCGTCATTCGATTCGGGCGTATCGAACAACGTGAACGTCAAGTTTGCACTGAGCCGGAATTCTGCCGGCCCGAACCCCATCTTCCCCACGGGCGGGTCGAGCTTCCTGCTGAGTGCGCAGTTCACACCGCCGTATTCCCTCTTTAAGAAGAACACCAGCAACCTCGACAGCTATAAGCTGCCCGAGTTCCATAAGTGGCGCTTCAACGCGGAATGGTACATCCCGATCGGCAAGGCCATGGGTGCGGATAAGAGCCGGCAGTTTGTGCTGAAGGCCGCGGCGAAATACGGCTTTATGGGCAGGTACAACAATAAGTTGAACTTTTCACCATTCGAGCGGTTCCAGGTGGGGGATGCGGGCCTTGCCAATGGGAATTTCATTCTCGGCTACGACATCATTGCCCACAGGGGGTACCCGGTGTATGAAAGTTCGGATCCAAAGGTTAACCCGGATCAGCAAAATGCTACCAATTTCTTCACTATATTCAACAAATACCAGCTCGAGCTGAGATATCCCTTTACTACAAACCCGAGCAGCACTATATTTGGTATGCTCTGGTTTGAAGCGGCCAACGGATGGTACGACTATAAAAGCTACAACCCGTTCAGGCTGCGCCGAAGCGCAGGCGTGGGTATGAGGTTTTACCTGCCGATGTTCGGTCTGTTGGGATTTGATTATGGTATCGGCTTTGACAGGCTTAAACCCGGAACTGGTTTGAAAGATGCCTCAAGGTTCACGTTCATGCTCGGCTATGAACCGGAATAATGGGGAGCGACAATAAAATCAAAATAAAAAATTCCAGATGAAAAAGATCATATTGGCAGTTTGCCTGCTCATCACCCTGGCTTTTACCGCAGAGGCCCAGCGCTATGCGATCGTTGACTCCAAGTACATCCTCGACAAAATACCCCAGTATAAGGATGCACAGCAGCAACTGGACCAGATAAGCGCCCAATGGCAAAAGGAAATCGATCAGAAACAGGCGGAATTGGACAGGATGTACCGAAACTATGAGGCGGAACAGGTAATGCTGAGCGATGAGCTGAAAAAAAAGCGTGAAGATGAGCTGTTTATGCGCGAGAAAGAAGTGCGGGACCTTCAGCGCAAAAGGTTTGGGTTTGAAGGAGATCTGTTTAAGAAGAGGGAGGAGCTCGTAAAGCCCATACAGGACAGGGTGTACACAGCCATACAGAAAATCGCCGTGAACCGTCAATACGATTTTATTTTAGATAAAAGTGAAGGAATTACAGTTATCTTTGCCGACCCAAAATTGGACCGTAGCGAAGATGTGCTTAAAGAATTGGGTGTTAAATAATTCTAAAAGACGCCCCGCTTGCACAACCTATAAGCATCAATTTTCAACTTATAAAAACTGAGGCGGGCACATAAAATAGCAAGCCGCGCCTAAACCAAAAATGAAACAAATGAAAAAATTCTTAACTGCTGCTTTCATCACCGTAACTGCCCTGGCGACGACCAGCCAGGTTAATGCACAGAGTAAGATCGGCTATATCAGTACTGAAGAGCTGGTCAGCATCATGCCCGAAACGGCAAAGGCTGATTCCAACCTTCAGCAATACCGCGGTGCGCTCATCCAGAATGCACAGGACAAACAAACTGCCCTCGAAAGCGCAATCGAAAAGTTCAATAAGGACTCCGCAACGATGAGTTCGTCGGTGAAAGACGTAAAGAGAGGTGAACTGCAGAAGATGCTCACCGACCTGCAGGCGGAGGATCAAAGAATACAGCAGCAGTTGCAGCAAAGGCAACAGGAGCTGATCGCTCCTATAAACAGGAAGGCTTATGATGCCATCCAGGCCGTTGCGAAAGAAAGCGGATATACCTATATCTTCGAAAAAGGTGCACTTCTTGTGGCGCCTCCCGGCGATGATATTATTCCTTTGGTTGCAAAGAAATTGAATGTCAAGTTGCCGAACCAGGCCGGACAAAAACCCGCCGCGCCGGCGAACAAGCCCGCTGCGAAATAAATAATACTGTTCAATTTTAGGTGAAGGACCGTTTCCCGGATAGGGGAACGGTTTTTTTTTACCTTCGCGCATGCCCGGAAAAGGACCCATCGGAATATTCGATTCAGGCTATGGCGGCCTGACGGTAATGAAAGAAATTGTAAGAAGGCTTCCCTCGTACGACTATGTTTACCTCGGCGACAATGCCCGTGCACCTTACGGCAACCGGTCGTTCGATACCGTTTACCGGTACACCCTCGAATGTGTACAATGGTTTTTTTCGCAGGGGTGCCCGCTCGTTATCCTGGCCTGCAACACAGCCTCCGCAAAGGCGCTGCGCACCATTCAGCAAAATGACCTTCAAAAATTGGCGCCAAACAACCGGGTGCTGGGAGTTATACGGCCCACCAGCGAAATTATGGGCAGCTTCAGCAAAAGCAGGTCGATAGGTATCCTTGCCACCAACGGAACTGTTCAATCGGAATCTTATAAACTGGAAATCAACAAATTTGACCCGGATGTAACCGTCACGCAGGAGGCGTGCCCCATGTGGGTGCCATTGGTAGAAAACAACGAATACCAGGGCGAAGGAGCAGACTACTTCGTTCAAAAAAACCTGAACAACCTACTTTCAAAAAACGCTGAAATAGATACGATCCTGCTGGCCTGTACCCACTATCCCCTGCTTATGGATAAGATCAGGAAACACGTGCCCGAGGGTATTCGAATCGTTTCGCAGGGCGAAATTGTTGCTGAGAGCCTGGCCGGTTATCTTCAACGGCATCCCGAGCTCGGGGAGAGGTGCACGAAGTCGGGCACCCGGTCGTTCTATACCACCGATTCTGAGGAAGATTTTGACATCCATGCCGGCATCTTTTTCGGGGAGGCGGTGAAGTCGCGGCACCTGGCGCTATAAAACCGCCAAAAAGTGAAAATGTATTGGAAAAAGCGCTGGATTGCCCTACCTTTGCCGACCTTTCAATTAAATAAACAGATAACAGATGAAACGCCCATTCCAACCTCACAGGCGCCGCCGCAAAACCGTTCACGGTTTCCGCAAGCGTATGGAAACTGCCAATGGCCGCGCAGTTTTAGCAGCACGCCGCAGAAAGGGACGTAAGAAACTATCCGTTTCCGACGAGAGCAAATTAAAATAACCGCTTAGTTTCAAAATATTCCAACGATTAAGTTAGCCTCTCCACCGAGGCTAATTTAGTTTATGTAAATTGATACGAAAAGCACATCGGCAAGACATTCAAACTCGGAAAGGACCACCGGCTCAAAAGCCATAAACTAATCGGTCAGTTGTTTGAAAGGGGAAAATCAGTCTCCTCCTATCCCCTTCGCGCGGTTTTTTTGCCGGTTGAATCGTCGCAGCCGCTCCAGGCCGGATTTACCGTAAGCAGCAAAACCTACAAAAAGGCAGTAAAAAGAAATCGAATAAAAAGGTTAATGCGCGAGGCTTATCGCCTGCAGCGGCATGATCTGGAAAACCAGCTCGTGGTGAATAACCGGCAGCTTGTTATGTTCTTTATTTACACTGGAAAGGAAATTGCAGGGCAGGAAGAAGTGGCCGCCAGGATGCGGGTGCTCCTTAGCATGATTGCAAACAGGACTGAAGAATAGGGTAAATCATGAAGATAGTGTTGATCATAGAAAGTTGGCCGTTTATCGTTCTTATAAA
>CAMPGT010000074.1 GCA_946885665.1 uncultured Chitinophagaceae bacterium | reverse complement strand
AAAGAAACAACGGGCCAAGACCTACGAGAAGCCCCTCAAAATACAGGGCGGGTTCGGTGACGTGATAAAGGTAGCCGTCTCCAATCCTGATAAGCCCAACGAGAAGGTTGTGAAAAAGAAAAAATAGTGGCATATTGCCACTTCATAGGATAAGGTTTAGCGAGTGCAATACTCGCAATCCCCAAGTTTCTACTTGGGGTTTTTATTTAAACCCCTTGTCCCAACACATATATAGGTGCCACTTATCTTTATATAAAATACCTAATGGCCGAAAAAGTTTTCAACCGGATAAAAGCGGTGCTTGCGGAGCAGCAAAAGACTAACCTGTGGTTGGCTAACAGGCTCGACATGAGCCCTAATACCGTGTCGAAATGGTGCACCAACAGTATGCAGCCAACGGTCGAAACCCTTTTTCGCATTGCGGCTGTGCTTGATGTGAACGTTCGCGAATTGCTGGTAACCACAAAGTGAGGGTAGGTAATTTGATGTATAAACATTAATTTACTATAAAAATTGGACTATGGCAATCACATGGAAAATCGACCCGGCACATTCGGAAATTCAATTTAAGGTGAAGCACCTGATGATTACGACCGTTACCGGCTATTTTCGCAAATTCGACTGCGAGGTGACCACCGAAACGGACGATTTCAATTCGACGAGGGACGTTCGGTTTACTGCTGACATCAATTCGATTGATACCAACAACGAACAGCGCGACACGCACCTCAAATCGGCGGACTTTTTTGATGCCGCCAACAATCAACAGGTCATCTTCACCGGAACACGTTACGAAACGCTGGGCAGCGAAGCCACGCTGCAGGGCAACCTTACCATCCGTGGCATCACGAAGCCCATTTTCCTGAATGTTGATTTTGGCGGAACCGTTGTTGATCCTGCCGGACAAAAAAAGGCCGGCTTTACGATTACGGGGAAAATCAGCAGGAAGGAATTCGCACTGATGTGGAACGCCGTAACCGAAGCGGGAAGCGTTGTGGTGAGCGATGAAGTGAGGATCAATGCCGATGTCCAGTTGATCAAACAGGCGTGAGACTTTTCACGTCTCCGGGGATTTTCTATATATTTAGTCCCTCATGATTTATGGCATCAACACATTCCTGTTCACATCACCATTTACCACCTCCGATTTTCATGTATTAGAAAAATGCAGGGAGTGGGGATTCGACTCTGTTGAGATAGCTGTCGAAGACGTTGCGCACATTGACGGCAAAAAACTTAGCAAGGCGTTAGCGGATAACGGACTCGTCTGCGGCTCTGCCTGCAGTGTCACCGGCCCCGGTCGCGACCTTCGTGGCAGCCGCGAGGACCAGGAGCGCTCCCTCGATTACATCAAGGGCCTTCTCGACCTGATGGCGGAAATTGACTGCCCGGTGTGCATGGGCCCATTGTATTCAGCAGTTGGCCGCGCGGAAATGGTCGGGAAAAATGAGTATAACAGGCAATGGGCGCTTGTTGTCGGTCATCTTTCCACGTTGTCTGATTATGCGGCCCAACGAAACATAAAGCTTGCCCTGGAGCCGCTGAACAGGTATGAAACCGACTTCGTGAATACCGCTGAACAGGTGATGAACCTGGTGCGCGATGTGGGTCGTGAGAATATTGGCGTGCTGCTCGACACCTATCACATGAATATCGAAGAAAAAGATCCTGCAAAAGCCATCCAAACGGCTGGCGAGAGGCTTTTTCATTTCCATGCCTGTGGCTGCGACCGCGGCACCCCGGGCAACGATCACATCAACTGGGATCCGATCGTGGCGGCATTAAAGAACATAGGCTATAATAAAAGCATTGTGATAGAATCTTTTTCAACGGAAGTAAAAGTGATTGCGAAGGCGGCATCGATCTGGAGAAAATTTGAACCATCACAGGAAGACATCGCCGTGAAAGGATTGCAGTTTCTTCGTTCACAATTCAAATGATATTTTAGAAGATGAGATACCTGTTCGTATTGTTTGCTCTTTTTATTCTTGCTTCGTGCGGCGCACAAAAAAATCCTTCCGAAAAACCGAAGAAAAAAATTGTGTTGATACCGGGTAATGACAGCCACGGCGTTGGTGAACACGAACACCTCGGCGGTTGCCGGCTCCTCGCAAAGCTGCTGAATGAAAATGTTCCGGGCGTTGAGGCGGTAGTAACCGAGCAGGGATGGCCTAAGGATACGACAATTTTAGATGATGCCGATGCGATCGTCATGTACAGCGATGGTGGCGAGGGCCACATGGTGATTCCGCACATGGCGCATATCGACAGGTTGATGGATAAGGGCGTTGGATTGGTGAACCTGCATTATGCCGTCGAAATTCCAAAGGGAGAAGGCGGAGAGAAGTTTTTAAAATGGACCGGTGGATATTTTGAAACGGATTATTCTGTAAACCCTTTTTGGGTGGCGAAATTCGATAAGTTCCCCGATCATCCCATTACGAGAGGGGTGCAGCCGTTTGAAATAAGAGATGAATGGTATTATCACATGCGGTTCGTGGAGAACGACAAAAATCTTACGCCTATACTTGTTGCGCTTCCGCCGCCTTCTTCGTTGGAAAGGGAAGACGGGCCGCATGAAAATAATCCGTCTGTTCGCGAAGATGTGCTGGTGAAAAAGATTCCGCAGACGATGGCATGGGCGTTTGCCAGGTCAAATGGGGGTAGGGGATTTGGGTTCACCGGCGCGCATGTCCATAATAACTGGATGAATGATAATTTTCGGAAGCTGGTGCTGAATGCAATTGTGTGGTGTGCCAAAATTGATGTGCCTGAGAGTGGGGTGGCATCTGCGACGCCGTCGGAAAGTGAATTGGATGCGTTGCGGAAGAAGAGTTAAAGTTATTTATTGCCGTTTGCCGGGAGTCCACCCCCGGCGCTTCGCGCCACCCCCGCCAGCGGGGGAAACCATGTTGCGACCTCTTCGCGGCTTTGCGCTAAACCTCTGACGCCTCACCTTTCCCCTTTCATCTTTCCCCTTTTCCTTGTCCTTTCCCCTTTCACCTTTGCGCATTGCTCCAATACTCTTCCATTTTCCTCCTCACAAACGCTACACTTCTTTCCAACTGATCCATGCCTTCGATTCCATCTTCAATACTTATACACGCATCAAACCCAACTCGTTTCAACTCGGTAAATATCGCGTCGTAATCATTCAATCCCTTACCGATTTCTCCATGGCTCAAACGTTTGGCGTAACCCGTTGCGCCGCCCTCTTCCCTGCGCAGGTCTTCAATGGTCCCTTCTTTCAAATACCTGTCGCTCGCGTGCATGGTAACCACGCGGTGAGAAATTTTGCGCAGCAATTCAAGCGGGTCCTCGCCTGCTAAAAATGTATTGCTGGGATCATAGTTCACGCCGAAGTTCGGGTCGTGAATGCTGTCAACCAGCTTGCCAAACACATCCATCTTTTGCGCAAATTCAGGGTACTCCCAAAAATCATCTTTATAATGATTTTCGAGGATCAGGGTAATACCCAGATCCCGCGCGTAGGGCAAGCAATCCTGAATGCAATCAGCCGCCAGTTTCACTCCCTCGCCGGTAGAGAGCTCCGGCCGCCGCTGGCCCGAAAGCACCCTGCAATACGATCCGCCAAGCACATGCGTCATGCGTATCCAGTATCGTTGTTTATCAACTTCTTTTTTTCTGAATGATTCGTCGGGATGGGTGAAGTCGGGCGAGCAACACATCATCGGAATGGATTTGCCCGCATCTTCCACTTGTTTTCTGAAACCGGGCCATTTTTTTTCATCCTGCATTTCGAGAAAACCGGCATACCATTCCAGGCCGTCAATGTTCAGGTTTGTTGCAAGCGATATCCATTCAGACAATTTCATCGAACCGTCTTTGCAAAGCGCCTGCATAAATGCTTTTGGAAATACGGCAAGTTTCGGCATCGTTAATTATTGAATGGTTGAACTGTCTTTCGGTGGATTGCGGCCGATGAACGGATGCTGTTCAACATCCAGTATCTGTCCGCTGATGGGGCCGCTTTCATCGTCCAGGAAATACATCGCGGCAGCAGCAATTTCCTTCGGCCATAATATCCTTCCCGACGGAGCATAAACCTTCGGCAGAGCGGCATACCAGTCTTCTGCAAGACCATGTTCTTTCTTGCGGATCGTTTCTGTTTCCGTGAGTACCCATCCGGGATTGAGCTGGTTCACGCGAACGCCATGTTCTCGAAATAACACATCTCCCAAATTCCTCGTCATGGTCATCAGCGCTCCTTTCGACATGCTATAGGCGAGCAGGTTTGGTTCGCCGCAATAAGCATTCACCGAACCGATGTTCAGCACCGCGCCTTTATTCTTTGCCAAATGGGGCAGAGCCGTTTTGATGAGATTGAATGGCGCAACGGTATTTATTTCAAACACTTTTCGCAGGAAGTTTACATCGGTGGTGTCGATATTCGAGGAGGTTACCCATGCCGCGTTATTCACGACGGCATCTAACTTTCCAAAACTTGCGAGTGCAAGGCCGGTCAGCCTTTCGGCCGCGCCTTCCTGTGTAATATCTTCAATGTGCAACACTGCGTTGTCGCCAATGGCCTTCAGTACTTCATCGCCAAGATCTTTTTCCAACCCGTTGAGTACCACCTTTGCTCCCTCTTCGATGCATTTAAGTGCAATTGCTTTTCCTATACCTGTTGTGCTACCCGTAATAACGATCACTTTATTGTTGAGCCGCATGCTTAAACTGGTTTTAATACGCTTTTCACCACTTCGCCTTTGTGCATTTTTTCGAATGCTTCCTTCCATTCTGTGACAGGCCACACGCCGCCGATGATGGGTTTTACGTCGAGCTGCCCATTGCTTAATAAAATGAGAACACGTTCCCACATCGGCCAGTTATGACTGAAGCTGCCCTGCAGCGTTACATTTTTTTGTACGATAGGATCGAGGCAATAACCCAATGGCTGTGGACCCCAACCCACCTTTGTGATTTTTCCATTCGGACGTACCAATTGCATCGCGATGTTAAGCGTTGAGCTGTGCCCGGCTGCGTCGATGATGCAGTCGGCGCCGAGGCCGTCGCGTTCTTTCGCCCAGCCGGTGGCATCGCCGGTAATGGTTTCGCAACCATATTTTCGCGCAATGCTCAAACGGTATTTGTCGGATTCCAGTCCCAGCACGGCCACTTCAGCCCCGCATAATTTCGCCATGGCGGCGCAGAGGATACCGATGGTGCCCGGTCCAATGACCACTACGCGGTCGCCGGGTTTTAATCGCGTGTTCTCGACTACTGCGCTATAAGCAACGCAGCAGGGTTCGGTAAGGCAGGCCTGTTCGAAGGGGAGCTGTGCGGGTACTTTATGGAGGCAGCGTGCGGGAACGCGTACATATTTCGTCATGGCGCCGTTAACGCCGTATCCAAAGCCTTTTCTCGTAGGATCGAGGTTGTACATGCCGGTTCTCGTCATCGGGTTGTTCAGGTCGATGATGGCGGCGGTTTCGCTTACTACGCGGTCCCCTTCTTTGAAGTGCGTTACCCTGTCGCCTGTTTCGACGATGGTGCCGCCGAACTCATGTCCGAGTACTACGGGGTAGTTGACGGGCCAACTGTGGTCGGACGTCCATTGGTGGAGGTCGCTGCCGCAAACGCCAACGTTGGCCACTTCGAGCAGCACATCTTCTTCACCGATCGACGGTGTTTCGATTTCCCTGATCTCTACCGACCATTTCTCGGGCGAATAATTTACGACTGCGGGTGAAGACAAGGCGTGTGTGTTTTAGTTTGGAATTTGATTTTCGGCAATGGGCAATCGGCAATGGGCAAAGGTGAAACGTGAGACGGAAGACGTGAAACAGTATCCCCCGCTGGCGGGTGGCGCGAAGCGCCGGGGGTGGACCACTAAGACGCAACGCTTAACCTTAGCCTTATCCTCAATTTTTAACTCTCAACCCTTAACCCTCAACTTTTACACTCCCCTCATGAATCTTCTTACAAATCATTCTTAGCGATTCTTCAAGATTGCCGGTTGCTGTTTTAAAACTGTCCGCATCTATCGTTAGCGGGGCGCCAAGCACAACAAGTGGTGCGCCGTACGCCGGGCATTGTATGGCCTGCTCGATGCTTAATCCGCCAACCGCCTGCACGGGTACCTTCACCGCCTTTACCACTTCTTTCAATTTATCCAGCGGGCTCGGCATTCGCAACCCGCGTGCCGCAATGCCTCTTCTTTCGTCGTAACCTATGTGGTGTATTACATAATCACATCCTAAATCTTCCAGCCATTTTGCCGCGGCAACCATGTCTTCGCAACCCAGGTTATCTCCCATTACTTTTACGTCATAATCTTTACCGGCCTTTACCACACATTTAATGGTTTCTTCGTGTGCACGCGCCATTACCACTACGTGGGTGGCGCCGGCCTTTGCCATCATCTCCGCCTCCAGGTAACCACCGTCCATTGTTTTCAGGTCGGCCACGATCGGCACGCCGGGAAAAGCTTCGCGCAACTTTTTTACGCCATGCAGCCCCTCGGCGAGGATCAGCGGTGTGCCGGCCTCCAGCCAATCGACGCCTGCACGCATGGCCATTGCAGCAGTTTCCAAAGCTTCGTCGATGTTGGTGAGGTCAAGGGAAATCTGGACGATTGGTTTCATGTTGAGATGAAAGAATTACTTGCCCTTCGGGTAAAACTTAAAAGTTAAAAGTTAAAACTGAAAACCATCTCCCGTCTCACGCCTTATCGTAACTAATACATTCCTTCAACTCCTTCTCCGTGTACGCCATATTGTATTGCTTCAGCACATCGTCGGGAACACCGTTCCATTGGTTAGGGCGGTTACCTACAAATCCTACATCCTTAAAACCGATGGCTGTAGTGTAGAAACCTGTAATGGTAAGATTTCTCATCAGCGAAAAAAACGTTACCCCCTGCGACATGTCCGCCGCGGCCTTGTTGGGGAAGGCAATCTTATCCACCAATTCTATGCGTTGCTGTTCCGAACATTCGCGAAACGGCTTTTCGTACCGGGTAAGGCACTGCATGTCGAGCCACCTTAACCCACCACGCATCGGTGTTTGAAATTCGGGTTTGTCTTTTACGATGAATCCGATGAAGTCAGCCACTTTGGCGTCGGTGGCGCTTCCGCTCACATCATCTTTGGGGATGATGATCTCTGCGAGGATGGCAACAGTTGCCAGTTCATTTTCTGTAAAGAACTGCTCCTCCTGCAAAGATTTATTGTAGGCGATCTCCTCCTTCATGCGGTCGGCATTCGCGCCTGAATTTGCCGCTGCTGCTTCGGGGGTTACTTTTTTATCGGCCGTTTCACAGGCTTCAAGTATTACGCCTGCCGAAACGCTTCCCATAACCAGGGCCTTGATGGAATCTCTTCTGTCCATATATTGGTGTTTTCAGAATTTTAGATGTTTTGTTTTTTCATTTCGTCAACGATGTGTTCGCTGGTCCTCATCGACAATGCAAGGATGGTCCAGGTGATATTTTTATCGGCCTGCGAAGTGAAAACGCTTCCGTCCACACAAAAAAGATTATTGCAGTCGTAGGCCTGTCCCCATTTGTTAAGCGGCGATGTTTTGGCATTGCTTCCCATCCTCACTGTGCCGGCTTCGTGGATAATATTTCCGGGAGCGTGTATACCCCACTGTGTGCTCTCGGTGTCATCATCCCCGTGGGTGATGGTGGCGCCCATGTTGTGCAATATTTCCCTGAAAGTTTCTTTCATGTGCTTTGCCTGCTTGATCTCGTAGTCTGAATGCTTCACGTGGAAACGCAATACGGGAATGCCGTACTTATCGATTACGTGGGGATCAATTTCGCAGTAATTGTCTTCGCGCGCCACGGCTTCGCCACGGCCCGCCATGTGTATTTGTGCGCCGTAGAAAAACCTTACGTCTTCTTTTAAAGAAGCGCCATAGCCGCCGGCTTCCTTTTGTTTGCCGTTGATGGGGAACTTACCGTTCATCGAATCGATGCCCCAACTGAATCCGTACATCGGCATGGTCATGCCGCCGCCGTATTCAATGTGATAGCCGCGGGGAAAATCAAGTTTCTTATTATCGAGCCACCACGGGGTGTACACGTGCATGCCTCCAACGCCATCTTCGTTATATCTTTTGCGGTTGAAGAGTGTTGGAACAAAGCCTCCCATGCCTGCGCCGGTAGAATCGTGCAGATATTTACCCACCACGTTGCTGGAGTTGGCGAGTCCGTTGGGATGCCTGGGCGATTTGGAATTCAATAGCAGCCTGGCTGTTTCGCAGGTGCTGGCGCCGAGGATAACTGTTTTTCCGAACACCTGGTACTCCTGCAAATTCGTTTTATCTACGTACGAAACGCCGGTGGCGAGGCCCTCGTTGTTGGTGAGCACCTCGCGCGCCATCGCATTCACCACAAGGTCCACGTTACCGGTTTTCAGCGCCGGTTTTACCAATACAGATGAGGAGGAGAAGTCGGCATATACTTTACAGCTTCTGCCGCATTGGTTGCAGTAAAAACACGCTCCGCGTTCATCATTAATGGCTTTTGTGAGAATTGAAAGACGGGAAGGGATCACGGGAATTCCCGATTGCGTGGCGGCTTTCTTAATGAACATTTCGTGCAGTCTTGGTTTTGGCGGCGGCAGGAAATAGCCATCGGGGTCGTTGGGCAAACCTTCGTTTGTTCCGAAAACGCCTATAAGCTGATCCACCTTATCGTAGTAAGGCTTGATGTCGTTGTAGGAGATCGGCCAGTCTTCGCCGAGTCCGTCGATACTTCTTCTCCTGAAATCGTCGGGACCGAACCGCAACGAAATTCTTCCCCAGTGATTGGTGCGGCCGCCAACCATACGCGCGCGCCACCAGTCCCATTTGGTATTATCTTTAGTGGTAAAGGGTTCGCCGTCAATTTCCCAACCCCACCAGGAGCCGTCAAAGTCGCCGAAAGGACGAAACTTGGTGCTTGCCCCGCGTCGTGGCGATTCCCACGGATTTTTGAGCTGCGACGAATTGATGGCAGGATCAAAGTCCGGACCCGCTTCCAGCAGGCATACCTTCAACCCTGCTTTGGCGAGCACATACGCCGCCATTCCACCTCCCGCGCCGGATCCTACGATGACGGCATCATACTTTTTCGATTGCTTTTTGATCTGGAGATCTCCCATTTAGACATTTTTTGTGAAGGGTAAAAACGCCTTCTGCTATTGAATTAAATTGAATACATGAAGAAAGACGGTTCAAATTAGTGAAAATTTGAACGCTCTTATTTAAGATAATGCAACAAAGTTTTAATACATTGGTATAATTTGTATGTTTTATATATTTTGTTCGCCTGCCCAGGTCATTGAACAGATTAAATAGCTCTCATGAAGATCTCTTTCCACGGAGCGGCACGCACGGTGACCGGCTCAAAACATCTTTTGCATATCAAGCCCAACCTGAACGTACTTCTCGATTGCGGCATGTTTCAGGGAATGGGCAAAGATACCGACAGATTGAATACTGAATGGGGGTTTGAACCCAGGCTGGTCGACCATCTCATTCTCTCCCATGCACACATCGATCACATCGGACTGGTTCCAAAATTATTCAAAGACGGCTTTGTGGGAAAGATATATTGCACCCCGGCCACTGCGAGCCTGGCCAGGATACTGCTGATCGATTCGGCCGGCATCCAGGAAGACGACGTGAAATATGTGAACAAGCAGCGCAGGAAGCAGGGCAAGCCGCTCATTGCGCCGCTGTACACGGAGGAAGACGCGATGAAGGTGTTCCCTCATTTTGAAACGGTACCTTATAACGAGCATTACAAAATAGACAGGCAGGTGGAGGTAATGTTCACCGATTGCGGTCACATTATCGGTAGTTCCGCTGTAAATCTCGCGGTCAAAGAAAACGGGAAGACCACCAGGATCACGTTCAGCGGCGATGTGGGCAGGTATCAGGATATGATTCTCCGTTCGCCACAGCCGTTTCCGCAGGCCGACTATGTCATCATGGAATCAACGTATGGCGACAGGCTGCATGAGCGCGCGACGGCGGCGAATGATAAAATGCTGAACATCATCGTGGACACCTGTTTGAAACGAAAGGGGATACTGATCGTTCCCGCTTTCAGTTTAGGAAGGACACAGGAAATTTTATACATGCTCAACAGGATGGAGCTTGAAAAGGTGTTGCCGCCGGTGAAGTATTTCGTGGACAGCCCGCTGTCGATAAAGATCACCGAAACGCTCAAGAAATACCCTGATTATTACAATGAAGCATCGCGAGAGCTGCTGAAAAATGATACGGATATTTTTGCCTTCAAAGGACTCACTTTTGTGGAGACCGTTCAGGAATCAATGGCGCTGAACGATATCAGCGAGCCGTGTGTGATCATTGCATCGTCGGGCATGGCCGAGGCGGGAAGGGTGAAGCATCACATTGCCCATCATGTTGAGGATCCGAACTGCACGATTATGATGACGGGCTACTGTGAGCCGCAATCGCTCGGCGGCAGATTAAAACAGCGGCCGGAAGAAGTGGGCATCTTTGGCAAAAAATACCAGGTGCGGGCGAAGATCGAGGAAATCTCAAGCCTGAGCGCGCACGGCGATTATGAAGATCTTAGCCAGTGGCTGGGCTGCCAGGACCCGTCATTGGTGAAAAAATTATTTTTGGTACATGGAGAATATGACGTTCAGACAAATTTCAGGGACAGGCTCATTAAGAAAGGCTTTGCAGATGTTGTGGTGCCTGCGCAACATGAGGAGGTGGGCCTCGGATAACAAAATGGGGAGAAGGCTATGACGAATACGAAGGATTTTACACCGGTCGGCAGTAAAAAAGAAGCGGAGTTTTTAGAAGGTCCGCGATCGAGAGGTAAAGAATTTTTGTTCCTGATAAAAGTTTTCCGGGAATTTTTTTATGGCTTCAGGAAGCTGCATTTCACCGGGCCGTGTGTTACCGTGTTTGGCTCGGCGCGGTTCGGGGAGGATCATCAATATTATGTGCTGTCGCGCCAGATGGGGCAGGAGATTGCGAAGCTGGGCTTTACAGTGATCACCGGTGGCGGACCCGGGATTATGGAAGCCGCCAACAGGGGTGCGAAGGATGTGGGAGGAAGGTCGATTGGTTGTAATATTATTTTGCCGCGGGAGCAGCATCCGAATAAGTATTTGGACAAGTGGGTGGATTTTGATTTGTTTTTTGTGAGGAAGACTTTGCTGAGCAAATATTCGTATGCGTTTGTGGTGATGCCCGGCGGTTATGGAACGCTTGATGAATTTTTCGAAGCGATAACGCTGATACAGACGGGCAAGTTTAAAAAGTTTCCGATTGTGTTGATGGGCAGGGAGTACCACGAGGATTTGTACCGGCATTTTCAGCGGATGGTTGAGGAGAAAACGATTGATGAAGAGGATATAAATTTGTTTTTATTTACCGATTCGGTAGACGAGGCAATAAGACATATTATTACGTATGCGATCGAGGGGTTTGGCTTGAAGAAGCGCAAGCAGATAAAGCCGAGGAAGTTGTTGGGAGAGTGGATGTGAGAGCGATTAAGACCAATTTCTTTATGACCAACATTTATGATTTCATATCCGCCAATGCAAGCTATTTCGACCAACTGAAATTCGGGAATGAAGATGATCTGTTTATCGATTATCTCTGTCCTATTAAAGAAATGAAGGCGCGGGTATGGTCGCATAAAAATTGTTTGATGTACGTGATGCAGGGCGCTAAAGGATATGCTTCGCTTCATCAGCATCATGAATCGCAAAAAGGGGAGGTGCTGTTCATTCGAAAGGGCGGCTATATCCTGTTTCAGCGGTTTAAGGAGCCTTACCGGGCGCTTATTTTCATGTTCGGCGACAATGCCGTAAAATCCCTGTTGGCGGAATATCCCGATCTGTTATCACTGGATCATAACACGAAGTCAGGATTTATGAACCAGCCGGAAGTGTTGTTGCTGGAATCTTCACCTTATGTAGCATCCATCTTTGTTGGCGCTCACGAATATTTAAAGCAACCCGATGCGCAGCGTCATATTTCCCTGCAATTAAAATTTAAGGAACTGCTCGTCAACCTCCTCAGAAAAAAGGAATCGAATGCATTTTATTTATACTTATCCTGGTTCAGCCTGGATAACGATGCTCCTTTTATCAAGCTGATGATGGAGAACAGCCATTTGAATTTCACGGCTGAGGAATTGGCGCGTACAGCCGGTATGAGCTTATCCTCTTTTAAAAGAAAGTTCAAGAAGCAATTTGGCATGTCGCCTGGAAAATGGCTGCGCGAACAACGTATTGCCCGCGCGGAGGGCATGCTTAAAAATCTCAATAAAAATATCTCCGACATAGCTTTTGAACTCGGTTATAGTGATGCGGCCGCCTTTTCGAAATCGTTTAAGTCGGAAACAGGTGTCAGTCCTACGGAGTATTCGAAATAAGTGATGTTGAAGAAAACGTTTTCTTCGTTGGCAATTGACCTGAATTGACAAATCTTTGAACCGGTTTCACCCGGAAGGGGAGCGCTGCATAACGACCTTTGTATGGACAGGTTTATTTTCTCATCAAAAAACAAGATCGTTATGCCTAAATTTCTCATTGAACGCGACATTCCGGGAATACAAAATATGACTGCGCGCGAGCTGCAGGCCATTTCGCTAAAATCACGAAACGTATTGGAACAATTAGGTCCGAAAATACAGTGGCTGCAAAGCTATGTTATGGACAACAAGCTGTTTTGCGTGTATGTGGCGCCGAATCACGAGTTGATCAGGGAGCACGCGCGCTGCGGTAATTTTCCCGTGAACCAGATTAACGAAGTGAAAGCCATGCTGGATGCAACGAGCGCCGATGGTTATATTTTTGGCAAGCATGGATAAGGGCATGGAGCAGGTCATACGGAATTTTCCGACTTTAGCGGAACAATTTCAGCTTTCAAACTTGCACATGAACACACGTTATTGTTTCGCCCTGGATTTAAAGAACGATGAAAAGAGGATTGCCGAATACGAGGAACACCATCGCGCGGTGTGGCCTGAAGTGCGGGACAGTTTTAAGCGCGCGGGAATCGAAGCAGTTGAGTTGTATCGCTCGGGCAACCGTCTCTGCATGATACTGGAAGTAAACGAAGATTTTACTTTTGAAAAGAAGGAAAAGATAGACAGCGAGGATGCTGTTGTGCAGAAATGGGAGGCGCTGATGGGGACGTATCATCAAACGGTGCCCTGGGCGAAGCCTGGCGAAAAGTGGGTACGGATGAAAGAAATTTTCAACTGGAAAAAATAGACCTCCGAAGAAAGTCCCCGGAGGTCTGTGTAATTACGCGGGTTGCAGCTCGAGTTGTTTCACCAGTTGAATTTCTCCTGTCAGTTTAAGTTCTTCGCCGAGCAGGACGCCGCCCGATTCGAGTGTGGCGTTGTAGTTGATGCCAAAATCCTTACGGTTCAATTTTCCGCTAAGCGAAAATCCTGCTTTTGTATTTCCCCATGGGTCGGTGGTAATGCCGCTGTATTCGGCGATCACTTTTACGGGTTTGGTGGTATTCTTGATGGTGAGGTCGCCGGTGACCTGAAAGGTTTCATCATCCGTCTTCTCGATTTTTGTCGATTTGAAGGTGATGTTCGGGTATTCTTCTGCCAGGAAGAAATCTGCGGTGCGCAGGTGTTCATCGCGCTGCGGGTTGTTGGTGTTGATCGATTTCACGTCGATCGTGGCGGTGATGGCAGCATCGGCAAATTCACCGGTGGGTGTTTCGGCGGTTACGTCGAATTGCGTGAAGTTCCCGGATACGTTGGTGATCATGAGGTGTTTGATCTTGAAGCCGAGTTCGCTGTGTGTGGGATCGAGTGTCCATTTTGTCGTTGTCATGTCTGTAAATTTTAGGTAGATATTAGTTGATTAATGTTTATACATCGTCCTATGATGATTATTTAACCTAACATCGTTAACTAATCAGCAAAAAAAATTAGGTTTTGATACCGGATATGAAGGCGGCGATAAAGTCTTGTATTACGCGCTGGTTGAGTTCTTCTTTGTGTTCGTTGTGGTTCATCATATTGATGCTGACGAGGCCGTGAAGCATTGACCAGAAGGTTTGCAGTTTAAGCAGCGGGTCTGCATTGGTTTTCTTATTTTTTGTTATCAATTCTTTGATCGGTTCGGTTACAAGGCCGGTGAACGACGCAATTTCGGGTGACTGGAGCACGGTTTCGCAGGAGGGGATGCCGAGTCCGTACATCACCTGGTATTGCGCTTTATTTTCGAAGGCGAATTCCCAGTAGGCGTGTGCCATGTCTTCGAGTTGTTTTTCGGGGATAGTGGATCTTTTCCGGGCTTTTATGAGTTGCTGGTTGAGCAGTTGAAAGCCTTGTTTCGTCAGTTCATAGAGGATGGCTTCTTTATTGGCGAAGTGGTCGTAGATCACGGGCACGCTGTATTCAATGGCTTCGGCTATTTTGCGGATGGACAGGGCCTGCCATCCTTCTTCGGTCACGGTTTGCCATGCTGCGTTGAGTATAGCGGTCCTGACTTCTTCTTTTTGCCGTATTTTCCTTTCGACGATGCCCATTGTTGGTGACGTGGTGTAAAGATTTTGAACTGCATCTATGCTTCAGCGCCTAGCATGCTATCTTTCCTAACACCGTTAGCAAATATACGGGGGCTTTGGTGAATGGACAAGAACGATCCTGAACATTGGCGAACTGTTAACATAGGGAGTAGGGAGTAGGGATTGGGGAGTGGGGGTGGACAAGCAATGAGCAATAGGCAATGGGCAAAAGGTGTCCCCCGCTGGCGGGGGTGGTGCGAAGCGCCGGGGGTGGACCAGCAATAGGCAATAGGCAATAGGCAATAGGCAATGGGCAAAAGGTATCCCCCGCTGGCGGGGGTGGCGCGAAGCGCCGGGGGTGGACAGGCAATAGGCAATAGGCAATCGGCAAACGTGTCCCCCGCTGGCGGGGGTGGCGCGAAGCGCCGGGGGTGGACCAGCA
>CAMPGT010000073.1 GCA_946885665.1 uncultured Chitinophagaceae bacterium | reverse complement strand
ATATTAATGAAGCCATCCGCATATCCGCCAAAGACCCCGCTCTTGCCGATTTGAATGCCTTTGCAAGAATATGGCGCGCGTGGTTGTTCAGCCGCCTTACCGACCTGTACGGCGATGTGCCATATACCGACGCCGGCAAAAACGTGTCGGATGTAAATGTGGCCCCTTCGTACGATACGCAGGAATTCATTTATACCGACCTCTTCAGGGAATTGAAAGAGGCCGTTGCCGTTCTCAAGCAAAGCGACGGATCAAGGGAGAATGTGGGCAGCCAGGACCTTATTTACAGTGGTGACGTAGACAAATGGATTCGCTTGGGAAACTCGTTAAGACTTCGGCTCGCGATGCGGGTGAGTTATGTTTCGCAGGAACTTGCTACTGCAAATATCAATGAAGTACTGACAGATGAATTAATTGAAGATAACAGCCAGAATGCGATCCTTATTGCCGGCAATGCCGACGAGCCCGCAGCAGACAATAAAAATCCGTATTACAACGGCATCGCCGGCGGCGCGAAAGAATTCAGGTTTGCCTCTTTTACGACGGCCGAAACACTTACACAACTGAGCGACCCAAGAATATCGAAATTCATTGATCTCTCTACCGCGGGCGATTACTTTGGCATCGCCCTTAACCTCTCGCAGGATGAAAAAAATGTGGATCTCAACAGGCCGGACAATTCCAGCTCCGCTTTAAGTGAACTGCTGTGGAGACCGGATTTCAGGTTTACCCTAATTAACGCTTCCGAAGTTGCTTTCCTCAGGGCGGAGGCAGCGCTCAGAGGTCTTACCTCAGAAGATGCACAAGCGCTGTACGTGAGCGGCATCGGCTTGTCTTTGGACTATTTCGACATTGACGCAACGGACAAAACTAATTATCTGTCAGGCGCTGCGGCACTGTTAACCGGAACAGATGAAGAAAAGTATGAACAGATCATTGTTCAGAAATGGATCGGCAACTACCCGGAATTCGAGGAAGGGTATGCAGAGTTCAGAAGAACGGGCTATCCCCGGATATGGACAGGAACCGCACCGAACGAAACAAACGGCGAGATACCGAGGCGCGTGCAATACCCATTAAGCGAATACAATTCGAACAGCGCTAACGTAACTGCAGCAGCCAGCCGGCTGTCGAACGGTGATTCCTATTTGAGTAAAGTGTGGTGGGACGCGAGGGAAGGCTTGCCTAAACACCATCCCAAGCAGGGCACTTATCCTCCTTTTTAGATTACTGCAGGTAATTCTAAAAGAATGTGTATGTTAGATGACTATGAATTTTTATCGCGGGCGATTGTTTAAGGCACTAATATTTGCAGCATCGTTAATCGGTTACACGGCATCGTTAAGCGCGCAGGCTGAAACTATCAGGATACTGCCCGGCGAAAGATGGTATGGCGGAGCAGTGGATGACGGCTATAAAATGCCCTTTCAGAATGGATACTCACTGCAACTTTACGGCAACTGCCGCGGCAACCAGGCGGCGCCGCTTTTGCTGTCATCGAAAGGAAGATATGTTTGGAGCGATGAGCCGTTTTCGTTCAAAATCGAGAACGACCACCTGATTATTTCAGACAACGCCGGCAAACTGCAATTTGACAGCGCCGGCTCCGCGCTTGCAGATGCTTACGCCAGCGCGATGCAAAAGCATTTCCCCCCTTCCGGGCAAGCGCCCGATACGTTTTTCACCAGCAGGCCGCAATACAACACGTGGATAGAATTGAAGTATAACCAAAACCAGGATGGAATATTGAAGTATGCATCGGATCTGATTGCGAACGGCTTTCCGCCGGGCGTGCTGATGATAGATGACAACTGGTTTCCATACTATGGAAGCTTTGCATTCCGGAAGGATAGGTTCAAAGATGCGGCTGCCATGGTAAATCGCCTGCACGAGATGGGTTTTAAAGTGATGGTGTGGGTGAGCCCTTTTTTTTCTCCCGACACAGAAATCTTCCGGGAATTACAGCAAAAGGGATTTTTAGTGTCTACACTTGCGAATGGATCAAAAAAGCCGGCCATAATTGAATGGTGGAACGGGTTTAGCGCCTCACTCGATCTTACTCATCCCGAGGCAAGAAAATGGTTCGACGCGCAGCTCGACAAAGTAAAACAACAATACGGCATCGACGGCTTTAAATTTGACGCCGGCGACCCTGAATTTTACACGGATAAAAATTTCGTGTTTCACACGCCTGTTTCACCGAATGAATTTACGCGGCTTTGGGGAACCTTTGGTTTGAATAACCCGTTTAACGAATACCGGGCCATGTGGAAAATGGGAAACCAGCCGCTGGTGCAGCGGTTGCGCGACAAGGAACACAACTGGACCGACCTGCAAAAAATAATTCCCGATATGACCGCTGCCGGCATGCTGGGTTATGGATTGAGCTGTCCGGACATGATCGGTGGCGGTGAAATTGGCTCCTTCGTAACGAATGGCCGTTTGGATCAGCGTTTGGTTGTACGTTCGGCGCAGTTGCAGGCGCTGATGCCGATGATGCAGTTCTCCATCGCGCCATGGCGCGTTCTCGATTCTGTATCGCTCCATGCTGTTTTAAATGCGCTGCAGGTGAGAACCTTGTTTCTGCCGCTTATTCAATCGTTAGTTGACAAGTGCGTAAAAACTGGCGTACCGGTGGTGAGGCACATGGAGTATCAATTTCCAGATCAGGGATTTGCGGATTGCAAAGACCAGTTCATGCTGGGAGAAAGCCTTCTGGTGGCGCCCATTATTACAGATAACAGTGTTCGCACAGTTAAACTTCCAAAGGGAAGATGGAAATCGTATGACGGCCGGATTATTCGCGGACCCGCCACAAAAAAGATTGATTGCCCGCTCGATCAGATTCCATGGTTCCGTCTTGTTCGCCGCTGAATTTACTTTTCGATTCGCTACTTTAATCGTCAGCACGTATTTTTATTTATTTTTTCGTCGTATGAAATTAAGTTTTGTCTTTCTTCTTGGGGTTGCCCTGATCGAATGGGAAGCTGGTTTAACCCAAACAGCAAAAACGTACAGTTGGTGGAACCCGGCCGGCAATGAATTTCCTGTCGTCGAAGGACAGGCCTGGCCGCAGGAGATGAAAGGCAACTATTACCGTTTGCCGGCCCGTGCCGAAAAAGCGGTTCGCCCGGAAGTTTGGGACCTGGCACATAATTCGGCAGGCTTGGCTATTTCCTTCAAAACAAACAGTCCTGAGATCGTTGTAAAATACAAAGTGAGCGGTGCCGTTTCCTTTGCGCACATGCCCGCGACCGGCGTCAGCGGTGTTGATTTATATGCGGTGGGAAAAGATGGACAGCAGTTGTGGTGCAGGGGTGCGTATTCCTTCAACGATACTATTGTTTACAGTTTCAAAGGTCTCGATGAAAATGATTCTCTCAATCCGTTTCATTCGAAGGGCGGTGAATACACACTGTATTTGCCACTCTACAATACCATTACCTGGTTAAATATCGGAACCCTTGACGGTTACACGTTTGCTCCTTCGCCATTGAGGAAAGAGAAGCCGGTAGTTGTTTACGGAACCTCTATTGCGCAGGGAGGCTGTGCATCGAGGCCGGGAATGGCGTGGCCGGCAATCGTCGGCAGAAAATTCGACAGACCCGTGATTAATTTGGGTTTCTCAGGAAACGGACGGCTTGAGAAAGAAATCGTAGCATTATGCGCTGAGATCGATGCGAAAATTTATGTCATGGATTGCTTTCCCAATTTGACGGGCGCCTCATTTTCCTTGCAGGAAATAAAAAACCGGGTCGTTAATTCAGTGGCTATTTTGAGAAAGGCGCATCAACATACGCCTATTTTGTTCGTTGAGCACGCCGGATTTGGGGACGCCCCGGTTAATGCGGGCAATAGAAACAGGGTGGACAGCATCAACGAATTATTGGAAGAAACGATTAAAGAACTTAAGAACAGGGGAGCCACTAATATTTCTATTTTAACCAAAGACGAGCTTGGCCTGGGCTTTGACGCGATGGTGGATGGAATACATCCAACGGACCTTGGCATGCAGCAATATGCAGATGCTTTTGAAAAAAAGGCCAGGGAAATATTTCATGAGCCGGTAGGAGACGTATCGACGACAAAGCCCTGCACGCAAAACCGCGATGCTAACACGTATGACTGGAAAACCAGGCACAGCGAGGTGCTCGCGCTGAACACAGGAAATCCTCCACCGATAATTTTTGTCGGCAATTCGATTACGCATTACTGGGGTGGACAACCCGTTGCGCCGGTGGCTCGCGGAAAAGATTCGTGGAGAAAGTTTATCGAGCCGCACCAGGTACGGAACCTTGGATTTGGATGGGACAGGATAGAAAATGTGCTTTGGCGCGTTTATCATGATGAGATGGATGGATATGCTGCGAAGCAGATCGTTTTTATGATCGGCACCAACAACCTGGACTTTAATACTGATAACGAAATTGTCGAAGGGCTAAAGTTCCTCTTGTCTGCGACGAAGGTAAAACAACCGAAGAGCCCGATCTTGTTGCTGGGAATATATCCCCGCGTGAACCATGAGAAGCGGATCGCGCAGCTTAATGAACACATAGCCGCGCTGGCAAAATCGATTCATGTGCGCTATGCCGATCCGGGAAAATTTCTTCTGGGTCGCGATGGAAAGATTAACCCTGACTTTTTCACCAACGATGGCGTTCACCCCAACGGCGGGGGTTATAATGAGGTGGGCCGGCGCCTTGAACCGTTATTGGTGAAGTAGCCGAGTTCTCTTTAACTTTTAAGTGCTAACTTTTGCCGCTAATGCACATGGTCAACATCGGACTCATTCGCGAAACAAAGTTGCCTGCCGATAATAGGGTAGCGTTCACGCCCGCGCAATGCAAATGGATCCGCAGCAACTTTCCCAACATTGCCCTTACCGTGCAATCGTCGCCCGACCGTTGCTTTCCCGACCGCGAATACGCCATGGCAGGCATAGAGGTCAAACCATCCGTTGAACATTGCGACATCCTCTTCGGTATTAAGGAAGTAGCGGTTAATGAACTTGTTCCCGGAAAAACATACCTGTTTTTCTCTCACACCAAAAAGAAACAGGCTTACAACAGGCAGCTTTTTCGGACCATTCTTGAGAGAAAGATCACGCTTATCGATTATGAATGCATGGAGCATGAAGACGGCCAGCGCATCCTCGGCTTTGGTTTCTTCGCCGGCGTGGTAGGCGCACACAATGGTATGATGGCTTACGGCAGCCGCACCGGCGCTTATTCGCTCGAAAGAGTGTATAAACAGAAAAGTTTTCGCGAGTTGATCCATAAGTATTTTGGGCTGAAACTTCCGCCGTTGAAGATCGCTGTCACCGGCTCGGGAAGAGTGGCGCATGGAATTCTCGAGATCATGAACCTCCTGGAAGTGATTGAAGTTGAACCCGCCGAATACCTTTCCAGGGAGTTCCCTTATCCCGTATTCACGCATCTTAAAGGCGCCAATCTGTATACGCCCATTGCCGGGGGACCGTATAACCGCGAAGAATTTCATGAACGTCCGTCACGCTATTCAACTTTGTTTCATCCGTACGCGGAGCACACCGACATTCTCATGAACGGAACTTACTGGGATGACGGCGTTCCGCGCCTTTTTGAACCGGCACATCTCCAGGAGAAAAAATTCCGTATTCAGACGATCGCTGATATCACCGACGATAAAAATGGTTCGGTGCCCATCAACCTCGGAGATACGCCGATCGGTGATCCTGTTTATGGGGTGGATAAAATCACGCTGCAAAAAACGGCTCCATATCTTCCGGGTTCAATCGATGTGATGGCCGTCGGCAACCTTCCCAATGAACTGCCGCGCGATGCGTCGAGATATTTTGGTGAACAGTTGATCAAGCATGTGCTGGGGGATTTGATTGGTGCCGGCTCGCCCGTTATTGAAAGGGCGACAATGGTGAAGAGGGGGAAGATAACGCCGTTGTATGGGTATTTGGAGGAATATGGGAGAGGTGATAAAAGTTAGAAGTTAAAACTTAAAAAGTTAAAACGGGGAGTAGAATTTTTTTCTTTTCCGGTTTATCGGATATCCTCTGCTGTCGGAGGTGGACATTTGCCGTCACCGCGCACTCACCTTCACATTCAACCGGTCAAATTCCCCATTCAAAAATTTATAATAACCCGTGATCGCGATCATTGCTGCGTTGTCGGTACAGTATTCAAATGCCGGGATGTAAGTGTTCCATCCATTTCGCACGCCCATCTCCGTTAGCCCGTTTCTCAGTCCGCTGTTGGCCGACACGCCACCCGCCACACACACTTCTTTAATCCCCGTTTCAGCGGCGGCCTTCTTCAGCTTGTTCAATAAAATAGATATAATCCGCGACTGGATAGATGCACACACATCATTCATATTCTTCTCCAAAAAATCGCCATCCTTCGCCTGCTCATCCCTGATAAAATATAATATCGAAGTCTTTAGTCCACTAAAGCTGAAATCCAACCCGGGTATTTGCGGCTCAGGAAACGCAAACCGTTTGCCGTCGCCGGATTTTGCATATTTATCTATCAGCGGGCCGCCAGGGTAGGGAAGTCCCAGCAATTTTGCCGACTTATCAAACGCTTCGCCCGCCGCATCATCGATCGTTTCGCCAATCACGTTCATCGCGTAAGGCGATTCACAAACCACGATCTGCGTATGCCCGCCACTAACGGTAAGGCACAAAAAGGGAAACGAAGGTTTTGGATCTTCTATGAGGTTGGCCAGCACATGGGCGCGCATGTGGTGCACACCGATCAACGGCTTTTGCAGCGATAGCGCCAGGCTTTTCGCAAACTGACTGCCCACCAGCAAAGAGCCGATTAGCCCCGGCGCAATGGTAACAGCCACCGCATCCATTTCATGAGCGCCAAACCCGGCTTTTTTGAATGCAGTGTCGACAACAGGAACAATGTTTTGCATGTGCGCCCGCGACGCCAGCTCAGGAACCACGCCGCCGTATTGCGCATGGACCGTTTGATTGGCTATTACATTCGAAACGATCTTTCCGTCAACACAAACCGCAGCCGCGGTTTCATCGCACGAAGATTCGATCGCTAAAATCTTTACACTCATAATTAATTAGACCTGATCGCTACAACGGGATCCATTCTTGCCGCAATAGATGCCGGGATGATGCCGGCAAGCACGCCAACAAATATGCAGATGCCAATGGCGAGAAACATGATATCGGGTGAAATAAACAATGGAAAACCTATAAGCGCCGTAACAATTTTTGTGAGGATGAACACCAAAAGCAATCCAATCATCCCGCCCAGTATGCAAAGGAACGCCGATTCGAGCAGGAACTCGGCGAGTATCGTGGAACGCTTTGCGCCCAGCGCCTTCTTCAACCCGATCTGCGATGTGCGTTCCCTCACGGTTACGAACATGATATTCGCCACGCCGAACATGCCCACGATCAGCGACAGCGCAGCGATGGCCCAACCGCCCACATTCAGGTTGGAAGACAGGTCGGCAATAAACTTGCTGAACGATTCGATGTCATTCAAAGAGAAATTATTTTCCTGCGATGGCTTCAATTTTCGCAGCGAGCGCATGGCTCCTGTCAGTTCATCGAGCAGCAGTGCCATCGGCAGATCCGGCTTGCCCTGCACGATGATCCTCGGACTGGCATATTCTTCGGGAATCATCTGCGTGAGGACATTATTGGGGATGATGATGGACTCGTCAAAGTTCCACATCTCCATAATATTTTTTCCCTGTTTCCTGATCACGCCTACTACCGTTCCAATCCTGTCATTCTTCAATTTCACCTGTTTGCCCAAAGCATCTTCGGGCTTGCCAAACAGTTCAGTGGCAACGGTGTTGCCTATCAGCAACGACGTTGTGGCCTGGTCGAAGTCGCGTTGCTGCAAACTCCTGCCGAAGGCTATGTCCACCGGTTGAATGTCGAAAAACTCATTTGAAACGCCGTAATAGCTAACATTGCTGAGGTATGAATTTCCGAATTCCACCTGGTCGTTCATCTGCACCTGGAACACCACGTGCTCGGCTGCAGGAACCTTTTGGCGCAGTAATTCTATCTCCCTGAACTTTGGTGTGGGCCTGTTTACATATTTCCACCACGGGTATTCATCACCGCCTTTGTATTCCCATTTGTCGATGTAAACGGTTTTTGAGCCGAGCGATTTAATATCGTTTTGAACGGCTGCTTCGAGGCTGCCCACAGTGGAGAGAACACTGATGATACAGAAGATGCCTATTGTTACGCCGAAAAGAGAAAGGAACGTACGCAGTTTATTAGAACGAAATTCCTCCACGGCCATCTTAAAACTGGTTAATATGATCGAGAGGAATTTCATGTTTATTATTTTCTTTTGGCCACCCCCGCCAGCGGGGGATAGGTCTTCCGCCTGCTACTTCGCCAGCGCCGCCTTCTTCTTCGCCGGTTGGTTCGGTCCGCCGGCGCCTACGATATCACCCAGGGGCCTGTGCTTTCCGAAATCCACGAGGATCGGCGCCGCCACGAAGATAGAAGAGTAAGTACCGGTAACCACACCTATCAGCATTGCAAACGCAAAGCCCTTCGTTACTTCTCCGCCTATGAGGAACAGGATGAGAATGGTGAGGAACACCGTAAGAGAGGTCATGATCGTTCGGCTCAGCGTGTGATTGATCGCGCTGTTGATCAGCGACTCCCTGTCGCCGGGTTTATGACTGTGACTATATTCACGTATCCTGTCGTACACTACCACCGTATCGTTCATCGAGAAACCGATCACCGTCAGTATCGCCGCAATAAAGTGCTGGTCTATTTCCAGCGGGAATGGCACGATGTCTTTAAAGAAGGAGAACACAATGAGCGTTATCATCACGTCGTGCATCAACGCCACCAGCGTACCCATGGAATATCTCCAGTCGCGGAAACGGATGAATATGTATAACGCGATGATGAGCAGCGACCAGAATGTGGCCCACTTGGCACCCGTCTTCAGGTCATCCGAAATAGTGGGATCGACGCGCTTCGAGCCGCGAATGTACTGGTCAACGAACTGCTGCTTGGTAACGTCCGGAATTAACGGTTGCAGGCCCGCATACAACTGGTTCATCACTACCGAGTCGGCCCTTTGGCCCTGTTCATGAATCATGTAATCCGTGGTGATGTCGAACTGGTCGTTGTTAGTGCCATAAGTTTTTACCGTGGGCGAACCCTCGAAAACCTTCTGCAGCGCATCCACGATCAATTCGCGATCCTTCGGTTCATTGAACTTAACAATGTAGCTGCGGCCACCGCTGAATTCAACACCTTCTTTGAATCCTACCCAGTAGGTGCTTATGCCCAGTGCGAGCACAACGAAAGAGATAACATACGCTATCTTCCTGTATTTGGTGAAGTTGTAGTTGGCGTTCCTGAATATTCTTTTCGACACCGCCGTAAAATACTTGAAGTGCCTTTCTTTCGTCATGTAAGCATCGGTAATCACCCGCGACAACAAAATGCCGCAGAACAACGAAAGGAGGATACCTAATATCTGGGTGGTCGCAAATCCCAATACCGGGCCGAGACCGTAAATAAAGAGAATGATAGCCGTTAACAGCGTGGTGATGTGCGCGTCAAGAACGGGCGGGAGGGAGCGCGAATAGCCGAGCTTCACGGCCTGCTGGTGACTTGCGCCCCGCCCGAGCTCATCTTTGATGCGCTCGAAAATGATAACGTTCGTATCCACCGCCATACCGATTGTCAATACCAGACCCGCAATACCAGGCGCGGTAAGTGTTGCATGCAGCGCACTCAATACACCTATGGTGAACAACAGGTTCAGGATAAGGGCTATGTTGGCCACGATTCCCGCCGTGTTGTAGTAAACGATCATCAGAAAAAAGATAACGAGGAAGGATATCGAGAACGACAAAATTCCGCCGTTCACTGCATCCTGTCCCAATGTTGGGCCCACCACCTGGTCCTGAACGATCCTGGCCGGCGCATCGAGCTTACCGGCTTTCAGGATGTTGGCAAGGTCCTGTGCCTCATTCACCACCAGTTGTGTGTTGCCCTTGGAGCCTTTACCCATGGTGATCCTGGAATTGCCGCCTTCAATTTTTTCGCTGGCCACAGGTGCTGAATAAACGATGTCATCCAGAACAATAGCGATGGGTCTTTTCTCTTTTGCCGAACGCTCGGTCATTTGGGCCCAGGTTCTGGCGCCCGCTGAGTTCATGCTCATGTTTACGAGCACGTCGTTGGTAATGGGATCGAAGCTCTGATCGGCACTTTCAATGGCGCTTCCTTCAATGAGGGCGCCTTCCTTGCCGGGGATGGTCTGGATGGCATAGAGATCAAGGAAATTCAGCAATTTGCCTTCCGGATCCCTTTCCTGCTTGCCCCACAAAAATTTAGCGTTTGCCGGGAAGTTGGCGGCAACGGCCGGTATCCGGAGATACGCATTCACTTTCGCTGTATCCCTGATCAGTGAACGTCCGAGAGATGAGCCGAACGATTGCCTTCCGGTTTCATCCTGGTAGGGCTGCGCCGGGGCAAGCAGCCTGAACAGGGGGTTTACCTGGTTGGCTTTCCGGGCGCTGTCCGGCAGGGCGGCCAGCGAACTGTCGGCTTCCTTCTTAAGAGCTGTGTCAACACCCGCACCGTTGGAGCCGTAAAGGGCGGTTTCGAGTGCCTTGTCGGCATTCTGCAATCCGGCTACCATTACCTGGTCGTTGAGTGTGTACACTTCAAAGAACTGCAGGTTGGCGGTCGATTGCAAATATCTTCTTACCCTTTCAGGGTCGGTGGCGCCGGCCAGCTCCACGGTGATGATACCTTTATTTTCGTCGAGACTTATCGTTGGCTGTGCCACGCCGAATTTGTCGATACGTTTTTGCAGTACCTGGTAGGTTTGCTGCATTGCGGCGTTTGCCTGTTCACGTATGTAGTTAAGTACCTGTGTATTGGTGGCGTTTACGCTGAGTTTATTTCTTGTGGAGTTGGCAAAAAGCGGCGCCAGCCTGCCGGAGGGGTTTTGAGCCTGGAACGCGTCGCCGAAAAGTTCAATGAAATTTTGGTCGCTGCTCAGCTTCCTGCGCTGTGCCTCGTTGATGGCGTTGGTGAGCAAAGGGTCCTTTTGGTTATTGGCCAACCCGCGAATGAGTCCGTCAAGAGCCACATCCAGCGTTACGTTGATACCGCCTTGCAGGTCAAGGCCCAAAAGCAGCTCACTTTCTTTTGCCTTCTGGTAGGATTGTCCCCACCAGGTAATCTTTTCGTCTTTTGTGGAGTCGAGCAGTCTTTCGAGCCTGTCCTGGTAGTAGTGATAGGCCGGGGTCTCAAAACTTTTTGCAGGGCTTTTTTTGGTGGGCAGCTTAAAATCGGCGAACGATCTTTTGGTTTGCTGAACAGCTTTTTCGCTCATGGATTTCTCGTGTCTGTTCACAAACCAGGTGAAAGAAAGCTGGTATAAGGATATCAGGATTAATAGCGCAGCAAAAATGCTAACCAATACTCTCATTGACGGTGTAGTTTATTTTTTAGAGTTTGCGAAGATAAGCTAGTTTTGCAACTCAAAAAAAAGCAACCAAGCAATGCATTTATCTTCCCGTTTAGAACGTTTCAGCGAGCCGGAGACCTTAAAAATGGCGAAACTGGGACGTGAGCTGCGCAGCCAGGGTATTGACGTGATCGACCTGAGCCTGGGCGAACCCGATTTCGACACGCCCGAACACATTAAAGAAGCTGCCAAAAAGGCCGTGAGCGACAACTGGAGCCACTATCCGCCGGTGGCGGGCTACCCCGACCTTCGCGAAGCCGTTTGTCACAAGTTCAAACGCGACAACAACCTCGACTACAAACCTGAAAATATTGTTGTTTCAACCGGCGCCAAGCAAAGCCTGGCCAACGCTGTTTTTGCGGTCGTTGATGACGGCGATGAAGTGATCATTCCCACACCATATTGGGTAACTTATTCAGAAATCGTGAAGCTGGCCGACGGAACTGTAAAGCTGGTAAGAACCTCCATCGAAAATGACTATAAGCTCACGCCGCAGGAACTAGAAGCGGCTATAACACCGAAATCCAAACTGTTTATCTTTTCTTCGCCTTCCAATCCTACCGGTGGCGTTTACAGCAAAGACGAATTGAAGGCGCTTGCCGAAGTGTTCACTAAACATCCCGAGATCTTCATCATTTCCGATGAGATCTATGAATACATCAACTATGTTGGCAAGCATGAAAGCATTGCGCAATTTCCCGAACTGAAGGACCGCATCATCATCATTAACGGGTTAAGTAAAGGTTTTGCGATGACCGGCTACCGTCTGGGTTTTATCGCTGCCCATCCCACCATTGCAAAGGCGTGCGAAAAACTGCAGGGACAGATTACCAGCGGCGCCACAGCCGTTACGCAGCGCGCCGCCATCACAGCATTGACGGCGCCGCTCGATTCGAGCCTGCAGATGCTCGAAGAATTTAAAAAGCGCAAGCAGCGCATACTCGCTTTGCTGAAAGAAATACCGGGAATTAAATTGTCGGAACCCGATGGCGCGTTTTATGTTTTCCCCGATGTGTCGTCGTATTTTGGAAAGAAGAATGGCAGCGAAAGCATTGCGAATGCAGATGACCTTTGCATGTACCTGTTGAATACAGCGCATGTATCCACCGTTACAGGAAGAGCCTTCGGCGAACCGAACTGCATCCGGATCTCTTTTGCAAATAGTATGGATAAGATTGAGGGAGGGTTGAAGAGGATAAAGGACGCGATGGCGAAATTGGCGTGATAGCAGGGAGTAGGGAGTAGGGAGTAGGGAGTAGGGAGTAGGTATCTTTATGCATTATTTACTACCCACTCCCCACTACCTTCCTCCCCCCAGCTTCTCATGCAGCTTCATCACCTGCGGTATCACCGCTTTCTGTCCATCGTTCACCACAACAAAATCGCATAGCCGCATCTTGATGGTTTCATTGATCTGCCTGTCCATCCGCTCCAGCACCTGCGCGCGGGTTAAATTATCCCGCAGCATGGCCCTCTCGATGCGCAGCTCCATGGGTGCCGACACACCGATCACATAATCCAACTGTCCCTGCACGCCGCTTTCAAAAATCAGGGCCGCCTCGCGAATGGCGTAGGGGGTGGTTTGTTGCTTCATCCACATATTCGAATTGCGGATGGTGGCGGGATGCACCAGCGCATTCAATATTGACAACTTCTTTTTATCCTGGAAAACGATGGAAGCGAGATACTCCCTGTTGAGTTTGCCGTTTTGATACGAAAGATCGCCGAAATGCTTAATTACCTGTTGCTTAAGCGTCTCGTCTTCATTCATGATGCGCCGGGCGGCGTCGTCAGCATAGTAAACAGGGATGCCTAATACCTCGAAGATACGTGCCACGGTAGTTTTACCTGATCCAATACCCCCGGTTATACCAACTTTTAGGGTCATGCAAAAAGTATTAGGGATCCCTGTCCTGAAAGCGTAATTTATTTGGCAGTAGCGGCAGCTCCTGTGCTCTTGTTGAGCTGGTTTGTCCACTCCATGGAAATCGCGGTCTTTTCAATTTTCAGGTAGCTGCCAGGGCTGGTTTCCAGCATGATGGTTCCATCTTCGTTTACTTTATTAACGGTACCGTGGATGCCGGCGATAGTGACGATCTTTTCACCCTTCTGCATATTCTCCTGGAACTGCTTTGCCATCTTTGCTTTTTTGGCCTGCGGACGTATCATGAATAACCAGAAAACGAGCACCATTCCCACTAACAAAATAATATTCATATAGGGCGCCGTAGTGCTTGCCTGTAATAAGATAGCTGTGATAGTCATTGTTTCTTGTTTATTGATTGATTGAGTTTAATTATTGCTGTTGCTCTGCTGCCTGGGAACAACGTTCACTTCAAAGGAAATATCCTGTGCCTTCTGGGCCACGTTGGATCTCACCGTGAGATGCTTTTGCTGCAGGCCTTCACGTCCATTGCTGTCAAATTCGCCGGTGATCTCCCCTTCCTGGCCCGGTGCTATCGGTTCTTTGGGATAATCGGCAATGGTGCAGCCGCAGGTAGGCGTTACCGATTCAATGATCAGCGGCTTGTCGCCGGTATTTTGGAAGCGGAACGAAAGAGCGAGTTTTTGACCCTCGTTGATCTTACCATAGTTCTTTGCAGAATCGAGCCAGTGAATGGTGGTGAGCGCCGCAGTTGCTTTGGAAGAAGTGGCTGTTGGGCCGGCCACTGCCGGGGAGTCAGTGCCCCCGCAGGCTGACAGCAGGAAACATGAAAAAATAACAAGTAAGGACGCGTTGCGCATTTTTTTATTTTTTTGCGAATTTAATCAATGCCGCTCAATCAGGGCTGTTTAAATGCCACTTTGTGCATTTTATCGTCCCGCACAAGATCCTTGTGGATATTGTCGAGTATCCCATTGATAAATTGCCCGCTTTGCTGGGTGCTGTAATCCTTGGCGAGGTCTATGTATTCGTTGATCGTGACTTTCGGCGGGATGGTTTCGAAAAACAGGAATTCGCATACGCCCATGCGCATCAGCAGCATGTCGAGGATGGCAATGCGTTCGGGTTCCCAGTTTTTCAGCTTGGGTTTGATGAGTTCCATGGCCACGTCTTTCTTCTCGATCGTGGTGCGTACAAGATCCCTGGCAAATTGCTTTTTTTCATCACCAACAAGTTCCTGCAGGTTCAACGCGGCGGGTTTTGCGATGATGTTTTGCACGAGGTTGCTGACCATGTCGGCATCGTCGTCCCAGTTCGGAAATTTTTCTTCTATATAGCTTGTGAAGTTGTCGCTGGGAAGCATCAGGTCGGTGAAGATGTATTCCAGGATGTCCTTTTCTTCCCTGGTGTCGCGTGACAGCTTGCTGACGTAACCTGCATATTTTTCAGTTTGCGACAGCTCGGTATAGATCTTTTTTGTCAGTTCCGGATCGTTGTTTAGGTGCGGCTTGTCTTCTTTGAGCGCCTGCACATAGGAAGGATGTTCCAGTATTTTCCAAAGTATTTCGTTTCCGGCGATCTTGATGTT
>CAMPGT010000072.1 GCA_946885665.1 uncultured Chitinophagaceae bacterium | reverse complement strand
GGCCGAAGAGGATATGGCGCAATTGCGCGAACTGGGAATAGATTTCGATGCCCTGTTTTTGGCGTCCGTTTCGGCATAGCGGGCCTCTTCTGTAATGAAATGGGTGAGGTATACGAAAAGCTGGCGGGTTTGGTCGAGTTGTTTCTGGAGAAGTTTGATGGCGTCGCCTGAAGTGATAACCGTATCCTGGGTTTCCATCGAATATAACGTCTGCATCACCTTTACCCGGATTATTCTTCTACTGATCATTTTGGGAAGAGCTTGTATTAAGGCGGCAAAGCTAAGTGAAAACTTAAAACTTAAAACTTAAAAGTTAGTACCAAATGCAGCAACCGCTCTTTACAAAGCCTTTGATCAAAATCGGCCATCGGCGTTTTTACTTTTCCATCTCCGGCCTGAAATTTTGACATTTCAAAATGAAATGGTATGGAATTAGTATACATTTGCCGCCTGCTATTCAGCAGCCTTATTTTCAGCTATAACATTAAAATCAAAATTTGCTCAACTATGGCTAACAACTTAAAGGTTACCCCACTTCACGACAGGGTAATTGTGAAACCAGCTAAAGCGGAAGAAAAAACTGCCGGTGGTATCATCATTCCCGATACTGCAAAAGAAAAACCCCAGAGAGGCACCGTTATGGCCGCTGGTCCCGGTAAAAAAGACGAACCCGTTACCGTTAAGATTGGCGACACCGTTCTTTACGGAAAATATTCAGGCACAGAGATCCAGATCGAAGGAGAGGATCTGCTCATCATGAGGGAAAGCGATATCCTGGCAATCGTTTAATTCCTACCGCAGACAACACTATTTTTAGGCATTAACTTTAAAAATTAACCATAATATGGCAAAGCAATTATACTTCGACATCGATGCCCGCAATAAGATGAAAAGGGGCGTTGATGTGCTGTCCAATGCTGTGAAGGTCACACTCGGACCCAAAGGACGTAATGTCGTACTTGAAAAGAAATTCGGTGCGCCCTCAGTAACTAAAGACGGCGTAACCGTAGCAAAAGAAATTGAACTGGAAGACCCCATCGAAAACATGGGCGCCCAGATGGTAAAGGAAGTGGCCAGCAAAACTGCCGATATCGCAGGCGATGGTACCACTACTGCCACCGTTCTCGCTCAGTCTATTATCTCCGAAGGACTTAAAATGGTTGCAGCAGGCGCCAACCCGATGGATCTGAAACGCGGTATCGACAAAGCCGTGAGCCTCGTTGTGGAAAACCTCCGCAAGCAGAGCCAGACCGTAGGCAGCGACAGCAACAAGATCCAGCAGGTGGCCACCATTTCTGCCAACAACGACGAAACCATCGGTAAACTGATTGCCGAGGCTTTCGCAAAAGTGGGCAAAGAAGGCGTTATCACCGTCGAAGAAGCAAAAGGAACCGATACTACCGTAGATGTGGTAGAAGGTATGCAGTTCGACCGAGTCTTCATCTCTCCCTACTTCGTTACCAAAATCGAAAAGATTGAAGCTGAATTGCAGAACCCCTACATTCTTATTTATGATAAGAAGATATCTGCAATGAAGGACATCCTTCACATCCTCGAAAAAGTTGCCCAGAGCGGCCGTCCGCTGCTGATCATCTCCGAGGACCTCGAAGGCGAAGCACTGGCAACACTCGTTGTGAACAAACTCCGCGGAACCCTGAAAGTGGCCGCTGTTAAGGCTCCGGGCTTCGGGGATAGGAGAAAGGAAATGCTCACTGATATAGCCATCCTGACAGCAGGTACCGTTATCAGCGAAGAACTGGGTCACAAGCTCGAAGGCGCCGACATCTCTTCTCTCGGACAGGCCGCTTCAGTAACCATCGATAAGGACAACACCACTATCGTTGGCGGAAAAGGCAAGAAAGAAGATATCACAGGCCGTGTGAACCAGATCAAGTCGCAGGTTGAAAACACCACTTCCGACTACGACCGAGAAAAACTGCAGGAACGCCTTGCCAAATTAGCCGGCGGTGTGGCAGTACTCTACGTTGGAGCCGCTACAGAAGTGGAAATGAAAGAAAAGAAGGACCGCGTAGATGATGCGCTGCACGCTACAAGGGCCGCAGTTGAAGAAGGTATCGTGCCGGGTGGCGGCGTTGCCTACATCCGCGCCATCGAAAGCCTGGAGTCAAAAGTGAAAGGCCAGATCGAAGACGAACAAACCGGCATGCAAATTGTTCGCCGCGCACTGGAAGAACCCGTTCGCATCCTGACCTCCAACGCAGGCATCGACGGATCTATCGTAGTGCAGAAGATCAAGGAAGGCAAGGCCGACTACGGTTTCAACGCCCGCACAGAAGTCTTCGAAAATCTTTTCGCAGCAGGCGTAATCGACCCCACCAAGGTTAGCCGCGTGGCGCTCGAAAATGCCGCTTCTATCGCAGGTATGCTGCTCACTACAGAATGTGTGATTGCAGACAAGCCCAAGAAAGAAGAAGCACATGCGCACCCCGGTGCACCAGGCATGGGCGGAATGGACTATTAATAATGATTATCATTTTATTATCACAACCTCATTATGGAAACATAATGAGGTTTTTTTATCTTCGCGCGCTATGACACAAGATCAGATTAAGCATATGAGGGACCGTGTTTCCGTCCTGAGGAGGTTTCTTTGACGTCGCTAACAGACGTGATAAAATAGAACAGGAAAGACAATTATCGCTATCGCCCGGCTTTTGGGACGACAACCAACGCGCCACTGAGATTCTCAGGAACATCAAGCTGAACGAATTTTGGGTGAAGCTCTATGAGCAGGTGGATACTGCCGTGGAGGACTTTGCCGTGCTGTACGACTTCTGGAAAGCGGGGGAGGCCTCCGAAGAGGAAACCCGCGAAGCGTACAACCAGGCGCTCAGGCAAATCGAAGAGGCCGAATTCAAAAGCACCCTTAACCAGCCCGAAGACGAGCTGCCGGCGGTGCTCCAGATCAACAGCGGCGCCGGTGGTACGGAGAGCCAGGATTGGGCAGAAATGCTGGCGCGCATGTACCGCATGTACGGCGAGCGCCAGGGATGGAAGGTTACGGAACTCGACTGGGTGTGGGGCGATGGCGCCGGCATTAAAACGGCAACCCTGCAGTTCGACGGACCGTTCGCCTACGGTTTCCTGAAAGCCGAAAGCGGTGTGCACCGTTTGGTGCGCATTTCGCCATTCGACAGCAACGCCCGGAGGCACACCTCTTTTTGCTCCATTTTTGTTTACCCCCTGGTGGATGATACGATCAATATCGAAGTGAAAGATGCCGATGTAAAAATGGAAACGGCGCGAAGTGGCGGAGCGGGCGGACAGAATGTGAACAAAGTCGAAACAAAAGTGATGCTTACGCATATTCCCACCGGTATCGTTGTCGTTTGCCAAACGGAACGCTCACAGCTCGGCAACCGCGAAAAGGCGATGACCATGCTCAAGAGCCGGCTCTACGAAGAGGAACTTCGCAAACGCAACGAGTTGAAAGATGCCGTGAACAGCACCAAGAAAAAAATAGAGTGGGGATCACAAATCCGCTCATACGTTTTTCATCCCTACAAAATGATAAAGGACCATCGTACCGATTACGAAGTGGGCAACGTTCAGCCCGTGATGGATGGCGACCTTGATGGATTTATTAAGGCATATTTAATGATGGAGAAAGAAACTGAAAACAGTTAAGGGCAAATGTCTTAAGTTTTAAGTTTTAACTTTTCACTTTTCACTTTTAAGTTAATAACATGTATTTCGCTTACCCGCTACCACAAAACGAACCGGTGCTGAACTACACACCGGGCTCAAAAGAAAGAGACCTTCAGCAGAAAACACTTCAGCTACTGAAAAAACAAAAGGCCGATATCCCGATGTATATCGGCGGAAAAGAAATCAGAACCGGTAACAAAAAAGAATTAAGGCCGCCGCATGAAATTGCCCACGTGCTGGGACATTTTCATGAAGGCGATGAATCGCATGTGCGAATGGCGATTGATGCGGCGCTCGCGGCACGTGAAGCATGGGCCGCTCTTCCATGGGAAAACAGGGCTGCCATCTTTCTTAAGGCTGCCGATCTGATCGCCACGAAATACCGTTACCACATGAACGGCACCACTATGCTGGGCCAAAGCAAAAATGTTTACCAGGCGGAAATAGACAGTGCCTGCGAACTGATAGACTTTCTGCGGTTCAATGTTCATTTCTTAAGCGAAATATATCAACAGCAGCCCATCAGTTCGCCCGGTATGCACAACCGGCTTGAATACCGTCCGCTCGAAGGGTTCGTGCTGGCGATTACTCCTTTCAATTTTACGGCGATCGGTGGCAACCTGCCAACGTCAGCAGCATTATGTGGCAATGTTGTGGTGTGGAAACCTGCACACACACAAATATTCAGTGCGCAAATGTTCATGCGCATCCTGCAGGAAGCAGGATTGCCCGATGGCGTCATCAATCTAATTTATGTAGATGGCCCCACGCTCGGTCACGTGTGCTTTAGTCACCGGGAGTTTGCCGGCGTTCATTTCACCGGATCTACGGGTGTGTTCAACCAGATGTGGAAAACGATCGGCGCCAACGTGGGTAATTACAAATCGTATCCGCGCATCGTCGGTGAAACGGGCGGTAAAGATTTTGTGATCGCACATGCCTCCGCGGATGCCGATGTGGTGGTAACTGCATTGTTGAGAGGCGCTTTTGAGTTCCAGGGGCAAAAATGTTCCGCGGCTTCCAGGGCCTACCTGCCGTCGAATATTGCCGATGAAGTGAAGAAGAAATTAGTGGAAGGGGTGAACAGCTTTTCGATGGGCGGTGTCGAAGACTTTACGAATTTCATCAATGCAGTGATTGACGAAAAAAGTTTCGATAAGATCGGGAAATACATTCGCGATGTGGCGTCGAACGCTAAAGCGTCAATATTAGTGGGTGGCAAATGCGATAAGTCGAAAGGATATTTTATCAGTCCTACGATTATCGAAACCACCGATCCGCGTTACGTAACCATGTGCGAAGAAATATTCGGGCCCGTGCTCACCATCTACGTTTACGATGCGGATAAATTTGAAGATACCCTCGGCATCCTTGATAGCACTTCGCCCTATGCGCTTACCGGGTCGGTGATTGCGCGGGACCGCACGGCGATCGAACTCGCGACAAACAAACTGAGAAACGCTGCAGGTAATTTTTATGTCAACGATAAACCTACCGGCGCCGTGGTTGGCCAGCAGCCGTTTGGTGGCGCCAGGGCCAGCGGAACGAATGATAAGGCGGGTTCAATATTAAATTTATACCGGTGGTTAAGCGCAAGAACGATCAAAGAAACGTTTAATCCGGCTGTGGATTACCGTTACCCGTTTATGAGCGGCGAATAATACAATAAAACGCGGGGACAGACGTTGCGATTTTTTTCATCGCGCCGAAGTTAATAGGGGCACGAAATGCTTGCATTTCAGGTATTTGAACTATATATTAGTGCTATTATTAACTTATAAAATCCACCATGAAAAAACTCATTGTAGCTGCTGCAATTCTTTTTGCTGCCACAGGTCTAAAGGCGCAGGAAGTATCTCCAAAGCAGGCCATCAAAATTAACCCCCTTTCTTTGTTCGTTGTTACTGGTAACGTTGCCTATGAACATGCAACCTCCGACAACCAATCGTTTCAGGTAGGCGTATTTTATTCCGGCGTTTCGATCAGCGGACTCAAATATTCAGGGTTGGGTATCACCCCCGAGTATCGGTTTTATTTTGCCGGGCATAAAAATGCTCTCGACGGCGTTTATGCCGCGCCGTTTGTGCGTTTCCAAAGCTTCACGTTTAAGGAGAAATCGACAGCCTATAAAGCCAACTACACCTCTTTCGGTGGCGGTGGCATCATTGGTTGGGAAAAAACATCGCGGAGCGGATTTGTAATAGATCTGTTTGCGGGACCCGCTATCAACGCAGGCAAATTTAAAAACGAAGCAGATGAAGATGCTTTCGATATATCTGCCGGGGTTGACGGCTTTGGCATAAGGGCCGGTATTTCACTTGGCTTCGCATTCTAAAGAAAAGGTTATACACAAAAAAATTAAGACCGTCTTGTTCAGACGGTCTTTTTTATTCGTGTTTTGTTTATCCCGGGCTGTTTACTTTCCGAGGTGAACCTGGAAGCCAACATTCAAACCGAAATTGTTGCGCCTGTCGTCGCCGCCATATGCATCGCCACCGGCAGAGCTGTACTTCAGTGCGAATTCGAGCGCTGTGTTGGGTGTGAGGAAAATTGCGGGACCGGCCATGATCGCGAACTGATTGAAACTTTCGCTTGATCCGTTTTTCATTGACCCGAATCCGTAGCTCGCATCAGCGAATACGTTCACTTTTTCTGCAGCAGGCAGAAAATAGTAACGTGCAAACGGCGCAAGGACAAAGGATGTTGATGCATCGTCTTCGTCTTTGAACTTTGTGCTGTTCAGGTCTAAGCGCAAGCCGGCTGCGAAGTTGTCGATAAAGAAGTAACCCGCATTCGGACTTAACTGGAACGACGTGTACTTGTTCGAATCGTCATCGCCAAACTTGCTTGTTTCAAAACCTGCGTTTCCCCCGACGAGCCACTGGCCCTTGTTTACCTGCGCAAACAAACCATGTGTCGCGAATAACAGACTGGCGGCAATTAAAACTCTTTTCATTGTTAGGTTTTTTAATAGAAAAATTAAAATTGTGCGCAAAGGTAATAGCGAACAGAAACAAAACCAACATAAATGCATAGGTGAAAACGATTAGAAAAGACATTTTAACAAATCATCAATCCTTTATGCTGAAATTTCGTTTGTTCATTAACGTTTGACGTGTTTTGTTTATCATTTTGAAAGTATTCAAGCATATTTTTTTATTTTCCCACTATTGAGGCGATTCTCTTATTTTTATCAAAAAATAAGTGTGAAGATTGTGCTCAACGAGCAGCAGCTCGACATTACCATCAAGCGGCTGAGCCACCAGATACTCGAAAATCATACTGACCTCCGGGATACGGTTATCATCGGCATTCAGCCGCGCGGGGTGTTTTTATCTGACCAGATCGTGAGTGAGCTGAAAACGCTTGTGGACCCGGGCAACATTAAATATGGCATTCTCGACATCACCTTTTACCGTGATGATGTGCGGCAGGAGATACACGTTCCCAACCAAACGAAAATTTCTTTTACCATAGAAAATAAAAATGTGGTGCTGGTTGATGATGTGCTGCACACCGGACGAACGATACGCGCGGCGCTGGATGCGCTGATGGATTTTGGGCGGCCCTCGAGGGTGGAGCTCTGCACGTTGATAGACCGAAGGTTCAGCAGGCAGTTGCCCATACAGGCCGATTATGTGGGTAAGTCGATCGATTCGATCATTTCACAGCGTGTGAAAGTGTTCTGGAAACCCCGCGATGAAAAGCAGGAAGTGGTGCTGGAGGAGGGAGATGAGGGTTAAAAAGTTAAAAGTTAAAAGTTAAAACTGTCTCCCGTTCCGTCTCCCGATTTCTTCTTTGATAAGTTTCCATCAATCCTTTAACTTCGCAGCCTGAAATGCAACTTTCAGTAAAACACCTTCTCGGCATCAGGGATCTTTCTCCCGCAGATATTCGAATCATTTTAGATACAGCAGTTCATTTCAAAGAAGTTTTGCAGCGGCCCGTAAAAAAGGTGCCCGCCCTCAGGGACATTTCCATACTCAACCTTTTTTTCGAGAATTCCACGCGTACAAGGATATCTTTCGAGCTGGCGGAAAAAAGACTGAGCGCCGACACCATCAACTTTACGATCGGCAATTCATCAGTATCCAAAGGCGAAACCCTGCTCGACACCGTTAACAACATCCTGTCCATGAAGGTGGACATGATCGTCATCCGCCACAGCGCAACAGGGGCGCCGCATTTCCTGGCGCGCCACATCCCGGCCTCCATTATCAATGCCGGCGACGGCATCAATGAACATCCCACGCAGGGACTGCTCGATGCCTTTTCGATCCGGCAAAAACTGGGATCACTGGAAGGCAGGAAGGTGGCCATCATCGGCGACATCATGCACTCGCGCGTTGCGCTCAGCAACATTTACCTTTTGAAAAAGATGGGCGCCGAAGTCACAGTGGCCGGTCCGCCAACGCTGATACCAAAATATATGAAGGAAGCATTCGATGTGCGCGTCGAGTACAACCTGAAGAAGGCGCTTGAGTGGTGCGACGTGGCGAACGTACTGAGAATACAACTGGAGAGGCAAAACCAGGTGCTGTTCTCTTCACTTCGCGAGTATAGCCTTGCTTATGGCATCAACAAAAAATTGCTCGACAGCCTCAGCAAAGAGATCGTGATCATGCACCCGGGACCCATTAACAGGGGGGTGGAACTCGACAGTGATGTGGCCGACAGCAAACAATCCATCATTCTACAACAGGTCGAAAACGGACTTGCCGTACGCATGGCCGTGTTGTATTTACTTTCCGGACAGACTGAGGAAGTTGGCAGTTAAAACGAGAAAGTATTGTTCAGAAAGATAAGCCCGCTCTTTCGTAAAAAGTTTTAAGTTTAAGTTTTAACTTTCCCACGTGAAACGCATCGCCCTTTTTCCCGGCACTTTCGATCCGATCACCATTGGTCACATGGACATCATCCTGCGTGCCCTTCCGTTATTCGACAGGCTCATCATCGGCATCGGCAAAAATGCCAACAAAACAGCCATGTTTTCTGCAGAAATGCGCCGTAACTGGGTAAATGAAATATTTCGTGAGGAAGAAAAGATCAGCTCGGTGATCTACGAGGGATTAACGGTGGAATGTTGCAAGCGGGTAGGCGCCAACTTCATCGTCCGTGGCATCCGGTATGTCAACGATTTTGAATATGAGAAGGCCATCGCCGACATGAACCGCAGCCTCGATCACAATATCGAAACGGTCTTTCTTACCTGTTTGCCGCAATTTACTTCTGTGGCATCCACGCTGGTGAGGGATGTCATTCGTAATGGCGGCGACGCCACCCAGTTCCTGCCCGAAGCAGTGGCCCGCAGCCTCGCTAATACCCCGCCACTTTCAACACATCCCTGATCAGCAGGTAAGTATTCGCCGTATAATTTTCCAGGTTTTCCGGGTTCACCCATTCGGCCTTTGCTATATCCTCTTCAATTTGCGGAGTTAATGATGGCCTGCCCGGTGTGTGAAAAAGAAACCAATGCGTGTCTTTCAGCACGATCACGTGCTTGTCAACATAAGTGTGATACGTAGTGACCAAAAAATCTTTGAAGGTGAGATCGATGAGCCCGGTTTCCTCTTTTGTTTCGCGTTCTGCGCAGCGTTCCAGCGGCTCGTTGTCTTCTCTTTTTCCCTTTGGAAGATCCCATTTACCTCTTCTGAAGATCATGAGTATTTCGCCGTTGCCGTTGACAACCAGGCCGCCGGCTGCAGTTACCGGATGAAATTGTTTGAGCTGCTCCTCCGATTCGTCAATTATTTTTACTTCTTCTTCGGTGTAGATTTTTAAAGGCATTGGGATAAAGTTAAAAGTTAAAAATTAAACTTGTGCCTTTTCCTATTTTCGCGTCATGACAAATGAAAAGGCGGTAGCCGAAAAATTACTGCAGGCCAATGCTGTTACCCTTCAACCCCAACAGCCCTTTACCTGGGCATCCGGATGGAAGAGCCCGATATATTGCGACAATCGCCGGATACTTTCGTTTACGCACATCCGCGAATTCGTCAAATCTGAAATGTGCAACCTGGTGTTCAACAAGTTTGCCGATGCGGAGCTTATCGCAGGCGTGTCCACTGCCGGTATCGCCTGGGGCGCTCTCGCAGCCGACCAGCTAAAGCTGCCGTTTATCTATGTTCGCCCCAAACCAAAAGAACATGGGCTGGGCAACCAGGTGGAAGGATATTATGAAAAGGGCCAAAAGACGGTGGTGATTGAAGATCTTGTATCGACCGGCAAAAGCAGCCTCCAGGTAGTTGATGCGCTTAAGGATGCAGGGCTCGAAGTGTTGGGGATGGTATCTATCTTCACGTACGGGTTCCCTAACGCCAAAGAGGCATTCAGCCGGGCGGGCGTAAACTATTTTTCGTTGACCAATTATCCGGTGATGATCGACCTTGCAGTTGAAAAAGGCATCGTAACCAAAGACCAGGAAGATATTTTGTTAAAGTGGCAGCAAAGCCCTTCCACCTGGACGGGATTTTAGTTAAATTTATAAAAATTTACCTATGAAGCATCTGATACTTCTTGCAGTTCTTGTTGCCGGTACAGCGACAGTCGGTTTTGGGCAGGCCAAAAAAGGTTTGCAAACGGTAACCATCAGCACGCCTACCGTGCAATGTGAAATGTGCAAGGAACGTATAGAAAAATACATGAAGCGGGAAGACGGCGTGGCGAAGGTGAACGTGGATTATAAGAAGAAGAAAACCAAGGTGACCTACTACGCCGAGCGTACGAATATAGAAAATATCAAAACCGCCATTGCAAACGTAGGTTACGATGCAGACGATGTTACCGCCAACGAAGAATCTTACAAGGAGCTTCCCAAATGCTGCAAGAAACCTGAAGATGGCGGCGGTATGGGCGACAAGTAAACATTGCCGAACAAGTTCTTAAACATAAACCACCCAACCACTCCCACCTGCCGAACTATCGTGGCGCATTGCGCCAAGGAAAGTCCGGACAGCACAGAGCAATGCACCGGTTAATAGCCGGGTCATGATCCGCAGGGAACATGAACAGATAGTGCCACAGAAAATTACTGCCTTCGTCCGCTGTAGCTTTTGCAAAGGCGGGCCTAATCTGCAACTGCTGGGTTAGCCCACACCGGTTTGCAGAGGGTAAAGGTGAAAATGTGAGGTAAGAGCTCACAGTTGTGCATAGCAATATGTACAAAGGGTAAACCTTGCATGCTGTAATGCCACATAGGCCAGTCTCGAGGGCGGCTCGCCCGATCCTGAGAGGGAAGATTGGCGGGTAGGCAGCAAGACCGGTTCAGTAATGGACAGGCCAGATAAATGATAGTTTAGAAACAGAATCCGGCTTATGAGCAGGAGGGGAGGTTGGGTGGTTTATGTTTAAGAACTTGTTCGGCTATCCGCCCGCAAATTCCTCTTTCATCTTTTCCAGCAGCCCGGTTTCAATCATCTTTTCCGCCAGCCGGATCATGTTGGTGAACGCCAGCGCATGCGATATGCCGTGACCGATGATCACCGGCTTGGAGACGCCCAGCACGGGGGTGCCGCCATAATTTTCGAAGTTGAACCTGTCGAGGTAGTCGTGATGGATATCTTTTTCCTGGGTGATATCGTAAATGGATTCTGCCAGCTTCAGGATCACGTTGCCGGTAAAGCCTTCGCAAACCATCACATCGGCTTTATCTTTAAAAATATCTCTTCCCTCGATGTTACCTGTAAAATTGATGTGATTGTTTTCTTTCAGCAGGGGATAGGCGGCCTGCGCCAGCAGGTTTCCCTTTCCTTCTTCTTCACCGATATTGATGAGTCCCACGCGAGGGTTTTCGATCCCCGAAATATACCTGGCATACAGCGAGCCAAGCGTCGCGAACTGGTTGAGGTATTCAGGCTTGCAGTCGGCATTGATGCCCACATCCAGCAGGAGGCCGGTGCCTCCGTTATCTTTCGGAATAACGGTGGAAATGGTGGGTCGCAAAACGCCCTCGATAGCTTTGATGCTGTACATGGCTCCCACGAGCATTGCACCGGTGTTGCCGGCACTGATAAACGCGTCGCATTTGCCTGTGGCCAGCAGGTGGAAACCAATAGCGATAGAGGATTGTTGCTTTTCTTTCAGCGCCCTCGTGGGGTGTTCGTTCATGCCGATCACCTGTGACGCATGTACAACTTTAAGGGAGGAAGTATCAATACCGGACGACTGCAGCAGGGGGTTGACCTGCGCTTCGTCTCCAATGAGGATGAGTCCCGTTTGTGTTGGATTACCGGATAAAAAAGAGCTGACGCCCTTAACTGCCTCTGTTGGCGCAAAGTCGCCACCCATCATATCCAAGGCTATGTTCATTCGGTAATCGATACGTTAAGAAAGGAATTACTTGACAGGAGATTTTTCGGCCACTACTTTACCCTTGTAGTACAGTTTGCCTTCGCTTACATGTGCACGGTGGCGAACATGTATTTCTCCTGTAGTGCTATCCTTGCTTAATGTAACGGTCTCAGCTTTATAGTGAGTCCTTCTTTTTGCACTCCTTTGTTGGGAATGTCTTCTTTTCGGATTAGGCATAAATCAGTTATTATGTCTATTGATTAAATCAGTTGTCTAAGTTCTTAAACTTTTCAAGCCCTTTCCACAAGGGGTTCGAGCTCTTATTTTCGGCGCCCGGCTTTGACAGCATCGCCAGTGCTTCCTTATTGCAATTTGGACCGCCAATTTCATCGGGACCGCACATCCTTTGCATCGGTATGCTCAGGTTGATGAATTCGTAGATCCAGTCGGCTACATGCAGGTGGCTCTCGCCTTTCGAAATATAGTAGATGTCCGGATCTTCTTCCTGGCTGTTCATCAGCTCGGGATCATCCACCATTTTCACTACAATGTTAAACTCATCCCACAAGTCGAGCGGCAACCCGTTTCCGCACCTGTCGCAAGTTACCTCCAGTTTGCCCCCCACTTCAAATTTCAACAGCATAAAGCCGTTGTTCTTGTCGAGTGTAAGCCTGATGTGTGCCACGCAGTTCCGGAAATCCTGCTCCTGGTATTCGTCAAAGAACCTGTTGTCAATTTCGTACTCGAACTCATGCAAACCCGGCTTCAATCCCACAAAGGCAATATCATAGTCTCTTCGGCTGCTCATGAATACCCCTTTTTAAGAGTTTGCAAAGGTAAAGGAAAAAAAGGATGTTACCACTTTATTTCATAAATAACGGGCCATTTTTTGCCCGTTATATAAGTCTTTCCGGTGGTACTGTCGTGCGCAATGCCGTTCATCTCCTGCGCGCCGGGATATTTATTCTTTGCATCGGCCACCTGCTTCGACAGGTCGAATTTGCCAACGACATATCCCGTTTGCGGGTCTATTTTAAGGATTTCGTTCGAGAGCCATTTGTTCGCATAAAGGTAGCCGTTGATGTATTCCAACTCGTTAATGCTCCCCACATAGCCGTTATGATCCTGCACGGGCAGCATTTTAACGAACGATAATGAATCTGGAGTTAAATAGTATATATTACTCGTTCCATCGCTCATAATCAGGTGATTGCCATCGTTAGTAAAACCCCATCCCTCGCTCTTGTAGGTAAATTCCCGTAGCTTCTTGAAGGTCTTGGCGTCATACACAAATCCTTTCTGGTCTTTATACGTGAGCTGGTACATTTTATCGTTAAAGAAGGTGATCCCTTCACCAAAAAAGGCTTTTCCGAAGTTCAGCTTCTTGTCGTACGTGCCCTTAGCCAGGTCAACGGTGGCCACCCAGGTGCCACTGTTGGCGGGTTCTTCCGGCGCGCCGGTACTCTCGTACAACTGACCGTTATAAAACGAAAATCCTTCCGTAAAAGCGGTCGTGTCGTGCGGAAACTGGTTCACCACCTGGAAGGTGAGGGTAATGGGGGCAGGTATTGCGTTATCATTATTGTCTTCCACGGGCGCGTCGTTATCGTTGCAGGCTGCAAAAAAAACACCTCCGGCCAGGAGGCAGTGGGTAAACTTTAACTTCATGGGCACCAAATGTACTAAGCACAGGGCTAACCACGCCGCAAGGAAAACATAATTTTAGACGACACTTGCATTCTTCCTTTAATTTTTATTCTTTTACATCTTCCGCGATATCTCTTTCGAGTCCAATTCCTTGCAAATACCGGCCGTTCATTCGGAAATCCACCTGTGTTAAGCTACCACAAATCGTGATAGCATGAAATGGATCCTGTTGATATCCGTGCTCGCCTGCACCTTTTCCACCGGCGTTTTTTCGCAAATGTCATATGCCGCTCCCGGCGAAAATCCGATAGTGATCCCTGTGGTGGTACATATCCTTTACAACACTCCCGAACAAAATATCAGCAATGAGCAGGTGATGTCGCAGATCGCCGCGCTCAACAGAGATTACCGCAAAAAGAATGATGACGCCAGGTACATTCCCGCAGCTTTCAAACCGCTTGCTGCCGATACGCACATCGAGTTCAGGCTCGCCACTGTTGACCCTTCCGGCGTGCCCACCAGCGGCGTCACAAGAACCGCAACCTCTTCAAAAAGTTTTGGAATTGACGATAAGGTGAAGTCGGCCCTGACTGGCGGACAAGACGGCTGGAACAGGAACCAGTATTTGAATATCTGGGTGTGCAATTTGTCGGGTACCGAATTGGGGTATTCGTCGCTACCGGGCTGTGTGGCAGAAAAAGATGGGGTGGTGATCCGTTATGCCGTGTTTGGCACCACTCCCAATGTGGCTTCGCCGTACAACAAAGGCCGGACGACGGTGCATGAGGTGGGCCATTGGCTGGGGCTCCGTCATATTTGGGGCGATTCGCCGTGCGGCGACGATAAAATTGACGATACGCCTCCGCAGAAGGGCCCCACGCGCGGGTGCCCCTCGGGAGTGGTGTCAACCTGCACCAGCGGTGCGGCCGGCAATATGTACATGAACTTCATGGATTTTACCAATGATGCCTGTACAAGTATGTTCACTGTTGGACAAGCTGCAAAGATGCACGAGCTTTTTGAAGACGATGGCGCCCGGGTGGCGTTATTGTCGTCGCGCAAAGCAGAAGGCGCTTCGAACCTGTTGGTGAGTGAAGCAAATGAAGGAATCAGCGTGTATCCCAATCCTGCTTTCGATATGTTGAACATTCGTTTGGCCGGACAGGCAAAGCAGGTGACGATCATGAATCACCTCGGGCAGGTTTGCCGGAGTATTGTTCTCACAAAAAACTCGGTGCAGGTAAACATCCGTGATCTGGCGCCGGGGATGTATTTTGTTTCTGCGGGTAATGGTAAGAGCTGGAAGTTTGTTAAGCACTAGCATTGCTTTATTGATTTGCGCCGTTGTCCACCCCCGGCGCTGCGCGCCACCCCCGCCAGCGGGGGATACTTTTGCGGCACTGCACGAGGTCCCGCCAGCGGGGGATACTTTTGCGGCACTGCACGAAGTCCCGCCAGCGGGGG
>CAMPGT010000071.1 GCA_946885665.1 uncultured Chitinophagaceae bacterium | reverse complement strand
GCCCATTGCCGCTCCGCGCCACCCCCGCCAGCGGGGGATACAGTTGCCCTTCGGGTAAAAGTTAAAAGTTAAAACTGAAACCATTGCCGATTGCCTTTTGCCGGTCCACCCCCGGCGCTTCGCGCCACCCCCGCCAGCGGGGGATACTCTCCCGTCTCCCGTTTCACCTTTGCCCATTGCCCATTGCCCATTGCCCTTTGCCGATTGCCGATTGCCGCCCGCAGCTCGATCGAAAAACGAGAATATAATTAGGCCAGTATTCAATTATTCCTATCTTTAAAACAGGTTTTAAGGTCTTATTGTAAGGTTTTAGACCTTGTTGAATATCGTTAACCTTTAAAAAAATCAGGTATGCCGGAAGTTACACTCACAGCGTATAATGTAAAAACGAAAGAGAAAAATGTGCCTATACAGGACGCCGTGATCACCAAAACCGCGAAAGGAGCATACATGGCTCAGGGAAATGATGGAAAAGGAAATAAATTAACAACGCTCCTCGGCGAACAAAAGGCGCTGGATGCTATCAAGGCCGGCATCGCCAGGCAAGGTTGGTAAGCTGAATGTAAACTATACGGGCTATCCATTCCTTTGATGAAGTCAGAGCGGATGGATAGCCTTTTTATTTGTCGTCTTCATGATTTTGCGTTAAAAAGATGGTAAGGTACGGCAGGTATATCACCTACACGCTGTTGCTGGGAGCGATGCTGGTACGTGCCATCGGCCTGGAGGCACAGAGCAACAACCCCTATCATCACAACGGGAACGCCTACCAGGAAAACTGCCATTGCTTCACACTCACCCCCGACGAGTTCAACCAGACGGGATCCGTCTGGAACATCAACAAGATCAATCTAAACGAGCCCTTCGATTTTAAATTCAGCGTGTTCCTTGGCTGCCGGGACGGCGATGGTGCAGACGGTATCGCGTTCGTGTTGCAACCCATCAGCACCAGCATCGGCACCTTCGGGCAGGGTATCGGCTACCAGGGAGTGTCGCCCTCCATTGGCGTCCTCATCGATACCTGGCAAAACTTCGACGACAACGACCCAGGCTTCGATCATATTTCCATTCATCGCAATGGGGTGGTCAACCACAGCGACATGGACAATGTGACCACCGCTGTACCGGCGCTTCAAAGTGGTGGCAACCTGGAAGACTGCGAATGGCACTCGTTCCGCATCACCTGGGATCCTGCTACATTTACCCTGAATACGGAAATTGACGGCGTTTTCAGGACGGGTGTTACCCTCGACATCGTAAGAGATATTTTTAGTGGCGACCCAATGGTATTCTGGGGATTTACGTCGGCAACCGGCGGCGCCCGTAACCACCAGCGCGTCTGCACTTCGCTCGACGCCTCCTTTAAACTTCCTGACGGTCAAAGCACCTGCTTCCCACAGGTGCTGCAATTCGAGGATAGCTCCACTTCGTTCGGCACCATTGAAAAATGGTTCTGGGATTTTGGGGATGGAACAACTTCTGAATTGCAAACACCGCCTCCCCATAATTATGCGAAACCCGGCAACTATGAAGTGAGCCTGACCATCCTGGGCAACGACGGCTGCCTCTCCGATCCCTTTGCCAAGACGATTGTAATGGGGTCCGAACCCACCGCGGCATTCAACTATTCGCCCAACCCGGTGTGCGAAGGTGTGCCCATTACCTTCCTGGACGAATCGGACGTTGAATTCGGGACCATTAATAAGTGGAACTGGCAAATAGGCACCCAGCATTATAGCGACGAACAACCGCCTCCCATGGCGCTGGGCGGCACCACCCGCGTTCAATTTTCGGTAGAGACGCTGGAGGGATGCGTATCGGAACCGATCATCAGATCGCTCACCTCATTTCCGGTGCCTTCGGCAGATTTCGACGTGGGCGCTATCTGCGTTACCGATCCGGCCACCTTTACTGCATCAAATACCGGCAGCGTTGACATCATCCGGTGGACCTGGAATTATGGTGATGGCAGGACGCGCTCGGTAAGCAACCCGGTGCATGATTACACATACACCAAGGGAGGCGAGTATGCCGTGCGGCTGACGGGCTATTCTGTGAACGGCTGCCCATCGCCTTCGGTCGAAAAAACACTGAACGTTTACGAAACGAATGCATTTGCAGGTAATGACACCATTCTTGCGACCAACCAGCCCATTCAATTGAACGCCTCGGGCGGGCAGTTTTATCAGTGGACGCCGGCAACCGGCCTCACGGCGGATGATATTCCCAACCCTGTTGTCGCCCTGAAGCACGATCAGCAGTTTGTACTGACCGCTTATACCGAGATGGGCTGCGCCACCACCGATACACTGAATATCAAAGTTTATAAAGGACCGGAGCTATACGTGCCTTCGGCCTTTTCGCCCAACAACGATGGTAAGAACGACCGGTTTAAGTTCATCGCAGTGGGCATGCGGTCGGTCGATTTGTTCCAGGTGTACAACCGTTATGGCCAACTGATATACAGTTCATCAAAAATCATGGAAGGATGGGACGGCAGGATGAGCGGGAAAGACCTTCCCGCCGGCACATATGTGTGGTTGATCCGGGGAGTTGATTTCAACGGTCTCGAGCATTTCAAAAAAGGGACGGTTACCCTGATCCGGTGAGGCCGCACTATTTAATGATGTCTGATCCGAAATATTTCTTTACTGCAGCCGGCACTTTAATTCCTTCGTCCGATTGATTGTTCTCGAGCAGTGCGGCAAGGATGCGTGGCAGTGCAAGGGAGCTTCCGTTGAGGGAATGTGCCAACTGGTTCTTCCCATTATTTCCTTTGTACCGGATCTTCATCCTGTTGGTTTGAAAAGATTCAAAATTAGATACCGAACTTACCTCGAGCCACTTCTCCTGTGCCGCGCTATACACTTCAAAATCGTAGGTGAGGGCAGAAGTGAAGCCCATATCACCTCCGCATAGCTTCAGAATGCGATACGGCAGTTCGAGCGACTGTATCAGGCGCTCCACGTGCTCCACCATTTCTTCAAGCGCGTCGTAGCTTTTCCCGGGCACCGTCAATTGTACCAGCTCTACTTTGTCGAACTGGTGCAGCCTGTTCAGTCCGCGAACATCCTTTCCGTAGCTGCCGGCTTCGCGCCTGAAGCATGGGGTGTACGCCGTCATTTTTATGGGAAGATCTTTTTCGCTTACGGCTGCGTCCCGATAGATATTTGTTATGGGCACCTCAGCAGTGGGGATGAGATAGAAATTATCTTCCGTAACGTGGTACATCTGTCCTTCCTTGTCGGGTAACTGCCCGGTGCCATATGCCGAATCTTCATTCACCATAAAAGGTGGAAGGAATTCAATGTAACCTGCGGCTGTATTGAAATCCAGGAAATACTGGATAAGCGAGCGCTGGAATTTTGCTCCGCTGCCGGTATAAAAAGGGAAGCCGCTGCCGGTAACTTTGTTGCCGAGGTCGAAGTCGATCAGCCTGAATTTTTTTGCCAGGTCCCAGTGGGCGAGTGCTCCCGCGGCCAGTGCAGGCATGCTTCCCCCTTCGCGTACGGTCACGTTGTCTTCAGGCGTTTTTCCCGGCGGCACTTTTTCTGATGGCAGGTTAGGCAATCTTACCAGCAGTTCATCCACTTGTTTTTCGAGTTCTGCCAGGCGGGCGCGGATGGGTTTCACTTCGTTGTTCAGCGATTCCACTTCCTGTTTGCGCTTGTTGGCTTCATCAGTTTGTTTGGCGGCCATCAACTTGCCGATATCCTTCGATATCGCGTTTGCCTTTGATTGCATGTTTTCGCTTTCGAGCTGCAGTCTTCTTTTTTCATCATCTGCCGCGATGATATCATCGACGATGCCCGTGCCGGTGAAGTTTTTTATCGCGAGCCGTTCCTTAACCAGTTCAGGATTTTGTCTTATGAAGCTGAGCTGTAGCATTTGACCATGATTTGGCGGCAAATATAGGGAAAGGCGAAAGGGCAAAGGGCAAAGGTGAAAATCCATCTCCTATCTTTGCACGATGCAAATTCAGGATGATCTTCAGGCGAGGTGGTGGGAACTGGAAGCAAAAATGCTGGAAAGGTTCGGCAAAAAGCCCGACCTCGAAACCATACTTTTTCTCATCGGGGTACAGGAATTCGGGCACATCAGGAGTAAGTTCACAAAAGAACAGAAGCAGGACCTGATGCACGTTGCCGTATGTACGTTACTGTCGCAAAGCGGTTACTTCGAAGTTACCGGACACGATACCGACGGATGGCCGCATTTTAAACAAATGAAGCAAATGCCGGATATGAACCTCATCGAGCAGGAAAACTTTTTGAAAGATCATGCGCTGCTTTATTTTGAGACACATAATATTTTGTAATCTTGCAGCACTAAAACCACAATATGAATTTCCCTACTGATCTCCGTTACACCAAGGACCATGAATGGATCAGCCTCAATGGCGATACGGCAACGATAGGCATTACAGATTTTGCACAGCAGGAATTAGGCGACATTGTGTATGTTGAAATTGAGACAGTGGGAAAAACGCTCGATGCAGATGCCGTATTTGGCAGTGTTGAAGCAGTTAAAACCGTTTCCGATCTTTTCCTGCCCGTTGCCGGCACCATCACCGAATTAAATAGTGACCTCGCCGCTACGCCCGAGCTCGTCAACACCGATCCGTACGGAAAAGGATGGATGATTAAAATGAAGGTGAAAAATCCCGCGGACGTTAACAACCTGATGGATGCAGCAGCATACAGCGAGATGGCCGGTTAGCGATCATCACTTCTATCCGGCGTTCCCCGCATGCGCGAATTTTCCTGTGTGTCAAAACTGTGATTACTCCATATTTTTGCTTTATCTTTCGGACGTATGCCGGCCTTTCTGAGACGATTTTTTTCCTCTAAGTTTTTTCCTGTTGCCTGGACCATTTTCACCATCGCATTATTGTGTTTACCGGGATCCATGGTACCTGGAACAGGTCTGTTCGGCCTGAAAAATCTTGACAAAGTTGTTCATGTCATTCTCTTTGGATTGAACGTCCTGTTTTGGGGATGGCACTTTGCAGCTATCGAACGGCCTGAACGCCGGCTGAGATACATCTTTCTCGGCGCCGTTGCGCTGGTTATCCTTCTTGGCGTACTCATGGAGTACGTACAGCTCTATTTTATACCGAACCGTTCGTTCGATGTGGGCGATATCATGGCGGACGCCATCGGCGCTGTACTCGCAGGCATCTGGTTATTAAGGAATTAAATAAATCCGCAACCTTTTTAAAAAATAGTGAAAATTTCGTGCAGCGTTTAAGAATGGCGTTTTGTCTTCAAACAATAGATCTTCATAAGGCAGTTAATCAACTCCGTTTCAGCAAATAATAAAGCCCCTGTAGAAACAGGGGCTGTAACCAAAACTAACTGCTTATGAGAAAATTGACTGCTTTATGAAGTCTATTCTTAGTAAACAAAACCGGTGCCACTCACTTTTATAGATTCGTTAAACCGGTTTATCTACCTGTAATATACTATTTAAATTCCATGTTTTGTTACGGCAAAGATACTGTCGTGTAGAGTTCTTTTCCCAATGGGGATTTGATTTCTCATAAACTTAACGTAGCCCCGTCAATTTTGTTTTGCCAGCTTTTCTGAATTCTCCGCAAACTGCAGGGCGTCTATAAACTCCTGTATATCACCATTCAGCACAGCATCCATATTGTAAACAGTGAGCCCTATCCGGTGATCGGTTATACGTCCCTGTGGGAAATTGTAGGTCCTGATCTTGGCGCTGCGGTCGCCGCTGCTCACCAGGCTCTTTCGGTGCCTGGCGATTTCTTCCTCCTGTTTTCTTACCTGCTCCTCGTATAGCTTTGTTCTCAGCATTTGCATGGCCTTCTCGCGATTGCCCAGCTGAGAACGTTCAGTCTGACATACTACCACCGTTCCTGTCGGGATATGTGTCAACATGACCTTTGTCTCTACTTTGTTAACATTCTGTCCGCCGGCCCCTCCGCTTCGCGCAGTTTCCATTTTAACGTCGGCCGGGTTCAACTCGAAATCCACCTCATCGGCCTCCGGCATCACCGCCACAGTTGCCGCGGAAGTGTGTACACGGCCGCTGGTTTCTGTTTCGGGAACACGTTGCACGCGGTGAACACCGCTCTCGAACTTCAACGTACCATAAACATCGTCGCCGGTCACTTCCAGTTGAACTTCCTTGTATCCGCCAACGGTTCCTTCGCTTTCGCTGAGTATGGCGGTTTTCCATCCCCGGCGTTCGCAAAAGCGGAGATACATCCGCAACAGGTCGCCGGCAAACAAACTGGCCTCATCGCCGCCGGTGCCCGCCCTGATCTCTATAATGGCATTTTTGTCGTCCTGTGGATCTTTCGGTATGAGGAGTTGCCTGATGTGGGACTCCATCTTGTCCTTTTTCTCTTCCAATGCAGGCGCTTCATTTTTTGCAAGGTCCCTCAATTCAGCATCGTCGCCATTTAACGCTTCCCTGTAAAATTCAACGTCATCCAATACCTGCTGATATTCCCTGTAGGCATTCACAATTTTTTCAAGGCTGCGATACTCCTTGCTCGTTTCCATGAACTTCCTGTTATCGTTCACGATGGCAGGATTGGTAAGGGCAACACCCAGGTCCTCGAATCTCGCTTTTATCGCCTCCAGTTTATCTATCATAGATTGCTTTACTTTTAGGTTTTACAGGGTGCGCAAAGTTAAATCATTCGCAAGTCATGACTTACAGGAAATTCGCCGCGGATCAGTTATTCACCGGCAGCACCGTTCTCGCAAACAACGAGGTGCTCATTACAGACGAAGAGGGCGCCGTCATTGAAATCATCCCGGCGGCCGACGCCGGCGACGATGTGGAAAAATTTGAAGGAATCATTTGCCCGGGTTTTATCAACAGCCACTGCCACCTGGAACTGTCGCATATGAAAGGCAGGATACCGCCCGACACCGGTATGGTGAAGTTCCTGATGGCGGTGATGAGCGGCCGAAACGTTCCGCTTGCTCAGCAATATGAGGCGATGCAGGCTCAGGAAGAAAATATGAAGAAGAAGGGAATAGTGGCCGTTGGCGACATCTGCAATACGGATCATACGCTGGAAGTAAAGCGACACAACAATTTGTACTATCACAATTTTATCGAGGTTACCGGCTTCATTAATTCTGCTGCAGCATCCCGGTTTGCGCAGGCTGAAAAAGTGTTCGCTTCTTTCAATCAATTAGGGCAGCGGTCTTCCATCGTGCCGCATGCACCTTATTCCGTATCTGATAAATTATTTGAGCTGGTCGATGAGTTCGACAAGTACAGTATTCTTTCGATACACAACCAGGAAAGCGAGGCCGAATCAGAATTCTTTATGACGGGCAAAGGAGGATTTCTTGAGCTGTACCAGTTTCTGAATGTGGACATCGGTCATTTTACCGGCGCGCCGCATAACAGCCTGCTGCACTGTCTTCAAAAAATAAGTACAACACATCCGCTCATACTCGTTCACAACGTTCACACTTCGGAAAAGGATCTGCAATGGATCGCCGCAAACAGCAAGGAAGTGCCTGAACTGTACTGGTGCCTTTGTCCGAATGCCAATGTTTACATCGGCGGCAAACTGCCCAACGTGCCATTGCTCAGGAAATATGATTGCCGGATGGTAGTAGGTACTGATAGTCTTGCTTCAAATGATGAACTCGATATCCTGGCGGAGCTGAAAACGCTGCAGCGGCAGTTTCCGTCGCTGGATACATTTGAATTGCTGCAGTGGGCAACGGTAAATGGCGCCAAAGCTTTGAAAATAGAGGATCGGTATGGGAGTTTCGCGGTGGGGAAGCGGCCCGGCGTAGTCAGCATCAGTGGAGGCAAAAGTGGTACGCTTGCAGGGTCTGCGGCAGAGAGAATTTTATGACAATACCGCTTCGAGAACGGGTAGCGTCTTCATTGTTCCGAAATCCTGTATATGCAGGGCGTAAAATGTTTCGAGCGCGTGCAGCAGCACGCGGCGCGTTTCCTGGTTAAGTTTAAGCTGCGCCAGCTCTGCAGGCTGCATTACTTTCAACAGGTCGGAAACCACCCGGCTGTATTGTTCATTCAAATACCATGAATGAAGCGGGGCATCTGCAACAAACTCACCTTCCTGAAGGTCGAGTATGCGCGTTTGCCCGGAGTGTTTATCGGAGATTCGAAAGCCGTAGAAGCCGCTTAAATGAAGCGCGAAGTAAATCGGAAAATTTGCGACAACATTATCCGGCGCACGGTCGAGGTGAAGAAATGCATCTTCCACAAAATGAAAAAGTTCGGGGTTGGGTTCTGGCTGTTTCAGGCTGCGTTGCAAAAGTTCGATCATGAAAAGGCCCACGGCGTTTTTAAACACGCTGAAGAAAATGTTGTCATAAATGTGCGCCCATTTGAATTCTTTGATGCGTTGAAGATTTTTCAGCTCGTTGTGATACACCACGAGGTCGAGCAGGGACGCTGGTTGAAAAAGATTGCCTCTTCCCGAACCCTTCTTCGAATTAACGCGAACGCCATTGACGATGTAGGACTGTATGCCGAACAATTCAGTAAAAACAGAGGTGATGATGCTGGACTCGCCGTATTTTACGACCCTTAAAACGATGCCTTTTGTTTTATGATGCAGCACTCATCAAAGTTAAGCAGCCGGCAGCTTCCATCATCGCCAACGGGTGTTTAAGGCATAGAAGCTATATTTGCGGACCGCTTCATTATTTTAATATCAATATCAGCCGATGTGGGGAAGAATTGCTCAATTCGTTTTACGATTTCGCTGGCCGTTACTGGTCATCATCCTGGCCGTCACTGCGTTCATGGGGTGGCAGGCCTCGAAGGTGCAACTCAGCTATGAGTTTACCAGGGCCATTCCCACAGATAATCCGAAGTATAAGGCCTACCAGGATTTCCGCAAGCAGTTTGGCGAAGACGGCAACCTGCTCGTCATCGGCTTCGACACACCTAACCTCTTCGAGGCAAAGCTGTTTAATGAATATTCGGCGCTTGTTGAGAAGTTAAAGAATACCGCCGCAGTAGTGGGTGTGTTAAGCGTTCCCGGCGCAACCAACCTGGTAAAGGACACGTCCTCGGAAAAACTACTGGCCATTCCGGTATTCCCATCGGGCACCCTTTCACAGCAAACGCTCGACAGTTGCAGGACCGTTTTCATGAACCTGAAATTTTACAACGGGCTTTTATACAACGACTCAACGCACGCCTACCTGCTTGGTGTAAGCATCGACAAGAATGTGATGAATTCAAAACGCAGGAATGCAGTGGTGAAGATGGTGGTGGATGCGGCCGAAGAATTTGGGAAGAGCAACTCACTCGAAATGCATTACAGCGGCCTGCCGTTGATCCGCACAAACATGGCAACACGCGTTGCCAATGAAATGCAGTGGTTCCTGTTTGGATCGGTCGTCTTATCGGCTATCATCTTACTGGTATTTTTCAGGAGCCTCAGCGCCACCTTTCTCTCTTTATTTGTTGTGGTAACGGGTGTATTATGGAGTTTGGGTACGATGCATTTGCTGGGGTACAAGATTACTTTGCTGAATGCACTCATTCCGCCGTTGATTGTGGTGATAGGTATTCCGAACTGTATTTATTTTCTTAACAAATATCACAGTACCTACCGCGATCTTGAACGGTCGCAGCCGGGCGATGCGAAGGATAGGAAATCGCGGGCACTGGTGGAGATGATCACCCGGATGGGCATTGTTACGCTGTTCTGCAACATCGCCGCAGCGATTGGTTTCGCAGTTTTTGCGCTCACCAAAAGCGCGGTGCTGAAGGAGTTTGGCGTGGTGGCCGGAATAAACATTTTCGCTTTGTTTATTATTTCGCTCATCATTATTCCAGTGTTCCTGAGTTTTTTGCCGGCACCGAAACACCGTCATACGAAATACCTTGAAAACCGGTGGTTGTTGTCCATTCTCGACAGGCTGGAGATTTGGTCGTTGAATCACCGCCGCACCATCTACCTTGTTACGGGGTTGATTATCGCCGCGTCGATTGTTGGTATTTTCAAGCTGAAGTCTGAAGGATTTATCGTGGACGACCTGCCCAAAACAGATAAGATATATACCGACCTGAAATATTTTGAGCGAAATTTTGAAGGGGTGATGCCGCTTGAAATTGTGGTGGATACGAAACAGAAAAACGGCCTGCGCCGTAATCCGCTGAAAACTTTTCAAAAGATCGATGAGCTGTCTTCGTTTATCAGTGCGAATCCGCACATGAGCCGGCCCCTCTCCATTGTGGAAGGGATGAAATTCGCGCGGCAGGCGTATTATGATGGCGACAGCACGAATTACGGCTTACCGAATTCTTTCGACATTGCTTTTCTCGCGCAGTATTTAAGTACGCGCAGCGATGCTGACACCGCCAGCACATTTTCGAAGCTCGTGCGGAGTTTTATGGATAGCAGCAGGCAGCATGCCCGGATCAGCGTTAACATGGCCGATGTGGGCAGCAAGAAATTGGAGGAGTTGATGAACCAGATCAATAACAAAAGCAAGGAAATTTTTGATACCGCTTCTTACGACATACAGCTTACAGGCAGCAGCGTTACTTTCCTTGAAGGCACCTCGTTTATCATCAACGGATTGAAGGAAAGCATCATGTGGGCATTTTTGCTGATTGCCCTTTGCATGCTTTATCTTTTCCGTTCGTTCAGAATATTGATCTGTTCTTTAATACCGAATGTGATCCCGTTGATCATCACGGCCGGCGTAATGGGATGGGTGGGCATCAGGATTAAACCCTCGACTGTGCTGGTGTTTTCTGTGGCGCTCGGTATTGCGATAGATATCACGATACGGTTCCTGGTGAATTACAAGCAGGAGCTGAAGGGAAATAAAATGGTGGGTACGCAGGTGGTGATAGATACGATCCATAAAACGGGTATCAGCATCATTTACACTTCACTGGTGTTGATTGCGGGCTTCGTTATTTTTTGTTTCAGTGGATTTGGGGGAACGAAGGCGCTTGGCTGGCTCACTTCGCTTACATTGGTGATGGCAACGTTTACGAATCTGGTGTTTCTGCCGGCGTTGTTGCTTTCAACAGCACGGAGACGTGATAAATGAGCAGTTCTCTACTAAATAATATTAATAGAAATAATTCTTCCGTCTCCCTTCTCCTGTTATTTGTTCCCCAGCTCCTGCTGCAACGTATTCATCAGGTCGCTGCCGCGAAGGCTCTCGCCAATAATGATCCCTTCGGGATTGATAAGTACATTGTAAGGGATACCCTGAAATCCGAAAATCTCAACCGACTTACTGTTCCAGAAGGCGAGGTCGCTGATCTGCGTCCAGTTCAGTTTGTCTTTTTTTATCGCTTCCAGCCAGTTGTCTTTTTCTTTGTCGAGAGAAACCCCGAGCACCGTGAAATTCCTGTTCTTAAAAGTATTATAGGCCCTTACCACATTAGGATTCTCCATCCGGCAGGGACCACACCAGCTCGCCCAGAAATCCACCAGCACATATTTTCCCTTGAAAGAAGACAGTGACACTTCGTTCCCGTTCACGTCCGGCATCGTCAGCCCGGGAGCAGGTTTTCCTATCCATGATGTTTGCTGCGCCGTTGCAGCCTGCCTGTCCTGCGCGCCTTTCAACTGCATTTTTAAATATTGCAGATTGGGATCGGTCGGGAATTTTGCGATTGTCTTGGTGAGCAGCGAATCGTATTCGTCGCCACCGAAGGTCCTGGAAGCCATGCCGAGTGTGAACGCTGCCACCAGCGGGTTGTCCACGCCGGAAACAGACTCCTTCACGTAGTTGTTCAGCTTTTGCAGCGAGCTGTTTTTGTCTTGCGTAGCGGTGATGATGGCAGTGTCGTTCGAGCCGGTTGCCTTGAGGCTGTCGAGTGTTTTAAAAGCATTGCCGGTGCTGATGCTGCGTTCGCTGTAACCAAAAATAAAGTCGCGGAGTGATTTGCTTGCCGGCGATCCGTTAACCGTATAAAACTGGTCCTTATCGAGGAGGTTGATCTCCATTTCAATTTTTCCATCGTTGATCACCGGTATCATCGGGCCGTTTTCAATCACCACGTCGTACAGCCCCTGCTTAACGGCTTGCGCGTCCAACTGAAACTGGTTGTGCTTTGCGGATACATAGTCGCTGTCGAGCTGGATCGGTTGCGATTCATTGCCAAAAGGCACTTCATACAGCAGCACCTTCACCGAATCTTTGTCGAATGCGCCGGCAAATGCGGACCTAAGCGAGTCGATATTTGCGATCGTTCCGGTGATCTCCACTTTTGTACCCGCAGGGTTTTCCTTGCACGCAAAAAAGAGGACCATAGATAATATTCCGAATAAACTGTATCGATAGATCATGATCAGGACTTTAATTTTTGTATTAAGATTTCGTTGGTAAGTTTTGGATCTGCTTTTCCTTTTGATACTTTCTTCACTTCTCCCACAAACAGGCCGATGAGGCCCTTTTTCCCTTTACGGTATTCCAGCACTTTTTCGGGGAGGTTTTCTAATACCTGGTCAACCCACCTTCCAATTTCGTCGGCGCCCGCATCCTGCACAAGATTTTTTTCTGTGGCGATCGCCGCGGCCGTTTTACCGGGCGCTTTTATCATCTCGGGAAATATAGCTGAGGAGGCCATCGAAAAGCTCACTTTGCCCTCATCATTCAACTGTATCAATTCTGCGACGGCCGATGGCGCCAATGTAAGATCAACGATGCCTTTTGAATTTTCGTTCAAATACGACTTTACGGGGCCCAGCATCCAGTTGGAAGCGGCCTTATAATTGGATGTGTGCTGAATGATGTGTTCAAAATATTCAGCAAACTCCTTTTCCTCGGTCAGCACGCGCGCATCGTATTCGGGCAGGTTATATTTTGTGGTGTAAAGAGCTATTCTTTGTTCGGGCAATGCCGGCAGCAGCTCACGGATGTTGCCGATCGTTTCGTCTGAGATCTCGAAGGGAACCAGGTCGGGATCGGCGAAGTAGCGGTAGTCGTTCGCCTCTTCTTTTGTGCGCAGGCCAAAGGTGGTGTTGTTGGAAGCGTCATAGCTCCTGGTTTCCTGGGTCACTTCACCACCCGACGTCAATATCTGCACGAGTCTTTCGGCTTCCAGTTCAATAGCGCGTTTCACGTTGCGAATGGAATTGAGATTTTTCACTTCGACCTTCGTTCCGAGTGTTTGCTCGCCTTTCTTTCTTACCGAAATATTCGCGTCGCAACGCATGCTGCCTTCCTCCATGTTGCCGTCGCACACCTCGAGGTAACGCAACAATTTTCGCAATTCTGTCAGGTAGGCGTATGCTTCGTCTCCCGTCGAAATGCAGGGCTCGGTAACAATTTCGACCAGGGCAACACCTGCGCGGTTGTAATCGACACAGGTTGCGTTTTCATCAATGTCGTGCAGGCTCTTGCCGGCGTCTTCTTCGAGATGTATGCGGTTCAGGACGATATTTTTCGATCCGTCGTGTGTTTTTATGGGAACATGCCCGCCCACGCAGATGGGGGTGGTGTGCTGCGAAATCTGGTAGCCTTTCGGCAAATCGGGATAAAAATAATTTTTACGCGCAAAATAGTTTGACCGCGCAATTTCGCAATTGCTGGCCATGCCGAGCTTTATCGCGTACTGGACGGCTTTTTTGTTCAAGAGGGGCAGCGTGCCGGGATAGCCGAGCGTAATGGGCGAGATATTCGTATTGGGCTCATTTCCAAAGTCTGAACTGTCTCCGCTGAACAATTTGCTGGCTGTTAGCAACTGGGCGTGCACCTCCAGGCCAATCACCGTTTCGTACCCTGATTCCAAAGCTGGTATGTATTTAATACGCTCATTAGTAAATAGTCGGCAAAAATACCAAAAAAAGCCGCTTTTAGAGAAAAGCGGCGGTATTGACAGTAGAGAAAAAATAATACGGTTTAAGACTCACAGGTTTGCGGTCTTCAGCTTTTTAGGCACTTTGATTTCTATCGTCTGCGGTTTTCCATTTCTATTCAGTTGCACTTTTACGGAGCTTTTATCTTTTGCATCTTTGAATGCATCGGCAAGCGCCTCGGCGCTGTTTACCTTTTCTCCGTCGAAAGAAGTGATAATGTCATCTTCTTTGATGCCGCTTTTGTAGGCCGACGAACCTTCCTCCACATTGAGCACTTTCACTCCTTTTCCATCTTCTGTATCCTGCACTCTTATGCCGAGGCGCGGATCATCGTTCATGTCAAAGAGCCGGTGAAATCCCCCGCCGTCGAAGTCGAACGCCATTGGCGGCATCGGAGCATCGGGTCTCATTCCCCGGAAATTGAACGTTTTTGCTACATTTCTGCTGCCGAGGGTGACGGTGGCTTCTTTTTCCCTGCCGTCTCTCTTGTAGGTGATGATGACTTTGTCATTTGGCTTCTTGTCGCGGATAATTTCGGAGAGCTGCTCGTGGTCATAAACTTTTTTATCGCCCACTTTAGTGATCACGTCGCCTTCTTTAAGGCCGGCCTTGTCGGCGGCGCTATTTTCCGAAACGTTTTTAATGCGTGCGCCATCGCTGCTTCCTTCTGTCATCACGCCCAGGAAGGCGGTTTCTTTGCCCGGCAGGGCCTGTACGCCCGGTCCCCAGTTGCCGCGATCGTCGAAGCGGAATTGCGAAGACGGCCCGAGGTTGAATTTCTTAACATCGTGCAGCCTTACGCTTATGTCGGGGTTTTCGAAGTCGTCAATAGGTTCACCATTCACGAAAACCTGGTCATCTTTTATTTCGATCGTCACTTTGCCATCTACAGACGGGTTCTTCTTCCTGATAATGATCTGGTCATATTCGCCCAGCTTATTTTCGTTGTTGTTGCTGTTCTTTGTTGTCCTGTCGCTGTTTTCAATGTTGTTCGTCTTGTTATCGCTGTTGTCGTCGTTTTTGTTATCCTGCGCCATCGCCGATCCTGTGATGAGCAGTGCTGCCGCTGATATGAGAAGATATTTTTTCATGACTGTAGTTTTTTGTTCGGTTTGTAAGTACTGGTTCATTTTTTAAGTACTGTTTGATTTTTACAACTACGTTAAACTTCGTAGTTCAAATATAGGGTTTTTTGGAACATACGAAAGTTTTCGGAAATGTTAAAAAGGAGACGGGAGACGGGAGACGGAAGACGGGAGACGGGAGAGGACAACCGTGTCCCCCGCTGGCG
>CAMPGT010000070.1 GCA_946885665.1 uncultured Chitinophagaceae bacterium | reverse complement strand
TTCACTCCCGATCATTCAAACGCAAATACCAGCTACAAAGTTTCATTGCCAACCACCTTGCAGCTCGAGGCCGATTACCATGTTGCGAGCGGGCTCTATATGAACCTGTCGTCGCAAATTGCACTCAGCAAAAACAAATCAAAAGGTTTTAACAGCTACGCCTATTCGGGCCTCACATTCACGCCAAGGTTCGAGGTGAAGAAAGTCGGCGTGTATTTGCCCGTAAACTACAACACGCTCACGTCGTTAAATGCCGGGGCCGCTTTCAGGCTGGGGCCCATGTTCGTGGGATCGGGAAGCATCCTGTCGGCGCTGATCGGCGATTCAAAACAAGCGGACGTGTATTTTGGGTTCAGGTTTGGAGGGATGAAATAAGTTCTAAGTATCTTTGCCGCCTATGAGCAGGAATGGAAAAGTGCTCGTTGCCATGAGCGGCGGTATCGATAGTACCGTTACTGCCCTGATGCTCAACGACCAGGGATATGAAGTGGTGGGCATTACCATGAAAACGTGGGACTATGCCTCCAGCGGGTCTGGCAAGAAGGAAACCGGGTGCTGCAACCTCGACTCCTTTAATGATGCGCGCATGGCTGCCGTGCAGCATGGATTTCCCCATTTCGTATTGGATATAAGGGAAGAATTCGGCGACTTTGTCATTGATAATTTTGTTGACGAATACCTCGCCGGCCGCACACCCAACCCCTGCGTTATGTGCAATACGCACATCAAGTGGAGGGCATTGCTCAAGCGCGCCGACGCCCTTGGATGCGACTTCATTGCCACCGGCCACTACGCAAAGATCAACCGGCACACAAACGACCGGTATTACATCAGCCGCGGCGTGGATGGCAATAAGGATCAAAGCTATGTACTGTGGGGATTGCAGCAGGACCTGCTGGCACGAACCATTCTGCCGCTGGCCTCTTTTCACAAGCCGGAAATCAGGCAGATGGCCCTCGACTACGGCTATCCTGAACTGGCACGCAAGAGCGAAAGCTATGAAATATGCTTTGTGCCCGACAACGACTACCGTGGCTTTCTGAAACACCGCATTCCGGGCCTGCAGGAATCTGTTGAAGGCGGCAATTTTGTGGATAAGAACGGCAAAATACTCGGCAAGCACAAGGGTTATCCTTTTTATACGATCGGCCAGCGCAAGGGCCTTGAAGTTACCTTTGGCAAGCCGGTTTATGTAACCGGCATTCACCCCGAATCCAATACGATTGTACTGGGCGATGAAGACGAACTGAACCGCCCCGAAATGACCGTGGGCAAGCTGAACTGGCTGAAATACGACGGCATTTCGGATGGAATGGAAGCATTAACGAAGGTGAGATACAAAGACAAAGGTTCATTATCAAACCTCTACAATGACGAAAACGGCATTCGCGTAAAATTTTATGAAGATGCGAAAAGCATCGCTCCCGGTCAAAGCGCCGTATTCTATGACGGCGACGATGTTATCGGTGGCGGAATCATTCAGCGATAGCCGCGCAAGCCGCGAAAAAAGGCAATAATCGCCCTTATTTTGCGTTTAGTTTCAATCCTTTACCGCGGCATATCGTATGAATAAATTTTGCGCTTTTACCCTTTTCGCCGGCCTCCTCGTTGCAATGGCTTCGTGTAAAAAACAATCTGCCACCGTTGCCACAAGTGAACTCGATGAATATTATCCAATGCAGGTAGGAAAATACATAAGGTACCGCCTCGACTCCATGCGTTTCGTAAACTTCGGACAGCAGGACACGATAGTTTCTTACGATGCAAAAGATGTAGTGGAAGAAGAATTTACCGACAACGAACAGCGGCCCAGCTTCAGGGTAGTGAGATATTTACGCGACCTTTCCAGCACCAATGAAGAGGACTACACGCCCAAAATGACCTACGTGGTTACGCCCACCAGGGAAAGCGTTGAAGTGGTCGAAAACAACCTGCGTTACCAAAAATTACGGTTGCCCGTTACTGAAGGATTCAATTGGCACGGCAACAGTCTCCTGCCGGTCACCCCGTTTTATGAATTGTATGAATTCAGCAACGATGAGGACATGGATATTTGGGACTATACTTACGAAGGCGTGGACCAGCCGTTCGCCATCAATGATAACATCTACGACAACACGGCCACCGTTGTGCAGGTTGCGGATTCATCGAACGTGCCGATCGAATTTCCTGACGGGCTGGCCTACCGCAATTACTGGACAGAAACCTTTGCAAAAAATATTGGCCTTGTTTACAAAGAGGTGGTAATGTGGGAATATCAACCGCCAAATGCCGGCAACCCGGGCTATAAGTCGGGATTCGGGATCAAAATGTCTATTATCGATCACAACTAGCCATCCGCCGATGAAGAAGCCATTCTGTTTGTTCCTTGCAGTAGGCATGCTGGCCGCTTCTTCAGTAAAGGCACAACACCGCATTTCCGTAAAATTCAAATACAAAAAGTCGGATAACTATTCATTATCGAATCCATCGGCATTTCTTTCCATAAAGGCCATTGAGAGACGAGAGAAACAAAACATCGAACTCGATTCAACCGACCTTCCCCTCAATCCCGCTTATCTCTATGCGCTCATCAACATCCCGGGCGTCACCGTACTCAACACATCCAAATGGCTGAACCGGGTGCTGGTTGAAACGAGCAACGCCGAAGCGATAAATTCCATCGACTCGCTGCCTTTCGTTGCACGCACGTTCCGTGTGGCTGCACTGCACAAGAAAAGACCTGCCGCCAATACGGCTGCTGAAACATTCGGCGCTTCCATTCCCACCAAAAAAACAACGGCTAAGGGAATTACATCCGACACAATCGACTACGGAAGCAATTACGCACAGGTACATATACACGAAGGACAATACCTGCACAATAAAGGTTTCCGCGGTCAGGGAATCAGCATTGCCATACTTGACGCGGGCTTTTATGCTTACGACATCAATCCCGTGTTCGACAGCGTACGCATGAATCATCAGGTGCTTGGCGAATACGACTTTGTAAAAAAAGAAACGAGCGTCGCCGAAGACAATGTGCACGGCGCCAACTGCTTTTCGATCATGGCCGCAAACCGGCCGGGATACATTGTGGGTACCGCACCAAAAGCTTCTTTCTGGCTGTTCAGAACGGAAGATGTTTCCAGTGAAAAGCCTGTCGAAGAATTCAACTGGATAGAAGCCGCCGAACGCGCCGACAGCGTGGGCGCCGATATGATCTCCTCTTCGCTCGGCTACGTCAATTTCGATGATTCACAATACAACCATGAATATGAAGAACGCGACGGCAATACCGCGCTCATCACCATCGCGGCCGACATGGCCGCCAAAAAAGGAATGATCGTCGTCAATGCCATTGGTAACTCGGGCAATGTATCTAACGAAAATAAATACGTGATGTGCCCTGCCGATGCCGACAGTGTATTGACGGTTGGCGCGGTAAACAGCAGCGGCATCGTGGGCAAATTCAGTTCATGGGGCCCGACCGGCCTCGGAAGAGTAAAGCCGAATGTGGTGTCGATGGGAGAAGCCGCCGTTTATGCCAAACCCAACGGCGACCCCGCATCGGGAAACGGTACATCTTATTCAACGCCCAATATCGCCGGTCTGATAGCCTGCCTCTGGCAGGCATTCAACGAATTCAGCAACATGGAAATTCTGGACGCAGTTCAACGCAGCGCCGACAGGTTTAACCATCCCGATAACCGCTATGGCTACGGCATACCTAATTTTGAAACGGCGTATTCCATACTTGCAGCAAAGCGCCTGGAAAAAGCAAACTCAATGCTTAAAGATAAGTGGATCGTGGCCTACCCCGTTCCCTTCGGGCAGCAGTTCACCGTGGTGCTGAAAGCGCCGGCATCAGGATCTTCAACAATTCGCCTCTTAGATGCTAACGGCAAAATTTTGACAGAGAAAACGCTGCAGGTAAAGGAGGGAAGCCACTACAACGTTCCGATGTATGTGCCTTTATTACGCAAGAGTGTTTATTATGTGCAATATTCGGACGGCGCGAATAACGCCACGTTAAGGATAGTTAACCTTTGAAGACAGCAGCAAACAAGGTGTCGGCCCGATCGTTGCAGCCATCAAATATCCGTTTTTCCACCAATCGCAGTGCACACTTATTCAGCAGATGATCCACTACCTCTTCATTTTCTTCTTTGAAAACGGAACAGGTAATATATAGCAGCACGCCATTTTTTTTCAATGAAGATGCCACACGTGAAACAATCGTTTTTTGCAGGTTGCTGTAATAAGCGATCTTTTCTTCCCGGAAAAAAAATAGCTGCTCCGGTGTGCGCGCCCAGGTGCCGGATCCGCTGCAGGGAACATCTGCAACGACGAGATCGAATGTCTTACCCGGGAGGGCGCCGTCGTCTTTCGTGAGGTCGGTGATCAACGTTTTATATTTCACCATTCCCGCAGCAGCGAATCGTTTCTTGAGGTTGGCAATAATTGATTCGCGTATGTCCGATACTGTTAGATAGGCATTTTTGAATAAATCGGCGATCATAATCGACTTGCCGCCACTGGCCGCACAGCAATCCCAAACATCGATGTTCTCATCGTCCTTAAATGCGCCTTTCAATAGATCACCGGTTGATTGAGAGCTTCTATCCTGTATCACCACCTCCTTATTTATTTCGAGAATGGCATCGATCTTTGTCGCATTTGCTGTACGAACGCATGCATCTCCGCAGAAAGAAAATTCAACGCCTGCCGCTAATAATTTTTTTTCGACTATCTCCTGTTGGCCCGGGCGAATGCGCATAAAAAGATCAGGCTGCAGCAAAAAGGAGGCAGCAAAAGCATTGGCATCGATGCCTGCACTCATATGTTCGTTCCATGGAAAAATAGCTGATACGGCGGTTTCAGGAATGCGGTAATTTTCCGATACAAAATACTCCAGGACATTGGGCAGTTGATCGGCAGCCTTTAGTCCCGCCAGTATTTTTTCTTCGATCCCATTGTATTGGCTGAACCCGGTGCGATAATAGCCGTACACCATCTGCGAAACCGTTTTTCGGTCGGTCGAGCCCATTTGTTTATTGGAGCGATAGTAATCTTTTAGCCATGCGGCAAGAGGAACTGTTCCGTCGTAACTGTTGATAATGTTAACGGCGTAGCGGAGTTGGTTGTCAAATTTCATTATTTAACCTCCAGGAGGGCCCTTATCGGATCCTTGCCAAATAACAACTGCTCGGGATTTTCCAGCAATTCCTTCACTCTCACGAGGAAGCTGACCGATTCCCGTCCATCGATGATGCGGTGATCGTAGCTCAGCGCCAGGTACATCATCGGCCGAATAACCACCTGGCCGTTGATAGCCACCGGTCTTTCCTCGATCTTGTGCATACCGAGGATCGCCGACTGCGGGATGTTGATGATGGGCGTGCTCATCAGTGAACCGAATACTCCCCCATTGGTAATGGTGAATGTGCCACCCTGCATTTCTTCAAGGGACAATTTATTGTCCCTCGCCTTTGTGGCGAGTTCAATCACTTTCTTTTCGATGCCTGCCATGTCAAGGCTCTCGGCATTTCTAATAACAGGAACCACCAATCCCTTAGGTGCGGATACCGCGATAGAAATATCGACGTAATCATGATAAATAAGGGAGTCGCCGTCGATGTAAGCGTTTACAGATGGCCATTCCTGCAGTGCAAAGCAGCACGCTTTGGCAAAAAAGCTCATGAACCCCAGTCCAACGCCGTGTTGCTCTTTGAATTTTTCTTTGAATTTAGCGCGTATTTCCATTACTCTCGACATATCCACCTCGTTGAAGGTGGTGAGCATGGCCGTAGTATTTTTAGCTTCCACCAGGCGCCTCGAAATGGTGCGGCGCAGGTTGCTCATCTTTTCCTTCTTCTCTTCGCGCTGGAAAAGTGCTTTGCCCGGAACGCGGCCGGGATTTTTCAACGCATTGAGCACATCATCTTTAACGATCTTTCCCTGGTAGCCGGAAGGAACGACGGTTTTAGGGTCTACCTTTTTGTCCGCAATAATAGCCGACGCCACAGGCGTAGCCCTGATATCTGAAGGCTTGCCCTCTTCCGCCCTAACCTCTGAAGATTTTATTTCGGGACCGCCGGCGGCTGGTTTTACCGGTTCCTCTTTTTTCTGTTGCCCGTTACCCGACGGCTCCGATTTTGCGGGTGCTGCTTTTGCTTCAGGCGTCGCTTCAGGTTTGGCCGCTGTTTCATCGATCGTAGCGACCACATCACCTATGTTCAATGTATCGCCTTCGTTCGCCGAGTGCTTAAGTGTTCCGGCTTTTTCAGCATTCACTTCAAAGGTGGCCTTTTCACTTTCCAGTTCCGCGATCACTTCATCGCGCTCTACATAATCACCGTCGTTCTTCGTCCATTTGATTAATGTCACCTCGCTGATTGACTCACCTACTGTCGGAACTTTAATATCGATCATTTGCCTGAATTATTCTGATTTGGGAGACAAATATACGTGAAACATGAGACGTGAGATGTGAGGCAAAGTTTCCGTTCCCACAACTATATTCCAAACGCCGTTTCAATAATTTCTTTCTGTTCCTGCGCATGCACTTTTGCAAATCCCGTTGCCGGCGATGCGCTCGGCTGCCTGCTGATCACACCGTAATTAATCGTCTTCAGGTTCATCTGCAAAAATGATGCGGCACCCATATTCAGGGGTTCTTCCTGCACCCAGAACCAGGTTGCCTTGTTGTATTTGTTGTACAGTTCCTCCAGTTGCTTTGCGGGCAACGGGTAGATCTGTTCAAGCCTGATGATGGCGGTGTCCTTATGATTTCCTTTCTGCTGGTATTCGGCAAGGTCGAAATAAACCTTTCCTGAACAGAACAGCACCTTCTTCACCTTTGCCGGCTCATCTATATACTGGTCATCAATCACCTCTTTGAACGCCCCGGATACGAACTCTTCTTTCTTTGAATAAGAACCATGGTGGCGCAAATTCGCTTTTGGTGAAAACTGGACCAACGGCTTTCTGAACGGCCACGTAAGTTGCCTGCGCAGCGCATGAAACAGGTTGGCCGAGGTGGTGATGTTGGTAACAACCATATTCAATTCGGCGCACATTTGCAGAAACCTCTCCATGCGGGCGCTGGAATGTTCCGGGCCCTGTCCCTCGTATCCATGAGGCAAAAACATCACCAGGCCATTCATCCTGTTCCATTTCTGTTCGGAACTGCTGATGAACTGGTCGATCATGATTTGTCCGCCGTTCGCGAAATCACCGAACTGCGCCTCCCACAATACCAATGTATTGGGCGATGCCATGGCGTAACCATATTCAAAGCCAAGCACGCCGTATTCGCTTAAGAAAGAATTGTATATCCTGAACTTTCCTGTTGCACCCGGCAGGTTTTTGAGGCGGCTGTGGGCCTTGTCCGACTTTTCATCGCGCAACACCGCGTGCCTGTGCGAAAAAGTGCCGCGACGCACGTCCTGGCCACTCATCCGCACGTTCTTTCCTTCCAGCAACAGGCTCCCGTAGGCCATCAGTTCACCCGTCGCCCAGTCGATCTTACCTTCTTCATTGAAGAGTTTGACCTTATCGTTGATGATCTTTTCCACCTTTTTGAGCGGCTTGAAATCTTCAGGCCACTTCATCAGTGTCTCAAAAACTTTTGTGAAGTCTTCTTCCGAAATGCCGGTTTGCGGCGAGTGAACAAAATCTTCAGCCGTTGCCGTGCGCAGGCTCTTCCACCAAAGTTCCGGCTGCTGGTACTGGTAGGGCAGCGGATGCTGCTTCACTTCATCAAGCCGTTCCTGGAGGTCGTTCCAAAACTTCTTCTCCATTTCCTTGGCCATCTGTTGGGCGTCCGCCTCGCCATTTTCGAGCAGGTAACTGGTGTATATTTCCCGCGGGTTCGCGTGCTTGTCGATGAGATTGTACAGCGCCGGCTGCGTGAACTTCGGGTCGTCGCCCTCGTTGTGGCCGTGCCTGCGGTAGCAAACCATGTCGATGAATATATCTGAATTGAATTCCTGCCTGTAGCGCGTGGCGATCTCGACACATTTCACCACGGCTTCCGGATCGTCGCCGTTCACATGAAGCACGGGCGACTGGATCATTGCCGCGATCGAGGTACAGTAGTCGGCGCTCCTGGCATCATCAAAATCTGTTGTGAACCCGATCTGGTTGTTAATAACAAAGTGGATGGTGCCGCCGGTGAAATAGCCCCGCAGATTGCTCATTTGCACCACTTCATACACGATGCCTTGTCCCGCGATGGAAGCATCGCCATGGATGAGTATCGGTAATATCTTGTCGTATTCACTGTCGTAAACCACGTCTGCCTTTGCCCTTGCAAAGCCGATTACGACGGGGTCGACAGCCTCGAGATGTGAGGGGTTGGGGCACAATTTCACATGAACGCTTTTGCCGTTCATTGTTTCAATGGTACTGCCGTAACCAAGGTGGTACTTCACGTCGCCGCTGCCCATCGTCTGGTCCATTTTGCCCGTGCCTTCAAATTCGCTGAATATCTGCTCGTAGGTTTTGCCGATGATGTTGGCCAGAATATTCAGCCTTCCCCGGTGGGCCATGCCGATCACCACTTCCTGCACATCATGATCGGCGGCTGTGTTGATGATCGCATCCAGTGCCGGGATGGTGGTCTCGCCACCTTCCAGTGAAAATCTTTTCTGTCCTATGTACTTGGTATGCAGGAACTTCTCAAACATCACACCCTCGTTCAACTTCACGAGAATGCGTTTTTTCTTTTCGAGAGAGACCGGCTGCGAAAAATTCTTTTCCATCTCGTTGGTGAGCCAGGCTACCTTGCGCTGATCGCTGATGTATTTGAACTCTATGCCAACATGCGATGAATAGGTTTGTTTGAGGTGGTTGAGAATGTTGCCCAACGTGGTGGTGCCCAGGCCAATAAGGTTGCCGGCATGAAAGTTCCTGTTCAGGTCCTCTTCCGTGAACCCGTAAAAGCCGAGGTCGATGTTGGCCCCGCGGTCCTTCCGGGGACGAATGGGGTTGGTTTTGGCCTCCAAATGGCCCTTGTTGCGGTAACCAAGGATCATTCTATAGGCCCCCAGTTCTTTCTTCCAGTCGGTTACCTCGCCGCCGCCTGATGCGGGAGTAGCAGTAACAACGGCAGCCTGGCCGTTTGCGCCGCCATTGGCGCCAGCTTTGCCGTTGCCTACGGCAAAATCAAAACCCTCAAAAAATTTGCGCAGTTCGGGATCAACCGAGCTGGGATCTTTCGTGAAATCTTCGTAGAGTCCTTCAATAAATGCGGGGTGGGAATTGGTTATATAACTAAAATCTTTCATAAAATAGCAATGGGTGTACAAATATCGTTGAAAATTAGGAGACCGGGGAGGAAGACTGACAAGTATCTAATTATTTTGATACTCTTTTAGTTAGCCGCCAATTTTGCATGCCGGAGCGTTGCATTGAGTTTTTTGGCTTTAATTTCCGTGGTTAACCAAAAAATCCTACTTTTGCCGTCTTAAAATTTTTGAGCGACAATGGCAAATCACCAGGCTACGAAAAAGGATGTCCGTCAGGCTACCAAACGCAGGGACAGGAACAGGTATTATGGCAAAACCACACGTAATGCCATTCGCGACCTGAAAGAGATAAAAGACAACAAGACAGCCGCGGGCGAGTTGCCCGAGGTGATCGCAATGATCGATAAGCTGGCCAAGAAGGGTATCATCCACAAAAACAAGGCTTCCAACATCAAGAGCAAACTGGCGCGCCGCGTGAATACGCTGACCGCCTGATTATAAACGGTTTTCCACCGAAGCGTAAGCCGAGGGGTTTTTTTATTTTTTTGCACCACCCAACCGTGGTGCTTTTTTTTGCTGCCAGCACCTACGGGTTGATGGTCACCACTCCTCCCCCATTATACGAATGATATTCGCCGTTATACATCGCATCTGCACCAATGGGTCCCAGCTTAAATACTCCGGGCGACACGGCCCTTACTGCATAATAATACACCTGCCTGTTGGCACGAAGGTCAACAAATAAATTAAGCCGGTCGTCACGCACATCCATCGCCACGGGTTCATCAGCATCTTTGATCCATTCCATACCGGGTATTTCCTTCGTCCGTGGATTTTCTATTTCAAATCCGGCAGGCAGTACATCGGTAATCACAATATTATCGACATTGCCGCTGAATGCCCGCTCGAGGCTCACCTGCACAATGACAAGGTCGTTTACCGAAAATGACTGGCCGTTGATCTTTCTTCCGGTTCTGTCAAAAAATTGCCGACGCACTTTGATGAACCTGTCCTCTTCGGTATAATTACCTGTGGCGCTGATGCCTTCCGTTTGCATGTAATAATACAATCTTCCCTGGCCCTTTGTAACGACCTCGAGATAATCGTCACCTGTTTCCGCAACAGGAAATTGGATTTCGCCGCCTTTGAATTCCGCTATCGTCTTTCCTTTGTGCCTCACCACGGCTGTGACGGTTGACTTCTCTGCCGACCTTGCCAGTTTCCCGAGTGCAAGAAAACTGAACGCACATTCCTGTGTGCTGTACCACTCTCTTTCTTTTAATTGTTCCGCAACGTGTTTTGCCATCAGGGGAATTTGTGCGTTCCCCGGATCAACATCGATCAATGCGTTCAGGGCAATGGCTTCATCACGAATGGGAGAATAGAAACTGCCGCCCGTTTGCGGCACTGATACTTCTCCACTGAAAGATGAAGGCAACAGATCACTGAATTTATTTCTATCGCCCGCAACCGCATAGGCAACGCTCAATAAATATTTGCTGTCGAGACTGAGCATCTCAGTATTGGCCTTGTAATAATTCATCGCAGAAACATTTGGCCTCGCCGCCAATGCCAATACATACAGGCTGTAGGCAACTTCTTTTGGCGCAATCTTCTTTTGCTGGTTGCGGTTGTAATAATAATCGATCGTGCTTTTATTTCTAAGCCGGCTGTTAACGTAGTTCAATATTGTTCCGAGCAAATTGTCGTCCACATCGAACCCTGCTTTCTTCGCCTCCAGTAAAAAATGGGCGGCATAGATGGTGGTCCACCAGTGTGCCACGCCTTCGTTGTCCCACAACGTTAAGGCCCCATTGTACAGTTGCCTCAATTTAATTTTTCTTATCGCCTCGATAATGTTCCTGTTCACATTTTCGGTGTTCGGTTCGCCAGACAACTGCCTGGCCAGGTCACCATAATACAATTGAGGAAAAGCCGCAGAAATAATTTGTTCTGTACAGCCATACGGATATTGCACCAGGTAGCGCAGTTGTTCGGCCGATTCGAGCATGGGACTGCGGCTTACCACTATCTCGTGCTCCACGGTACCAGGCAGGAAATCGGCGGCCCGTATATTTATCCGTTGAGTTGCGCCTCCCACTATGGATCCGCTGTTTGTCACCATTTGCAGCGGCGATGCGGGCCGTACGCCTATGGCCGTTTCATTGGTAAATGTTTCTCCCGCCGCCTGCACACTTACAGTTAACCTTCCCGTATCTATTGACGGCGAAGCCGCAACGGTAAACACTGCCCTGACTTCCGCATTCGCATTCAGAAATATTTTTTGGGAGATATTGCCGATGACATGCAGCGGGCCGGAACCTTTCAGCGTCACCTGTCCTTCCGTTGTTTTATTTGTAGTGTTGGTGATGGTTACCGGAACAGTGAGCGAGTCGCCGGGACTTAAAAATCTCGGCATGCCCGAGCTGATAACGATCGGATCAGCGATAGTTATGGCAGACGCTGCAGAGCCGAAAGTGTTATTGTTGTAGGCAACGGCCATCAACCTGATCTGTCCACTGAACTTCGGAACATTAAACGTAAATTTAGCTTGTCCGTTACCGTTAGCTTTCTGAATACCGCTCCAGTAAGAAACAATTTGCACCCTTTTCGATGGCATAGGGTTCACCCTTTTCTGCATGTCCATTTCGCCGTCGCCGCCCGTGCTGCTTAATCGTCCCCTTACTTCGGGAAATAAATAGGGATACAGATCATACGCGTCAACACCAAGCGCGCGGGAAGAATAAAAATATGCATATGGGTCTGGCGTCTTAAAATCGGTTACCTGCAGCACGCCATTGTCAACAGCGGCAAGCGTAACATAACTTCCGGGCGCTGCTTTCACGGTCACTTCCTGGTTTCTGGCCGACCGCGACGACTTTGCAGCGATGATCTGCACCTTATTCATTCTCGCTTTATCTTCCACTTTGATATTTTGAAACCCGTGAGCAACGGTCAAGGGGATATCGCTGACGGCATGTGGTTTGACCAGCGTTGCGGTGACAAAAATATTCGGCAGGTACTCATTGCCGATGGTCACATCAACGGAAGCCGTTCTTTTTTCAACCTTTACATATTGATAGGACAGCACCTTGTCCTGCTCGATGGTCACCAGCATCTTCCCGTTGAAAGGCGCTTTGAAAAGAATTTTCGCCTTGTCGCCCGCGTTGTAAACCGACTTATCGGTTTCAATATCGATGCTCCCTTCCGTGTTCACCTCGAACGAATTATTTTCACTGCCCCAAGCGCCATAGCTATAAAATTTGCGGCTCACATATCCACCGGCGCCCGGAAGCGACACCCTTATCTCATAGTTTCCCGGCGAGCGCGGCACAAACGCATAAACAGTTTTATCGCCGCTTACCGTAACGGTTTGCTCGGATATCACCTTGTCGTCTTCCTGCGATTCGTACCTGAAGTAGCTTCCTGACTTCGACAAAACCGTCCTGTATTCGTGCTTGATCATTTTTACCACGGCTTTTGCCCCACTCATCAGTTTCTCATCTTTGTCCAGTGCGATCAACGGAAAATTCACTTTTTGATTCAGGGGATAGTACCAATAACCGTCATCACCAATGCCGAGAAAAATTTGCTGTGTATACACATTCGTCGTTACCAACCGGCTTACCGGCCTTCCTGTTTCATCAAACACAGTGGTGTAAAAATTGGCCCTCAGCAACCCGTTATTTTTGAACATCTCCGGTATCTCATAATGCTCCGCTGCTTTTCCCTTTTCATCCAGTTTGCCCTGCCTGATCACTTTGTCGAGCGACAAGCGCTGACTTTCTATGCCGAAAATAAAATCAGGATATTTTTTTGGACGAAAGGCAGTTGCCCTCAATTGTATTTCCAGCTCATAGTTCCGGCCGGCAGCAGGCGGACCAAAAAAATTAACGGCACCCAGCGCAAGGGTTGCAGACTGTCCCGCAGAAAGGAAGGGCTTATCCAGCGAGGCGCTCACCGTGATCCTGTCCGGAACAAACTCTTCAATGCTGAAATTCTTTGTACCCATCAGCACATCATTCGACGTGTACACCTCGAGCGTGTAAGTGCCCGTAATGGCCGCTGTTGAGATGTCGACCTGCCCCTCGGTGGAACCCTGCTCATTCAACGTTTTGCGAAAGGAACGCAGTTCCTTCCCATTCGGCATCAGGAATTTGAACTTCAACGGCAGCTCACCGGGAGACTGCCATTTCAGGTCCCGTACGATCACCGAGAAATTAACTTTCTCTCCCGGGCGGTAGATGTCGCGCTCCGCATAAATGAATGCATCGAGCGCGGAGGAATTGATTCGCTTTCCCCCGGTTTCATATCGCGACATGTTCACGCGGGTGTCGTTAAAAGGGAGATAGTTGAAATCCGATTCAGTTTTAGCGATCACCATGGCGGGCCGGAAACCAGCAAATTCTTTGCGCGTATAGGCAATGTCGGCAACGCCATCTCCATTGGTCACTCCCATTCCCAGCACCTGGTTATTCTTACCGTATGCAACGATATTCACTCCTGTAACAGGATCTGCTTTTTTTATCGAGTTGACGAATACAAACAACCGGTCGCGCCCTTCTTTCGCGATGAGCCCGAGATCCGAAACTGAAATAAATCTGCTGTCGCTTACCCAGTAATTTTTGGCGGACCTCACCTTAATGTGATAGATGCCCTTAAAATTCGGGAGCCTGTCTTCCACATTAAACGTGAAGAGCCGGCTGTTGCCCATTTTCGGCAGTGAGCGCGTATCCAGTTCTTTTTCATAAATCACATCGCCTGCGGTAAGGCTGTTGCCGTAATAATCGTCGTAATAAAAGTCGTCGTCTTCATCGCCCGAGCGTTTGTCCACGGGATTGTAGCCATATGTACGCGCATGCAGTAAATTGCTCTCGTATATTTTGGAAATAATCACTTTGACGCGCGGTACGTTCACGATCTTCATTTCAATCATGCGGTTGCCCTGGCTCGACAAATAAACACTTTTATTGGTGGCAAACCTTACCGATGGCTGCAGTTCGCCGAACGCAATATTATTGTCGTACTGTTCGTGCAAAACACCGCCTATGCGGCCGCGAATTCCTTTTTTTAAGGTAAGCAGATACGTTTTTTCTGCATTGAACTGTTCGCTTTTCACGGCAAACCCTTCATCAGTCGGCTCTACACTGTATTTCACAGATGGGTCTATGGTGATCAAAGAAGTCAGGCCATTGACGTCTACCGGCTGGCTCGTTTGAATATTCACGGTACCCGACAATCCATCATGTTCGGCGGAAATGTCATTGACCACAAGGTTAAATGGGGAGGGCACATTGGCATTGGCAGCAATTTCTTCTGCAGTCGCATTTTTCCCTCCTTTTGGAAGAACGCCTTTGTCAATTCGGATGTTTAGTTCCAGATCTTCGTCTTTTGGTTGTATGCCTGTAAGGTTCAGCGACAGCCTGCTGTCGTCCGACAGCGTAACGGTTCTGAACGTAACGGGTTTGCCATCAAGTTCCAGTCGAATATGATCATTCAATTGTGAAGGCGAAACGGGATAATTGAAATACATGTCGAGCCGCGGAACCGCTGCTTTCGATTGCCCGTCTTCCAACACCCACGATGCATGTACATCCTCCAACCGCAATGCGGGAGTCGAAAAACTGAGGTCGCCACCATCTATCCGGTTGAATTTTGTATTTTCTATTATGTCGTCGGTCAGCTCTGCCCGAAAAGTTGTTGCGGGCGGCAGCGGGCGGGAAGGAGAAAATACCAGTTGGTCGGGTTGTTCCCACCGGAACCGGCCCGGAATTGCCGGAACGAACCGAACATATTGACTGGAGTCCCATTCGTTCAGCACAGAATCGGCGGCAAGGGCATTGCTGAAGCGGAACACCAGGTTACCGAGCCGGGGAACTTCACCTTTTGCGTTGGTATAGTCGAGCTCAACGGCGTTGCGGTTACACGAAACCATTAGCAAAACGAGGAATGCGGTAAGGAACAGGCGCATAGAAAATGATTAAATTACAATCGTATTCAGAATACAATGATAAAAGTATTGTTGCTATCGGCCCTCATCAC
>CAMPGT010000069.1 GCA_946885665.1 uncultured Chitinophagaceae bacterium | reverse complement strand
ATTGAATTCTTTAGCTGCTGCTGTAAAACGAAGAAGGATGAGGCCGGACGAACTTTTTCTTTTTGAGGAGACGATGAAATTGAAAATAAGAAAAAATTGAACGCAGCGTTTAATTTAATTCGTTCGCAATTTTGTACGAGACGGTTATTTTTTGTTAACCATAAAATAATTTACATTTGTTTAGACTGTTTATTTATTCGACCGTTTCATTTTTTTGACGACTGCTTATGACAAGCCCGGTTAATCCAGAAATTTATACGGATTCATGCCTGCTGCAACAGGTTGAAGAAGGAAGTAAGCAAGCGTTTGATTTACTCTTCGAAAAACACTGGGCTACAGCTTATTCCAATGCATACAAACGCCTCAGGGATGCAGAACAGGCAAAAGACATCGTCCAGGACATTTTTGCGCACATCTGGCTGAATCGCAAAACGCTTCATATTCAAAACCTGCCTGCATATCTCAGCACGGCCATTCGTAACCGGGTCATTAAGATAGCCGCAAAACAGAAACTCAGCCATCCATTTTTCAACATCCTGGAAAGCATTCCCGGCCGTGAATATAATGCCGACAAAGAGCTGCTGTGGAAAGAATTTTATCGTGCGTATGAAGATCTGGTGTCGACGTTTCCCGCCAAACGCCAAATGATTTTCAGGCTTCGTTTCCACAACGATCTCTCTACGAAAGACATTGCCCTCCAGTTGGGCCTTTCCAGGAAAACGGTGCAGAACCAGTTGGGAAAAGCCATTGAACAATTGCGGGCAACGTTAATGCATCTGTTCGCCACTTACATCGTTATCACCTGCCTGAACAGTTAATCTTTGGAAATTTATTGACAAAGCAGGGATTTTTTCGCGTTCCCGGGTCATACTGATAACCAATTGCATGAATTGTAGATGGACAGGAACTATTTTATAAAGTTGTTGCAAAAATATTCCCGGGGGGAAACAACAAAGGAGGAGGAGAAGTTTTTGGAAAGCTACGACAGGCTTTTCGAGTATGAACCGGATGTTCTGGAACAGATGCAGGCTGGCCAAAAGGATACACTCAGGAAGGAAATACGCGAATCGGTTTGGCAAAAGATAGCGTCGAAGCAACAACCAATGGCAAAAATAAGACGAATGAACGCCTGGCGGGCCGCCGCTTCAGTGGCTGCAGTGCTGCTGATTGTGTGTGCAGGTTGGCTCACGTACAGCATTGCTTTTGCCGGCAGGATGATTACGGTGAGTTCCAAAGCGGCCAGCCACCTCGTTGCCCTTCCCGATGGCAGCACCATCACTCTTAATAACGGCAGCAAAGTCAGCTATTCATCAAATTTTAATGGTTCGGAAAAACGGGAGGTGTATCTCGACGGCGAAGCTTTTTTCGACGTCAGCCATAATGCCGCCAGGCCGTTTATCGTATACGCCGGTAAGCTGAATGTTACGGTGCTTGGTACCGCGTTCGATGTGAGGGCCTTTCCTGTGGATGCTGATATCACAGTTACCGTAAAAAGGGGAAAGGTTCGCGTAAGTGATTCCGGGAATACGCTTGGAACGATCGTTCCGCAGCAGCAGATCGTTTACAATAAGCTGAAGGGAACCGCCATGCTGCAGGTAGTCAGCAATGAAGACTATATCAATTGGAAAGAACAGGATATCACGTTTAACAACGTGACCGTAGCGGAGGCGGCGGCGATATTAGAGGAAAGGTTCAACGTGAAGATTGTTATTAACGACAATGTTATTCGTAACGAGCGTTTTACGGCGAGCTTCGCGGTTAGCGAAACCCTCGACCATGTTTTGAAAACCATCTGCGAATTCAACGGTGCCGCTTATCACTACGGCAGGAATAAATCAACGATTACCATCACTCATAAATAATTTTCAGCCCACGAGATAAAGATGAATTGCCCTTTACGGTGGCGCTAAAAACAAAAAAAGTTGCAAACAGGGATTTTTTCAGACTGGCGGGTCATTTAATTGTAGCGGGGAAATAATAATGAAATATTCAATGATCGGTTCCGTGCTTAGCTACCCTTATCCTTTTTAACAGGACACATCAGCCATCAACTTAAAATAAAAAATATGAAACCAGCTACCTGGCACCTGGATCAGTTCCATATTGGATTGGGAAGGATCCGAAATAAAAACCCTCCAAAATAAATTTGCAGAGCAAACAAACCTGGAGGGTTCCTGCAATGTACCGACTGGCATCGGGGCACTGCATGTGTTTTAAATCTTTGTACCGCTAACGCGGATATTTCATCACTTAAAACGGGCCAAAATTATGATTTTTTCTGCTATTCATGCAGGAGGACGGCAACTTTTTGCGTCGCGGCGAAAACCAAAACTGCTCACTGAGAAAAAGCTCTTTACATTCATTATGCGTATAGGAGTCATCACGATAGTGCTGCTTGTAACTTCAATGCACCTGTTATATGCGGTTCCGGCAAACGGCCAGCCGATCGACCAGGTGAGGGTGAGGCTCGAGCTCAAAAATGAATCGCTGGTCCAGGCGTTTCAGAAAATAGAAGCGATGAGCAATTTTCGCTTTATGTACCGGTACGATGAAGTGAAAAACATCAGGAACATAAGCCTGCCGCTTGCCGAGCAGACGGTGGAGTATTTCCTGAAAGCGCTGCTCAAAAATACATCGCTGATGTATCGGCAACTGGATAACCAGATTCTCATCCTTCCCAGGAAGAGGCCGCCCGGTACGGCGGAGCCTGAATTAGTACGGCGCGCCAATGTTGCCATTACTGTTAGCGGAAACGTTGCTAATTCCACAGGCGATCCATTGGTAGGTGTGAGTATAGCCGTTAAGGGAACCACTTCGGGCACTTATTCGGACGCCGAAGGAAATTATTCCATCAGCAGCCCCGAAAACGGCACGCTCATATTTTCCTATATCGGTTTCGAGACGCGCGAAATTTCGGTGGGTGGACAAACCGTCATCAACGTAAAACTGCTTGAAACCACCAGGGCGCTAAACGAAGTGGTCGTTACCGCTTTGGGTATCAAACGCGAAACAAAAGCACTGACCTATGCCACGCAAACCATAAAGGGCGATGATATCGGTAAAACAAAGGACCCGAGTATGATCAACACACTGCAGGGCCGCGTTGCAGGTTTAACGATTACCAGAAGCCCGAATGGACCGGGCAGCGATTCCAGGGTGCTGCTTCGCGGCAACAGGTCGATCACCGGCAACAACGAACCTTTGTATGTTACAGACGGTGTTCCCGGCAGCATCGGCCTGGAAGATGGGGATAACATTGAAAGCATCACCGTACTGAAGGGAGCCTCCGCCGCGGCGCTGTATGGCAGCGCGGGCCAGAACGGCGCGATCATCATCACCACGAAAAAAGGCGTTTCGGGGAAAATAACCGTTACCTATAATGGCGGACTTCTCTTTGACCAGGCACAGGTGTACCAGGATTTTCAATACGACTACGGTCAGGGCGATGCCGGTATGTACGTTCCGAATTCTGAGCATAGCTTCGGGCCAAAAAACACGGGACAGGACGTAACGCTGTGGAATGGCAACAAGGTTCCGCTCACGGGTCAGCCCGGGCGCATCGATGATTTCTTCAGAACAGGAATGACGCTGAACAATTCCATCAGCGTTAACGGCGGTACGGAAAAAATGCAAACCTATTTCTCGTACGGCAATATTACTTCACAGGGTATCATGCGCAATAACGATCTCATCAGGCACATGTTTAACCTCAGGATCAGCAACAACATCACGTCAAAATTGTCTTTTGATCTCAAAGCAACTTACATCAATGAAGCGATCAACAACGCGCCTAACGACTACGCGGTGACCTCGATCTATCGCGCGCCCACATCGATCCCGTTGGACCAGATGAAAAGCTACGAATATACCGACATCAACGGCGACCTGCGCCAGAGCTACTGGAAACCCGGATCCTCAATTATTGGTAATCCATACTATTACATGTACCGAAACCTTTCTTATAACCAGGATAACCAACTGACCGGCCTTTTTTCTGCAAAGTACAGTTTCACGAAATGGCTGGATCTTATGGTTCGCGGCAGCATTACAAAATCATTTGGCAGGGGAGAAAATAAAATATATTCAGATTCGTACTTCAGCCTCGTAGGCTCGGATTATTCACTGTCTACCGTTAACGACCTGCGCACGTATGCAGACGTGCTCCTCACGTTCTCCCGCAAGCTGAACAGCAATTTTACACTCTCCGGAAATATTGGAGGTTCCATCCAGGGAAGCAAGAGCAATTCAAGCACCACCGAGGCGAATGGCCTGAATAAGGATAATTTCTTCTTCATGAGCAATGCCAAGGCGCCCCTGGAAACGAACACCTATGGCAGTACCCCCCAGGTACAGGCATTATATGCCGAGGCTACTTTAGGATACAAAGATTTATTGTTTCTCGACGTGACGGGAAGAAACGACTGGTCATCGGCTCTGCCCGAAGGCAGCTATTCCATATTCTATCCTTCAATAGGGTTAACCGGAATTATTTCCGATATGGTGGAACTGCCGTCTTGGATCAACTACGGAAAAGCGAGAATATCCATTGCTAACTCGGGGTATGGTGGTAACGCCTACCTGGGCCGTGAATACTATTCAGTGGCAGCCGGCGGCCTCATTGTTACGCCCACCATTCAGTCGTTTGGAACGTATAAACCTGAAATGACCAGCTCACTTGAGGCGGGACTGACATGGAACTTTCTTGCCAACAGGCTGGGCATTGATCTTACTTATTACAGAACGCAAACAAAGAACCAACTGCTGCTGATAGGCGCTCCGCCCGCCTCAACATATAACCAACGTTACATTAATGCCGGCCTTATACAGAACAGCGGACTTGAAGCGATGTTGAATTTTACGCCCGTCAAAGCAGGGAAATTTACCTGGGACGGCTATGTGAACTATGCCAGGAACGATAACAAAGTTGTTCGCATTACCGACGAGATGTCATCGGTAATCATACAGGATGACGACATCGTTACGACGAAGGTGGAGGCCGGAAAAAGCTTCGGAACACTCTATGTAAAGGGCTGGCAAAGAGACGAAGAAGGCAGAAAGCTGGTGGACGACATGGGCAGGCCGTTGTTGACGCCCGGCAAAACGGTTTACGCCGGAAACTACAATCCCGATTACCAGCTTGGTTTCAGCAGCACTTTCAGGTTGGGCGATTTCTCGTTCGGATTTTTGATCAACCATGCCCACGGCGGTACTATTCTTGGAGGTACCCAGGCGCTCATAGATGCCGACGGACATTCTGCAAGATCGCTTGAGGGACGCGAAAGCGGCATCGTTCTCGATGCTTACCAGGCAGGTGGAGGTAAAAATGACCAGGTCATCACTTCACAGGAATATTTTAGTTCGATTGGCGACAGGAAGCCGGCCGCTGAAGAATATGCGTACTCGGCAACCAACACGCGCCTCAGGGAAGTGTCATTTGGCTATGTGATTCCCAAAAGAGTATTTGGTGAAGCGAATTACATCAGTAACATCCGCATCTCCCTGATTGGAAGAAACCTCTTCTTTTTCAAAAAATCAACGCCTTTCGATCCGGACATTGCGCAGGGACGCGGAGGTATAGAAGCCACCGCGCTGCCATTCGCCCGTACCATGGGCGTTAACGTGAAGGTGACATTTTAACCAGGGTCCACCTGACAAAAAAATTAAAAACTACACTGATGAAAAATATTAAATGGCTGCTGAACGGAATATTTTACGGCGCCGTGTTGATATTCGGATCTATACTGCCGGGTTGCACGAAAAAATTTCCCGACAGAAATACTGACCCAACCAGGCTTACGGCGTTAACGCCAAAAGACGTGAAGGGACTCTTCGGAAATGCGCAATGGCAGGGGATGGCATTGGGAGGCGGAACACAGTTCCAGAGAGGTGTGAATGCGTTCGCAGATATGTATGCACAGTATTTTGCAGTGACACAAACGGCATTCGCTTCCGATCGTTTCGATCTCACGCAGTCGCGCCTGATGAATCACTGGGAACGCGCTTATGTTTACACGATGCCTTCACTGCTTACCATCATTAAAGAAACAACGACACCCGAAACAAAGCCACTGAATGCAATCGCACGCATTTGGAAGGTGTTTATTCTTGATCGCGTTACTGATTATTACGGTCCCATTCCATACTTTAAGATCGGCTCTACCGACAAGACGATTCCTTATGATTCGCAAAAGGATATTTACTACGACTTTTTCAAGGAATTGGCCGAAGCAACAGATGACCTCCGAAACAATCTGAATCTGCCTTCCTACGACGACAAAGACCTGATATATGGTGGCGAAAATCAAAATGCTTTATGGTTGAAATTTGCTAATACGCTGCGATTGCGATTGGCAATGAGGATATCTTATGTAGATCCTGAAAAAGCAAAGACCGAAGCAGAGGCGGCGGTGGCAGGCGGCGTGATGACCGACATCAGCGACGATGCCTATATGAAAGTTTCTACCGACAGGCCAAACCCGCTTGGCTACATCTCTTCGTGGAACGAATTCCGGATGAGCGCCACGATGGAAAGTTTCCTGAAAGGATATGAGGATCCCCGGTTAAGCTCATATTTTCAGCCTGCAGTAACCGATGGTGAGTACAGGGGTTTAAGAAACGGAATGGTGCCGGCCGAACAGGTGTTGCCTGAAAATAGTTATGACAATGCGTCGAATGTGAGTGATCGCTTCACACCTGAAGGAATGAATACGGAACCAATGAGCGTAATTCGTTCGGGAGAAGCCTACCTGCTTCGCGCCGAAGGTGCGTTAAACGGATGGAACATGGGCGGCACTGCGGAAGAGCTCTACGCAAAGGGAATTGAAATGTCCATGAGAACAAATGGAATTACGGATGCCGTTGCGATAAACAATTATATCAACAGTCCCAATTTGCCAATGGCTCCGGGGGGTTATTTTAATACGCCGGCAATTACCGGTATCCCTGTAAAATTTTCTGCTGATCCGGAAAAGCAGCGCGAGCAGATCGCTACACAAAAGTGGCTCGCACTTTTCCCTGATGGGCAGGAGGCGTGGGCCGAAGTGAGAAGAACGGCGTACCCGAAGCGGTATCACGTTATACATTCCGATAACCCGGATGTGCCGTCGGGTAAATTTGTGCGAAGGATCGTATTCCTGGAATATGACAAGGATAGAAACGGACCCGCCGTTGAAGCCGCGGAGTCATTGTTGAACGGTCCGGATAAACCGACCACTCCCCTTTGGTGGGATACAAATCCATAGCATTATTTCAGCGACCGCATTAACCGTATGTATGAAAATGATTTTTCTGTTACCTGCTGTTGTTTTATGCTGCGCTTTGTCGTACGGCGCGACGCAGCCCGTTGGCCGCCCCGGGCCGTCGGTGTACACCGTGAAACGGCTTACGCGCCCAATGAAAATTGACGCTAACTGGAACAAACCGCCATGGCGGTCCACACGTTCCCTGAAAGTGAACAATTTTATCAGGGGCGTGCCGGCCTACCGCCCGGTGGTGGAGGCGAAAATGTTATATGACGATGAAAACGTGTTCGTGATCTTCCGGGTCCGCGACAAATATGTGCGCAGCATAACAACAGAAATCAACGGCCCCGTGTGGAAGGATGCGGCCGTGGAATTCTTCTTTTCACCGGATACCAGTTTACCCGAAAATTATTTTAATCTTGAAGTGAATTGCGGAGGAACGGCGCTACTCGGCTATCGTACTTCCGGAAAAAAACCTGTTGATGATGACGTGAAGATGATAGAGATTGCCCATTCGTTGCCAAAAACGGTAGATCCTGAAATAACAGACCCTGTAACGTGGACAGTGGAGTACAGGATTCCCTTTGCGATGCTAAAAAAATATTCGAAGGTTACGCAGCCGAAAAAGGGCATCGCCTGGCGGGCCAATTTTTACAAGATAGCAGAAAATAATTCCAACCCTCATCACATCACATGGGCTGTTGTGGGGGGCAGCCGTCCCACATTTCATTCACCTAAATACTTTGGTACTGTATTGTTCCAGTGAATTCATTTGTTAAACAACAAGCTGCAATGAAGTATATTTTTACCGGTGGGGTAACCGTATTGATCTTTTTTTGCCTGGCACTTGTGTCTTGTTACGGCCAGAATGTTGATTGGAAGGCTCCGGCCTGGGCCGACACGTTGAAAAAGCCGTTTAAAGTGAACAAGGCGGTGCTGAATGAAGGCAAGCTGCTGTATACCACCTATTGCATGTCGTGCCACGGCAAAACCGGCAACGGTGACGGTGCCCCAGGCATGACATTCGCCAAAAAACCCGCGAATTTTCATGATGCCGATGTGATCCGTCAATCGGATGGCGCGCTGTTCTGGAAACTGACGCATGGACGTGGAGGTATGCCTGCCTATGGTACCGCACTTTCGGAAAAACAGAGATGGCAGATAGTTGCCTATATCAGGGACTTTTCGAACACCCATAAGCTGCCCACTGCCGGTAAGCTGCAAAATACCATAGCGGCGAAGGGTTATTCGATCGACCGGTCGATATCACAGGACTATTTTCCCCTGCCCCGGAAAGTTAGCAACGCCGTTAAATCGGAAACTGTAGTTTTTATGGTTGATACGGTGGTTTCGGGATTGAAGATGCCCTGGAGTTTCATTTTTTTGCCCGATAAGTCGGCGCTAATAGCAGAACGGGCCGGAGGTTTGCTTCGGGTACGCAATGGTAAGGTGCAGGCCCGCCGGATTACCGGTGAGGTGCCTTCCGAGATACGGGACATTAAGCTCCATCCGCAATTTGAAAAGAATCGGCTGATCTACATGTCGTATTACATTGAACCCGTTAAGCCAGATGGCGGCTACACCGTTTTGATGCGTGCAAAGCTTGAGGGCGACAGTCTCGTCAACAAACAGGTTTTATACAAAGCCGGCCCGTTTAGGGAGGGAGGATTTTGGTACGGCAGCAAAATCGTATTTGACAGTAAAGGATATCTGTACTTTGCTGTCGGACAACGTACAATCGACGGCAGGCACAGATGGAAAACTGTTCAGGACAAAGGTGTCAGCTCCGGAAAAATAATGCGGTTGAATGACGACGGCAGCGTTCCCAAAGGCAACCCATTCGTCGATTCTGCAGGCGCGCTTCCCGAAATCTACACTTATGGACACCGGCAGCCCGAAGGACTGGTATATGATCCGCACACCGGACAGGTGTGGGAAAATGAACATGGTGAGATGGGCGGCTGCGAACTCAACATTCTTCAAAAAGGCGGTAATTACGGATGGCCGGAAGTTACATTTAGTCTAAATTATGATGGTACGATCATTTCGAAAGACACAACCCGTGCCGGTATGGTGTCTCCCGTGCATTACTGGATCCCTTCATTGGCGCCGGGCGGGATGGACTTCGTGTATGGCAGTAAATATCCCGGCTGGAACGGCAACCTGTTTATCAGTTCACTTGTTCAAAAGATGGTTAATCGTTCTGTCGTTAAAAATAACCGGGTGGTTCACGATGAAAAATTACTGCAGGGTATCGGAAGAGTGAGGGATATTAAATTCGGACCTGACCAATTGCTTTATGTAATGACAGAGGACACGGGCCTCATCCTTCGATTGCTTCCTTTGAAAAAGAATAATTAATAATCATAAAATTTATGATCTTGAGCTTCAGAAAAAATACTCATCGCGTTTTTTGGACCGCGCTCTTCGTTGTTCTTTCAATGGTTTGTTTTACACCCGCGGCGAAGTCGCAGCACATTGACATTTTGCTGAAAGGCGGACACGTCATCGATCCGAAAAATAACATTGACGCAAAAATGGATGTGGCCATCGCTGAACATAAAATATTCAGGGTGGCGGCAAATATCCCGGCGGCATCTGCCAAAAAAGTGATCGACGTAACGGGCATGTATGTTACCCCCGGCCTCATCGACATGCACGCTCATCATTTTCCCATCATCTCCGATTACCGGATCGGCGATCCCTTTCCTGATGGCTTCACCTTTCGCAACGGCATTACCACTTCGGTCGATGCCGGAAGCTCCGGATGGAAATCTTTTGAAAAGTTCAAAGAATATACGATCGATCACTCAAAAACGCGCATTCTTGCCTGGCTGAATATTGTGGGCGAGGGGTTTTTGGGAAGAGAGCCCTACGAGCAGAATACCGGCGACATGGATGCGCGCCTCACTTCGCTCGCAGTAGAAAAGTATAAAGATTACATAGTAGGCATAAAAGTGGCCCATTACACAGGGTACGACTGGATACCCGTGGACAGGGCGGTAGAAGCGGGTAAGCTGGCAAATGTGCCAATAATGGTGGACTTCGGTGAGCACAAGCCGCCGCTTTCTATTGAAGAATTATTCATGAAGCATTTCCGTCCGGGCGATATCTTCACGCATTGCTTCGCTAACGGTGCATCGAGCCGCGAAACACTCGTCGACGAAAAAGGAAAAGTAAAACCATTCGTATTTGAGGCGCAGCGAAAAGGCGTGATCTTCGACGTGGGTCATGGTGGCGGCGCTTTTGCTTTTGCGCAGGCAATACCCGCCCTGCAGCAGGGTTTGCTGCCGAACTCCATCAGCACCGATTGGAACAAAAATAGCATGAACGGCGCCATGAAGGACCTGCCGAATGTTATGTCCAAATTCATGGCAATGGGCCTCGACCTGCCAACGGTAATTAAACTAACAACAATGAACCCTGCAAAAGAAATTCAGCGTGAAGACCTTGGCAACCTGTCGGTTGGCGCCGAAGCGGATGTTGCGGTGTTTAGCCTCAGAAAAGGAAATTTTGGTTTTGAAGATGTACGAAGGCTGAAAATTATGGGAACACAAAAACTGGAAACAGAACTAACCATTCGCGCCGGAAGGGTAGTGTATGATCTCAATGGGCTGAGCATGTCACGCTACAAGTAACCCAAAATATTGCTTCAGCATGGGACTTTTGCAGGATAATAGGTCTTTTTCAGTAGAAGAGTTAACTTCAACCGTAGCTTCTTCCAGACAAAACACCCGGAGCGATCACCCGAAACGCTCTTACATAGATTTGAAGGGACAGTAAGGGTACAGGAATGCACAATCGTCTTTTGTTAATGAAGTAAATATGAAAATCAAATTCGTTTTCAGTGATTTCCCATTAATGCGCGTTGCGGCTATCGTAGGGATATTGCCGCTTTTTCTGTTGTTTCCCGCAATGATGCACGCACAGGAATACGACCTGTTGATCAAAAACGGACATGTCATCGACCCGAAAAACGCCATCGACGGGGAGATGGACGTTGCCATCAATGACGGGAAGATCGCACGCGTTGCGAAAAATATCCCGGAATCGTCTGCAAAAAAAGTGGCTGATGCAAAAGGTATGTATGTAACGCCCGGTTTCATCGACATCCACACACATGTTTTCGTGGGAACGAAAAACGGTTTTGCAGAAGGATTTTCAAGCGTTTCGCCCGACGATTTTACATTGAAAGCCGGCGTCACCACCGTAGTGGACGCAGGAACATCCGGCGCAAACAATTTTCATGTATTGAAGGAAGATGTGATCGACCGCTCCAAAACGCGTGTGCTGGCCTTTCTCAACATTTTCAGCAATGGATTCAGCAGCGGAAACGCCGTTGAGCACAACGCCAGCGACATGAACCCTCAAATGGCGGCGGATACCATAAAAAAATATAGCGACTACATCGTGGGTATGCGGATAGGACATTATAGCGGTAAAGACTGGGCGCCATTCGATAAAGCAGTGCAGGCTGCGAAAATGACGCAAAGGCCGCTGCTAGTAGAATGTCATCTTCCGAATTTTACCCTGCAGGATCAATTGAAGAGAATGCGGCCGGGAGATATCATCACACATGCTTACGAACAGGTAAGTGAGCGGATGCCGGTAGTGGATTCACAAGGCGTGCTGCGACCCTTCGTAATAGCCGCTGAAAAAAGAGGTGTTCTGTTTGATGTGGGACATGGCGGCGCCGGTTTCTGGTTCAGCCAGGCAATCCCCGCTATGAAACAGGGACTTCTGCCGAACTCGTTTGGAACTGACCTTCACCGTTACAGCATGAACGCGGGCATGAAAGATATGCTCAATGTCATGTCGAAGTTTCTCAACATGGGGATGAGCCTGAATGATGTGATCCGCCGCGCCACCTGGAGCGCCGCGCAATCTATCAAGCGCGAAGACCTCGGCAATCTTTCGGAAGGGGCCGTAGCCGACGTGGCCGTGATTAGTATGCTGCACGGAAACTTCGGCTACGTGGATGCCGGGCACAACCGGCTCGACGGAGACAGGAAACTGCAAACGGAACTCACCGTTCGGGAGGGTAAGGTGGTGTTTGACCTGAACGGCCTCACCGCGAAGGAACTTGACAGCAAGTACACATTAGCTCACTAATAAATCATCAACGAACATGAATAGAAGAGATGTTATCAAAGGTTTGACGTTGCTTCCCGTGGGATCGAGCGTTTTTCCTTTGTCTTCTGCATTCGGCGCTCCGGCGGTACGGTCCGGCACCGGTCCTTTAAAACCAGGTCCCGATATCTTTCAGTCTATCGGCGTTGAGCCGCTTATCAATTGCATGGGCACATTCACCATCATCGGCGGCTCGCTTGAACGCGCCTCTGTGCGCGAAGCCATGGAAGCGGCCTCAAGAAATTTTGTGCAATACGATGAGCTGGCCACCGGCATCGGTCAGCGCATGGCTGAACTAACCGGCGCCGAGTGGGGTATGGTGTCGGCGGGATGCGCAGCAGGGCTCAAACATGTTGCAGCCGCCTGCGTAACAGGTGGCAATCCCGAAAAACTCGTCCGCATCCCTGATCTCACCGGCTTCGAAAAAACAGAAGTTGTTGTTCCGCGGCGCTCGCGCAACGTTTACGACCACGCCATCAGGAACGTGGGTGTTAAAATGATTGACGTTGAAACCCTCGAGGAATTGGAGACTGCGCTGAATCCCAAAACGGCAATGATCTATTTAACTGCCAATAGCAGGGAGCCGCTAACGCTCGAAAATATTGTCAGAATAGCCAAACCGAGAAATATTCCCATACTCGTGGATGCCGCTGCCGAGGACCTCACCATCCCCAGCGTTCACCTGCAAAAAGGGGCGACCATCGTTGCTTATAGCGGAGGAAAGGCATTTTGCGGACCGCAATGCTCAGGCATTCTTCTCGGTCAAAAAGATATTCTTCAATCCGCATGGCAGGCAAGCTCGCCTCATCATGGTCCCGGCCGCGACAACAAAGTGGGACGTGAAGAGATGATCGGTGCACTGGCCGCCATCGAGGCCTGGGTAACCTTCGATCACAAAGGCCAATGGAAAAAGTGGCTCTCCTACCTCGATACCGTGGCGAAACGCGTTGCCAAAATCGACAGTGTCAAAACCGAAGTACACGAACCTCCGGGATTATCTAACAAGAGTCCGTCACTCATCATTAGCTGGGATCCGGCAAAACTGCACATCACCGGCGAAGAAGTGGCTGAAGAGCTGGGCAGAAACAAACCCCGGATCGCCCTGGCCTTTGGCAGGCGCCGCAACGCACCAAGCGAGGACGGAATGACATCAATTAACATCACCGCCGGACAAATGCAGCCGGGAGAGGATAAGATCGTTGCAGACAGAATTCACGGTGTGCTGTCTAAAAAAAGAGACCCGAAGCCGGCATCGCTCAAGGCGCCCGCTTCAAACGTAACCGGCCGCTGGGATGTTACTGTTGAATTTTACAGCAGCAAGGCCCAATACGACTGGATGCTGGGACAAGAGGGTAACTGGATCGAAGGGATCCACAAAGGTACCTTTTCGTCGAGCGATGTGTATGGTACACTGGAAGGCGACCAGATAAGAGTGCGCAGTTCCGAATCCAGGCCGGGCGACCACCTTGCATTCACCTACACAGGCACTGTTTCCGGCGACACCATGTCGGGATCGGTGTACATGGTAGAATATGGAACAGCAAAGTTTACAGCAAAACGTTCAGCATCATCGAGGCCTCATGTGCCGTTAACCGTTCCGGGAGGACCGCCATTGGCTACCTAGCGGGCTGTTGCCGTGCGGGCAATCGGGCTTTTGAGTGCGTGATGCCGGAGGGTTTATGTTTAACGGCCGTCGTCATTTTTCTGTGTGGCATCCTGCAGTTGCACGAGTACCTTGTCGATCCTTTGTGCATCCATGTCGATGATCTCCATTGAAAACCCTTCCCACTCGAACTTGTCACCTGTTTGGGGTATTCTTTTCAGCAGGTGAAGGATGAATCCTGCCAGCGTATCGAATTCCTGTTCGCCCTCGTTCATCATGTCCGTCTTTTCGAACTTCGAAAGAAAGTCGTAAAACGGTATCTGCGCGTCCACCAGGAAGGTGCCGTCTTCTCTTTCAGTGATCTCGTAATCGTCGTCATGGTCTTCGGGGATGTCGCCGATGATGGCTTCGAGGATATCATTCAGCGTGATCATCCCGAGAATGCTGCCATATTCGTCGATGATAAAACACGAATGGATCTGTGATTGCTTATATTTTTCCAATACCTGGTACGCCGTGTTATTTTCAGGAACATACAGCGGCGGCTTCATCAGGTCCTTGAATTTTGTTACATCGTCGGCCACATAAAGGTCCTTGATGGACACCACTCCCTTGATGTTGTCGATCTGCCCGTCGCAGATCGGATACACGGAATGCGGGTCCTCGAGGATTTTTCCTTTAATGGACGCTTCCGTGTCGTTAAGATCGAACCAAACCAGGTCGCTGCGGTGCGTCATCAGCGACGTGATGTTCCTGTCGCCAAGGTGAAAGACTCTTTCGATGATCTCGTGTTCCGCCTCCTCGATGGTGCCCTGCTCTGTGCCTTCGCTGATGATCGCCTTTATTTCCTCCTCCGTCAGTTGGTTGTCGGCAGTTTTGATATTCAGCAGCCTGACGATGACAAAAGTGGATTTGGTGAGCAGCCAGATGAAAGGGTGGGTGATCACACTCAAAATGCGCATCGGCTTCGCGAGGAATTTGGACACGGCTTCGGGCTTGGCGAGGCCGAGACGTTTCGGCACCAGTTCGCCGAGCACCATGGAAAAATAAGTGATGATCACCACAATGATTGCCGTGGCGATGCCGTAGCTGTAATCTTTAAGCGGTTCGAAGCGTTCCAGGAAGTGAATGAAATTGGTTTTCAGTTTTTCTCCGGAGATGATACCGGTCAGAATACCGATCAGTGTGATCCCTATTTGAACCGTGGAAAGAAATGTATCGGGATGGCTGGCAAGGTCAAGCGCTTCTTTGGCGTTTTTGTCTCCTTTATTTGCCTGAGCCTCAAGTCTCGACTTTCTTGCAGATACCAGTGCGATTTCAGCCATCGAGAATAAACC
>CAMPGT010000068.1 GCA_946885665.1 uncultured Chitinophagaceae bacterium | reverse complement strand
TTTAACTTCTTTTACCCCTGTCTTTGCTTGAAACGGGGATTCTTCTTGTTGATCACATACAACCTGCCCTTCCTGCGAACAATCTTGCAGTCAACACTTCTTTTCTTAATGGATGCTCTAACTTTCATATCCTGAAATAATTATTTATACCTGAATATTATCCGTCCCCTTGACAGGTCGTACGGACTCATCTCAACCCCAACCTTGTCTCCCGGAAGAATACGGATGTAATTCATCCTCATCTTGCCTGAAATAGTCGCCAGAATCTCGTGCCCATTTTCCAGTTTCACCTTGAACATTGCGTTTGACAAGGCTTCGATAATTGTTCCATCCTGTTTAATCAGCGGTTGTTTACCCATACACTTTTAAGGAGGCGCAAAGATAAATAAAATCAGGGGGAAAACGAAAAAATAAAATGTCCCGCCAGGGTGGCAAAGATATTGAATACCATTCCACAAATCCACCAATCATAGATGATTCAAGCAATTTATCCCGGACAGCCATACCCTTTGGGCGCCACTTTCGACGGGGAAGGGGTCAATTTCGCCATTTTTGCCGAAAATGCGGCCGGCATAGACCTGTGCCTCTTCAATGATCCCGGCGACCAAAAAGAAACGGAAATCATCAAGATGAACGAAGTGTCGCACCACGTGTGGCACTGCTACCTGCCGGGCATCAGGCCCGGACAGCTCTATGGCTACCGCACCCACGGGCCGTACGACCCCCTGAACGGGCTCCGTTATAATAGCAACAAGCTGCTCATAGACCCCTATGCAAAGGCTATCTCATCCGCGGTGGACTGGAGCAATGCGCTGTTCGGTTATGAAATAGGACATCCCGATGAAGACCTGAGTTTCAACGAAGTAGATAGCGCCCCCTTCACCCCGAAAAGCGTTGTGGTAGACCCTTCGTTCGATTGGGAAGGCGACAAACCGCTGAAAATACCTTTTCACAAAACCATCATCTATGAAACACATGTGAAAGGGTTTACCCAGCTCCACCCCGGCATCCCGGAAGAAATTCGGGGAACCTATGCCGCAATCTCGCACCCCATCATCATCGACTACCTGAAAAAACTGGGCGTAACGGCTGTCGAACTCATGCCCGTTCACCACTTCGTGATTGATAAAATGCTGGTAGACCGAAACTTGAGCAACTACTGGGGCTATAATACGATCGGCTTCTTTGCACCGGATATACGCTACTCAAAAAGCGATAACCTGGGCGGACAGGTAACCGATTTCAAGCAAATGGTCAAAGAGTTGCACAAAGCGGGCATTGAAGTGATACTCGACGTGGTGTACAACCACACCGCCGAAGGCAACCACCTCGGCCCCACCCTCTCGTTTCGCGGGCTCGACAATACCTCCTACTACCGGCTCACCGACAATAAAAGATATTACATGGATTATACCGGCACCGGCAACACACTGAATGCCAGGATGCCCAGCGTATTACGGTTGATCATGGACAGCCTCCGCTACTGGATTCTCGATATGCACGTTGACGGGTTCCGCTTCGATCTTGCCGCTACCCTCGCCCGCGAGCTTCATGAAGTGGACAGGCTAAGCGCCTTCTTCGATATTATCCACCAGGACCCCGTGATCTCACAGGTAAAGCTGATCGCCGAACCGTGGGACATTGGCGAAGGGGGGTACCAGGTGGGGAAGTTTCCGCTCGGGTGGGCCGAGTGGAACGGGAAGTACCGCGACTGCATCCGCGACTACTGGCGGGGCGCCGACAGCATGCTTGCCGAGTTTGCCGAAAGGTTTACCGGAAGTTCTGACCTCTACAAGGCCGACTACCGGCGGCCGACGGCAAGCGTCAACTTCGTTACCGCGCACGACGGCTTTACCCTCCACGACCTGGTTTCCTACAATCATAAACACAACGAAGCGAACGGCGAAGACAACCGCGACGGCGAGGACCACAACCGCTCCTGGAACTGCGGCGCAGAGGGCGATACCGAAGACCCCGAAATAATAGCGCTCCGAAAAAAGCAAAAACGGAATTTCCTTACCACCCTCCTGCTTAGCCAGGGCGTGCCGATGATCGTTGCCGGCGATGAGGCCGGAAGAACACAAAAAGGTAATAATAATGCGTACTGCCAGGATAATGAGATTTCATGGATCAACTGGGACGCTGCCGACCAGGACCTGATCGACTTCACCGGCAAGCTCATCCACTTCAGAAGAAAACATCCCAGTTTCCGCAGGCGGCTGTGGTTTCGCGGGCGGCCCATCAAGGGAGCTGATCTTCACGACATCGCATGGTTCGTGCCGGAAGGAAAGGAGATGCCCGAGGAAAACTGGAACCATGACTATGCCAAATCGCTTGGCATCTTCCTCAATGGCGACGGCATCAGGACCGTTGGTCCAAAAGGCGAACATACCGTTGACGACAGCTTCTACCTCATGTTCAACGCCCACTACGAGGACATGAATTTCACGCTGCCGTCCAGGAAATATGGCACACGCTGGCAAAAGGTGATCGACACGCATGACAACCTGTTCACCGAAACCGGCGAATCCTTAAAACCGCGCCAGGTGATCAACGTACACAGCCGTTCGATTGTTTTGCTAAAGCAACCCAGACACCTTAAAACCCATGAGCATAAACGTAAGTAAGCGAAGCATAGGAATAAATTTCAACGACGATGGCATGGCACGGGCAGTGGTATGGGCGCCAACCGCCACAAAAGTTCACCTGGCCGTTGAAAAAGAAAAAATTCCTCTCGAAAAAACCGATTATGGATACTGGAAAGCAGTCACCGACCGGCTAAAACCAGGCAGCTTGTATAAAATTGCCATCGATGACGGCGAACTTTATCCCGACCCCGCCTCTCTCTCGCAGCCCGCCGGCGTGCATGAACATTCCGCGGCATTCGATCTGCATAATTTCAAATGGACAGACGAAGAATGGAAAAACATTCCACTTCAGGATTATATCATTTATGAACTGCACACCGGCGCCTTTACACCCGAAAATGATTTCAAAGGAATTATCGACAAACTCGACTACCTGCGCGACCTCGGCATAACCGCAATAGAAATTTTACCCGTGGGCCAGTTTGCAGGCGTACGCAACTGGGGATACGACGGCGTATACCCCTTTGCCGTCCAACATTCCTATGGAGGCCCCCGGGCGTTGCAGCAACTGGTGAACGAGTGTCATAAAAAAAAGATAGCCGTTATCCTGGATGTGATCTACAATCATATTGGGCCCGAAGGAAATTACCTCGACAGGTTTGGGCCCTATTTTACCGATAAATACCGCACGCCGTGGGGAAGGGCGATCAACTTTGACGGCGCCTGGTGCGACGGCGTTCGCGATTATGTGATCGAAAATGTGCTGATGTGGTTCCGCGATTTCCACATCGACGCGCTGCGCATGGATGCAGTCCACGCCATTTATGACAACGGCCCGGTGCACATGGTTAAAGCGATCAAAGAGAAAGTAAACGAACTGCGCAACCTTACCAATAATCCAGGCTACCTCATTACCGAGATGGACCTCAACGATCCGGTGTTTATCAATCCATTGGAAAAATGCGGTTATGGTGCCGACGCGCAATGGATCGATGAGTTCCATCATGCGCTAAGAGTGGCCGCAGGCCAGAAGCCGGAGGGTTACTATTCCGACTTTAACGGCTTACCGGCTCTCGCAAAATCGTACCGCGATGCCTACGTTTACGACGGGCAGTTCTCGGAGCACCGTAAAAAGTTTTTTGGAAGAAAAACAAATAATGAAGGATACCAGTTCGTGGTGTTCTCACAAAACCACGACCAGATCGGCAACAGAAGGCTCGGAGAAAGAAGCAGCGCGCTGGTGAGTTTTGAAATGTGCAAGCTGATGGCCGCCGCCGTGCTGTTTGCACCTTACCTGCCCATGTTGTTTATGGGAGAAGAATGGGCCGAGCCGAATCCATTCCTGTTTTTTATCGATCACACCGACAGTGAGCTGGCGTTGCGTGTTGTTGAAGGTAGAAAAAATGAGTTCAGTGCTTTTCAATGGCAAGGCGATCCTCCCGACCCGCGGAAAGAAGAAACGTTCAACCGGTCGTTGCTGCAGTGGAACCTGCATAAAAGCGAGCCGCATGCCACTATGCTTCGTTACTATAAGCAACTTATCAGCTTAAGGAAGACACAGCCCGCGCTTCGATCGACCATCAGAAAAAATACCACGGTAACAGAGCACGGGCAAACCGGCACGCTGCTGCTTACGCGCACATCGCCGGAGCAAACGGTGTGGTGCCTGATGAACTTCTCTTCAACGGAACAAACTTTTCAACTGAATACAGAAGGAACAACTGAATTGCTTGACTCATCGCTAAAGGAATGGAACGGCCCCGGAAATGAAAATGAAAAAGATAAACACAAGTTGGTCCTTCAACCGGAATCGATCCGCTTACTCGTTAGAAACGAAACGTAAAAATGGACAAAACTTATAATCCGATCGCCACCTACCGCGTGCAATTCCACAAGGAATTTACGTTCCGGGATTTCAGGGAAATCATTCCATATCTCGTTCAGGTGGGCGTACGCACCATTTATGCATCTCCAATATTTGAAGCGGTGCCGGGAAGTCAGCACGGCTACGACGGCACCGATCCCAACCGCATCAACCCTGAGATAGGAACCGAAGAGGAACTGATGGAGATTGCTGAAACGCTGAAGCAGAATAATATGTCGTGGCTGCAGGATATCGTGCCCAATCACCTGGCCTATCATGAGAACAACAAATGGCTGATGGATGTATTGGAAAAGGGCCGGTCATCAACCTACGCATCGTATTTTGATATCAACTGGAACCATCCGGAATTCGATGGAAAACTAATGGTGCCGTTTCCAGGCGGTGAGCTCGAAAAAATACTCATCGAAAAATTTCCCGCACAGCATCATTACCAGCTTTGTCCGTGGCAAGACACCGACCACCGTATCAATTACAGGAGATTCTTTCTTGTCAACAGCCTGATCTGTACGAATATCCACGACAACAATGTGTTCAACGACTTTCACCAGCTCATTGGGCGGCTGTGTGCAAAAAAGGTTTTCAGGGGAGTGAGGGTCGACCACGTGGATGGCTTGTACGATCCCACAAAGTATTTGAACGACCTCCGGAACCTTGCCGGCGAAGAGTGCTTCATCGTCGTGGAAAAAATTCTGGAACCGCAGGAAGACATGCCCCGGCATTGGCCAATACAGGGAAATTCGGGCTACGATTTTCTTGGCATCATCAACAACCTGTTTACGAATAAAGAAGCTGAATTTGCACTAACTGCGCATTATTACGACATAACGGGCGACTCGACAACCCTACACCAGCAGATCCGGGAAAAAAAATCGGCGATACTGCATAACCACATGCGCGGCGAACTCGACAATCTCGTGCGCCTGTATAAAGAAACTTTCGAAGACGAAAAAATAGATGAAGAAGAGCTGAAGTCAGAGATTGCCACCTATATGACCAACTGCCCCGTTTACCGGTATTACGATGATGACTACCCGGTAATGGAGCGCGATAAGAACAGGGACCGCGAAGGAACGAAAACATTCTACGCACGTTGCATGCAGTTTACCGGACCGCTCATGGCTAAGGGTGTCGAGGACACGCTGATGTACACCTACAACCGGTTTATCGGGCACAATGAAGTGGGCGACTCACCAGAATTTTTTGGATATACGGTGAACACTTTTCATGAGCTGATGACATTCAGGTTAAAAGATTGGCCGCACTCGATGAATGCATCCTCAACCCACGACACAAAAAGAGGGGAGGATGTTCGCGCAAGGCTCAATGTTCTTACCGATCTATATGAAGAATGGATAGCCCTGGCAAATAAATGGAGACAGGAGAATGATTCGCTAAAAACCAACGGGTGGCCCGATGCGAACGACGAATACCTGATTTACCAGACACTCGCGGGCAGCTACCCACTGGAGGAAGCCGATATTCTGGCCTATCCTGAAAGGATCGCCGGGTATCTACGAAAGGCGCTGCGCGAAGCAAAAGTTCATTCGAACTGGACATCGCCGAACGAGGACTACGAACGCGCCGCCATACAATTCGCACACGCACTCATTGCCACTAATTCTTCATTCCTGCACAGCTTTCAACCTTTCCTCGATAAAATTGCCGACTATGGCATGATCAATTCGTTCGGCCAATTGATTTTGAAGTTTACCTGCCCCGGCGTTCCGGATATCTACCAGGGTACTGAGCTGTGGGACCTCAGCCTGGTGGATCCCGATAACCGCAGGCCCGTTGATTATTCGATAAGGATGAAAATGATCAGTGAACATAAATCAATGCAGGATTTATGGAGCACGCGACGTAATGGCCAGGTGAAATTGTGGTTGCTGCGATGCCTGAACATTATCCGCAACAGGTACATAGATGTGTTCGCTAACGGAGAATATATTCCGCTTACCGTCAGTGGCCAGTTTAAGAACAGGGTCATAGGTTTTATCAGGAAGAACAGATATACGTCTATACTCGTGCTGATACCCTTGAATTTCGCGACCGTTCACGAATATTCCGGTTCGCACGATGTTCCTGTTGCCGACTGGAAGGATACGAAAGTACTTGTGCCGGGACAACCTGCTGATTGGGAAAACCTATTGAATGAAGGGCATGTAAAAATTGAAAGAGAATTGAGCCTTAACGAGGCGTTTAAGACTTTTCCCGCGCTTATCCTGAAATCATAAATAAAAATGGCCGGCAGGCGCCAGCCATTTTTATTTCATATTAATAACCGAATATCTCTTCGAGCGTCAGCTTTTTCAACTCGCCCATTTTCTTCAAATCATCCATATTGATTTTGTCGGGCGAAGCGATCACACAATACGTGTACGGTTTACCTGCGATGGTGTTGGTGAAAAATTGTTTCACGTTGTCAAACGTGAGAGAGCCGACCTTTTCATAAATATCTTTCCTGTAATCGTTTTCCAACCCAAGACGCTTCGCCGAAAGATAGCTGAAAATAATTTCGTCTTGCGTAATGCGCTGGCTGGCGATGTCGTGCCGGATACTTTCGCGTGCGCTTTCCAGCGCCTGTTCAGTTTTGGGGAGGTCGGTCAGCAACTCGTTCATTGCCGCCACTGCTTCATTCATTTTATCGGCCTGGCTTCCTACATAAGCAACGGTTGTGTACCTGCCTTCTTTTTTATCGGGAGGTGCGTAATAAGCATAGGTTGAATAGGCGAGCGCCTTGGATTCTCGGATCGTCTGGAAAACAATCGATCCCATGCTGGCGCCGAAATAATTATTGAACAATTCAATTACGCTCAGCTTTGCCGGGTCATACTTTCCGGCGTTGCTTACCCACGTTATTTCTGATTGCACCATGTCGTACGGCGTGAACAGCACCTGGTTTTTTGTAATTTCTCTTTTCTCGAACTTAATTCCTGCCGGCGACTGCTTAAATGATGCGGGCACCTTGTGCAGCTTTTTCATGGAAGCAGTAAACACATTCAATGCCTTCGGTCCGTAGTAGATAACAGTGTGCTTGTAGTTAAACATGTTATGGAGCCGTTCGGTCAATTGCGTGGCAGTTATTGCCTTAAGTTCAGCGTCCGACAACTGGTAATTGAACGGATTTTTTGGACCATACACCGCGTAGTTGGTTAACCCGCGGGCGATAGAATTTTTGTTGAGCTTGTTGTCGGCGCGGCTCTTCATTATTCTGCCTTTCAAACTGTTGAGCGCGGCCTCGTCGGGCTTGCAATTCAGAATAAGGTTCTCAAATAATTTTACCGCCGCATCAAAGTTTTCCTGTAGTCCTGTAAGCGTTATTGTAGTGTAATCGGATGAAGGATGAATGCTGAAGTTGCAGGCGATATTATAGAATTGCCTGCTGATCTCTTCTGCGCTGTTTTTGCCGTCGCCGAGGTATTGCAGGTAGCCGGCAGCGAGGGCCAGTTCTTTACTGTTCCAATTACCAAAATCAAAACGGTAATGCAGGCGGAAGAGGTCATTATCTTTATTCTGCACATACAGTACAGGCGCGATGCCGATGGACGATTTTCCAATTTCGCTTTTGTAGTCGATCCATTTCGGCTTCATTTCATTTGCCGGCATGGCCTCAATATGTTTATTGAACGCAGACTGGTAGTCCCTGTTCAGCACAACGGGTGTTATCGGCGGCTTTTCCACTTTCTGCACATTCTTGTTATCGCCCTTCCTTTTAAATACAGCCACGTAATTATCGCGGAGGTATCTGTTCACAAAATCAACCACATCTTTTTTAGTAACCCTCGCCATGTCGTCTATGAAGGATACTTCTTTGTTCCATTGATTTCCCTTGTGCTGTATGAATGCGTTCATCATTGCATTTGCCCGGTTGCCGTTGTCTTCCAATCCTTCGAGCTCATAAAATTTATAGTTGCTGATGATGGCCCTGATGAGGGTTTCATCAAATTCCCCTTTCCTGAGAAGATCTACCTGTGATAACAAAAGGTCCTTCACTTCATCCAGCGACTGACCATCCTTTGCTTTGCCTGCCAGGTAGAAAATTGAATAATCCCTCCAGCCGAACACGCCGGCGCTTGCCGACAGCACCTTTTGCTGTTTGTTGAGGTTGATGTCCATTAGCCCTGCCTTACCATTGGAAAGCAGTTGGTTCACCACTTCCTGCACCACCAGCGAGTGGTGATCATATGCGCCCGGCATGCGGTAGCCGATGTTGAGCGATTCGGCATCGGGGCCAAATACTTCTTTGATCACCGGCTCTTTCAGTGGCTCTTCTTTGGGGCCCTTGTATTCTTCTACCGGCTTTGGCGTCATGTAGGCAAAGGCCTTATCCACTTTTGCCACCACCTCATCCGGGTTGAGGTCGCCGGCCATGATAACGGCCATGTTTTCCGGAACGTAATATTTGTTGTAAAAGTCCCTGATAGCTTTAAGCGAGGGGTTTTTCAGATGTTCGATGGTGCCGATCGTGGTTTGCTGCCCGTAATTGTGCGTGGGAAACAACGACGACAGCATGCCGTAGTACACTTTGTAGTTATCGTTGTCGAGCGACCGGTTTTTTTCTTCATAAACCGCTTCGAGTTCGGTATGAAAAAGACGGAACACCGGTTCGCGAAATCGCTCCGACTGCACCGCAAGGAATTTATCGATGGCGTTAGAGGGAATATTTTCTTCGTACACCGTTTCTTCGACAGAGGTATGGGCATTCGTTTGCTGCGAACCCATCGAGGTCATCATCTTGTCATACTCATTGGGGATCGCATACTTTGCGGCAATGCCCGACACACTGTCTATCTGCCTGTATATCGCTTTTCTTTTATCGGTATCTGCTGTTTGGTTGTACTTGTCGTACAGGTCGTCAATTTCCGCCAGGTAAATTTTTTCTTTAGTGGAATCGAGCGATCCGTATTTGAAGGTTCCTTTAAAAAGCAGGTGCTCGAGATAATGCGCCAGACCGGTGTGATCCGCAGGATCGTTGTTGCTTCCGGCTCTCACCGCGATAAGCGTTTGTATGCGCGGTTCCTTGCTGTTCGGGCTCAATATTACCGTGAGCCCGTTCCCAAGCGTATAAAACCGGGTTTTCATCGGATCGTTCGTAACGTACCTGTATTTATAGGCGCCCGACGAGCCTTCCTTCCATTCATATTTTTCCTGGGCCAGGGAACAAATAGCGAGCGACCCCAACAATAACGTAAATGTGATTTTCAGAGAAAGCATGTGTTTAGGAATTTATTTACAAATAGAAAGAAATTTGATAAAAAGTGTTTACCGCTCATACTAATTTAATGCGTTTTCAACTTTAACCTGCTTCAGCGTCATGCGTCACGCGCCATAAATAGTGTTCAGAACGCCTGCAAGACGGATCCCTGCCCTGAGCAATTGCTCGTTCAGCTTCGTTACGTGACGGTAATCGTACGCGTAGCCCAACCTGTTGTTGGCCGCTGCTTCGTCGTATAACTTTTCCGCCAGTTGGTACGATTCGAATATCCAGCGTTGTATGGGCTGCTGCTGCCACTTCTTTACCTGGCCGGGAGTGGCGAAATTGATCGCGGCCACATGTTCCGTGTAGCTCAACTGCTGGTATTCTATCAATTGCTCATCCCACAACCTGTGCAGGTTGGTCGAATTGTTGAACCAATACACCCTGATGCCATTGCCTCCCCTGTCGCCGGCCCGGCCCGCATGCATGGGCTGGTGCAGGTCGCCAACCAGGTGAAGAAGAAGTTTGAGGTAAAACACCTGCTTTTCCCTGGGCAACTTTTTGTCTTTGAGCTGTTTAATCACGAAATTCAGCCGGGTGTACACATCCGTGGCCGTGTCCCTTTCCAGGTAGGCGTAAACCTCTTTTTCGGTAAGACCTTTCGGAAGATTGATATAATGCCAGGGGCCGAGGTAATCGTATGCCCTGTCCGACTTGATGAAATCGGCCCAACTGGCCGCCATCGCCAGCGATTCGTTGCCGAGAAGTTTCTTCAGGGCGGCCCTTGCTTTGGCGTTAAGATGGTTGTCTGCAATTCCGCCTACCACCCTGTGGCCCAGCTTTCCCCAGGCAAGGGCGGGATGTGGCAGGACCAGAACAATGGCCAGGATAAGGGTTGTTGCCAAACGTATCATATGTTAAAAATAAGGAGTGGCGAGTCATTTTTTCCCGATTTCATAAACCGGTTTTCCCGAAACGGCAGTCAGTAAAGACGGCCATGCGCTTCTTTTGCAAAAACTTTCGAAATTGAAAACGTGTGTTTTAGCTCTACTCATTTTACTCTCAAATTATTGTTTTTCACAAACCGGCAACATTAAAGGAAAAGTTTTCACCTCAGACGGTCAGCCGGCACCCAATGTAAGCGTAACTGTCCCTTCGCTGCACAAAGGAACAATTACCAACGAAAACGGGGCGTTTATGCTTCGCAACCTGCCGGAGGGCGACGTGCTGCTGCTCATCTCTCATACAGGAATGGAAACCGTTGAGGAGCATGTTACCGTCGAAGATACCAGGGTTACCGAATTACTTTTCAAGATCAAGCAAAATACGATCGACCTTCAAAAGGTGGTGGTGGACGGCAGAAGGCCGGAGCAAAAGCCGCTTACGATCGGTAAGGCAGGCATCGACCCGATGGATCTTCCACAGGCCACCGCCGTCATCGGCCAGTCGGTGATCCGCGACCAGCAGTCCAACCGCCTGAGCGACGTCGTAAAAAATGTGAACGGTGTTTACCTGTCCACCACGAGGGGCAGCACACAGGAAAGCTTTTCGGCCCGCGGCTATTCGCTGGGCGCGACAAACATTTTCAAGAATGGCACCAGGATCAATTCGGGGGCGATGCCCGAAATGAGTTCGCTCGAAAGAGTTGAGGTGTTAAAAGGAAGTGCCGCCATATTATTCGGCAATGTTGCGCCGGGCGGCATTATCAACCTGGTCACCAAGCAACCGAAATTCAGGTCCGGTGGCGAGGTAAGTGTAAGAGGCGGAAGCTATGGCTTTTTGAAACCCGCCTTCGATGTGTACGGCCCGTTATCGACAAATATCGCCTACCGGGTGAACGGCACCTTCGAAACCGCGGACAGCTACCGCGAGAACGTGCATTCGGACAGGTACTACATCAACCCTTCCTTTTTGTTCAGGCTCGGACAAAAAACCGAACTGCTTGTGGAAGGCGATTACCTTAAACATCATTTTACACCCGACTTCGGGATAGGTTCAGTAGACGGTAAGTACATCTCCCCGTTGGGCCGGTCCACTTTCCTGGGCGTTCCCTGGGCTCGCGCCACCACGCAGCAAGCCACCGCCAACGTTACCCTCAAACATAAACTGAGTGACAACTGGCAATTGCTGGCCGATGCCGCCTACCAATCGTACAGCCGCGATTATTATTCGACCGAAAGGATACAGATAAAAGAAAATGGCGACTGGGTAAGGCCCCTCGGCAGAACCAATACAATGGAAGATTACCTGACGGCCAGCGTCAACTTCAACGGGAAATTCAGCACCGGAAAAATACAGCACCAGGTACTCATCGGCGCCGATGCTGAAAAATATTATACCGCTAATTACGGTTACGACCAACCGAAGACCTACGACACCATCAACATTTTTGATGAGGGCAAATACACCAGGCGCACCGACATTCCGGAAGCGAACCAGGTGAGGCTCGTGAAAACGCCGGTTAATCGTGCGGGCGCTTACATCCAGGACCTCATCACCCTGACGCCGAAGCTGAAGTTACTGGCGGGCATCAGGTGGACCTACCAGCTCGGACAGAAAGCCGACTCTTTAAATTTTATCACCGGCGAAAGAACATTCGGTGAATCGAAAACCGACAAAGCGTTTTCACCCAGATTCGGGGTGGTGTACAGGCCGGTAGACAATGTTTCACTGTTCGCCAGCTATGCCAATTCGTTCAGCGTTAACAAAGGCATTGATGTTTCAGGCAACGCACTCAGCCCATCCATTATCGATCAATTCGAATTTGGTGTGAAAAACGAGTTCATTAAAGGGCTCCTTTCTGCCAACCTCACTTTTTACCGCATTATCAACAACAACCTGGCACAAACCGCGCCGTTCAAGGCCGATGGTTCCGAAAACAACGATCCATCTATCAAGGCTCTGGTGGGGCAAACTACCAGCGATGGCGTGGAACTCGACGTTACAAGCGAACCCGTGAAGGGATTACATTTAATGGCGGGGTACAGTTACAATAAAATGCGATTCACCAATATTGATTTCATCAAAGGAAATTATGTGAAAGGTGAAAGGCTGGTGAACACTCCGGCAAACACAGCCAATGCAAGCGCATTCTATACATTCAGCAACGATGCATTAAAAGGCCTGAAAATCGGCGCATCCGTTTTCTACATCGGCAAACGCTTTGGAGGATGGAACAACACGATCGTTGACGCCGCCACGGGTGAAACCACCGACAGGCTGATTGCCGTCAGCGGCTTTACAACCGCGGATATTTCTGCAGGATTTTGCTTCAGCAAGAACCTGTCGGTATTGGCCAGGGTGTCGAACCTCACCAATACGCTCAACTATTATGTTCACGAAAATTACAGCATCAACCCAATCGCCCCGCGGCAATTCATGGCCACGGTAAATTATAAGTTTTAGTATCATAGCATGAACAGGAAAAGCATTAGAAAGGCATTTAATAAGATACATCTGTGGCTCGGACTGGCCAGCGGAGTGGTGCTGTTCCTGGTTTGCGCCAGCGGCACCGTCTATACCTTCAAAAGTGAGATCGAGAGATGGCTGGAGCCGGAAAAATATTATGCAGATGTGAAGCCGGGTGAGAAATTATTACCTGCCGATACCATTGGTGCGCGTATTGAACAAAAATTGAGAGGGAAGGTCAGTTCTGTTTTGGTTCCGGGGGATGAGACGATGAACTGGCAGATTGGGGTGAAAAAGGAAGTGAAGGACGCTGCATCCCCCGCTGGCGGGGGTGTCGCCGGAGGCGACGGGGGTGGACCCGAAAAAAAACCTTCAAGACCCAAAAGCTATTTCATTAATCCGTACACCGCCGAAATAGCAGGCGCACAGGGCGGCGCAACCAGCGAATTCTTTACCAGGGTGATGCGAATGCACCGTTGGCTGATGCTCGAAAATTCGGTCGGAAGGATCATCGTGGGCATTGCAACCATCATATTCGTGATCATGATCATTTCGGGATTGGTGCTGTGGTTTCCGGCGAGGCTCAGGAACTGGAAACAGGGCGTCACGATCAAAACGAAAGCCGGCTGGAAAAGGATCAATCACGACCTTCATTACGCCCTGGGATTTTACTCGTTCCTGATATTATTGATCATGGCGCTTACCGGTTTGTGCTGGTCGTTTGAATGGTACAGGAACGGCATGAGCGATGTGCTTGGCGCGAAGGTTTTCAAGGGCAGGGGCGAGAAGCCTTTGTCATCGGGGAATGCGGAAACCAGCTCGTCCACCGCTTCGCTGTCATTATTGTTGTCGGAAACCAACAAGGTACTGAACTATCCCGGCAACTTGCGGTTAACAATAGCCGAAGAAAAAGACGCGGCGGTGGTGGTCAGTAAGTCGGCAACCGGCTTTTTTGCCATATCAGGCGCCGATAAGCTCCAGTTCGACCGCCATACGGGGGAAATCCTGAGAGCCGAGGCCTTCTCGGGCAAGCCGCTCAACGTAAAAATTGCCGATTCGATAAAGGCGATACATACAGGCGAACTATTCGGCACTTTTTCCAAGATCATTTATTTTCTTGTTTGCCTTATGGCCACGAGCCTGCCGGTTACCGGCACGATCATCTGGCTGAACAAGATGAAGAAAACGAAAAAGAAGCCCCGTAAAATTTTGGTCGCAAAACAAGAGCAATTTGCCTAACTTATTGTGTACCTTGGCACAACGATTGCCTGTATAAAACAAATTCCCTGTATGAAGAAGATATTATTGGCGGCAGCACTGATTGGTACAGTTGCCGCAGTTGCAATAATTTATGTTCAGTATTTGGCTGATGATAAGCATATTGAAGATCCCACGATGGATATATGGATGTGATGATAAAACGCCACAATATCTATTCACGAACAAATTGTAACATCCACTCGTACATATTCTTTCCTTCTTCCCTGTATTCCGGGTCGCTGGCTTTTGTCCATGCATCATGGGCGGTGCTTTCCCAATAAGTGACACGAACGGGTACAGGGGGATTTTCAGCATTGATCAATCGCGCATAGCGCTTCGTAGAATTTACCGTTACAACCTGGTCACCCTCGTTGTGAAATGCCCATGCGGGTACTTCGTTTTTCGCTATCTGCCGGGCAACGGCGCTGTCGGCCCATGAGGCGCCGCAGATGGGAACGATAGCAGCGAGCGATTTGCCATACTTAGAGCCGGCATATTCCCAAGTAACGCCGCCACCCATGCTTAATCCCGATAAGTAGATGCGCGAACTGTCGACGCGGTAGTTCTTTAACGCATATTCCATCACGTCGTGAACGTCTTCAACTGTTGGCCATTTTTTAAATTGGGGACTGATGACGATGAATGAGAAGTCATGACCGTTAACCGTGAATGCAAGGGGGAGAGTTTTTTCGTACAATCTTTTTGTTAGCGAATTTTTAAGCAGCAGGGGAAGCGAATCGCTGCTGCCGTCGCCAAGTTCGCCGCCGCCGTGGAGAAAAAGCAGGAGGGGAAATTTGTTCGAGGAGCTGTCGTACGATGGTGGCAATGCTTCATAAAAGCCGCCTACATTTTTTCCGATATTCACATGTATGCCAACCTGGTTATAGGTAACGGGTAATGAAACCGAATCTTCAGGGGGGGTGGCAGGGTTTGTGGGATTGACGGAAACGGTGTCGGTTCCGGGCGGATCAAGGATCGCGCCTGATGTATGTTTTCTGCAACCTGAAATAGAGATGAAAGCCACCAGTAATAGTAGCGCCAGAAGCCGCCCTGCTTGCATGATGGAAATTTACGAAAAATTCGTGATGCAGGGCTTGGGGCTTTGCTGGTCCACCCCCGGCGCTTCGCGCCACCCCCGCCAGCGGGGGATACAGTTGCCCTT
>CAMPGT010000067.1 GCA_946885665.1 uncultured Chitinophagaceae bacterium | reverse complement strand
ATATTATCTTGGTCCATATTAAAACAGCAACCGAAATAGAAACAATGCGTGAAAGCGCATTGCTCGTGGGAAAAGCTATTGCAGAAGTCGTCAAAGCCATCAAACCGGGCGTCACTACGGCGCAACTCGATAAGATCGCCGATGAATTCATCAGGGACAACAAAGCAACGCCATCATTTAAGAATTTCAAGGGCTATCCTTATGCCACCTGTATTTCGGTGAACGATGCCGTGGTTCATGGCTTCCCCAACAACGCCGAACTGAAAGAAGGAGATGTTGTGTCCGTTGATGTAGGGGTGTATAAAAATGCATATCATGGTGACAGCGCTTATACCCTGGCGATAGGCGATCCTGGCGAGGAAGTGCTGCGGTTGATGAAAGTAACTAAGGAATCTTTATACAAAGGAATTGAAAAGGCCGTTGCCGGAAGCAGGGTGGGTGATATCGGCTTTGCAGTGCAGGACTATTGCGAAAAGCAGTTCGGCTACGGCGTGGTAAGAGAACTGGTGGGTCATGGATTGGGAAAGAGCCTGCATGAAGATCCGCAGATACCCAACTTCGGAAAAAGAGGTTCGGGCGCCAAGCTGCAGGAAGGCATGGCCATTGCCATTGAGCCCATGGTTAACCTGGGTGTAAAAGAAGTATGGTACGACCGCGACGGATGGACGGTGCGGACGAAGGACGGAAAAGTATCAGCGCATTATGAACATAATATTTGGGTGAAAAAAGGCGCTCCGGATGTTCTTTCCTCGTTCGAAGAGGTGGAAAAAGCCGAGAAAAGTAACAGTTATCTCAACAGCAGTTACTACTGATAATACTACGATTTTGAAGTGAAAACAACCCCGCACCAGCGGGGTTGTTCATGTACATTCATTTCTAAATCAGAAACCATGAATAACATTTTTAAAGAAGGTTACGGTGACGAACCCACCTTCGAACTTCCCATCGAAAATGAGTTGCTCATCCTCAAGCTGAAGGCTGAGTTTGGCGCCGAGTGTACCACCGGCGACGAAGAAATACCGCCGGCAATCGTAAATGAATTTTTAAGGTCGGTATATGAATTCGAAAGAAAATTCAGGGAGCCGCGTAAGATGGTCAGGATATTTGACAAGATCGGCCAGCCTTATTTTAAAAAGGGTGAAGTACTGCCGGATAAGCAGTTACCCGCAGAGCTGAAGAGGATCAAAAGCCTGATGAGTCAGCACAGGGTGGAACTCGACATACTTGGCGATTATGATGACCGCATTATTTACACTTTCATTACCGAGGAATTGTTTTTGCACGAAATGGACGACCTGGACATGCCGGGATTCATTCATCACTTCTGCTACGAAGATTTTCATCCCAACCACGAATTGGAGATACGGCAACGGGTGGTAGAGTTTTTATCACAATGGTTCAGCAAAAAGATCAACGAATACAGTTGGCAGCTTGCCGATCCTTTCATTCATCCCGATACGCGGCAATTTTCTAAACAAACGGTGCTTAGGAAGATCAATGCCATCTTTGATGCGTATTGCTCGTTCCTCAATTGCGAATATCTTGTCAGCAAGGTGGAGTTTGAATGGAACGAAAATGCCCGGAACGGCAGAGCCTTTGTGACGGGCCGGGTGAGGTACGATGCGAGCCTGGAGAGTGGTGAGATGCAACATATCGAGGGCCCGTTTGAGCTGTATCTGGCCAATACCAATAACTGGTGGGCGATTTTTTATTTCACTTTTCCGGGATATAACTGGAACGCCTGATAGTTCTACATTCGCGGATGCGTTTGATCGTGATCGGCGGAGGTGCAGCCGGATTTTTTTGCGCCGTGAATGCGGCGAGAATGAATCCGTCGTTGCGGGTGACCATTGTGGAGAAAACGGGCAGGTTATTGTCGAAGGTGCGGATATCGGGCGGCGGCAGGTGCAATGTCACACATGCCTGTTTCTCCATTCAGGAAATGGTCCGGAAATATCCTCGCGGCGAAAATTTCGTGAAGAAAACGTTTCACCAGTTTTTTACCAGCGATACGATCGCCTGGTTTAAAGAGCGGGGCGTGGAACTCAAAACGGAAGATGACGGACGTATGTTCCCGGTAACCGATACGTCGGAAACGGTCATCCGGTGCCTGCTCAACGAAGCAGACAGGTACGGCGTCGCCATCAGGTTGAATCGCGACGTGAAACGCCTTGAAAAAGTCGGCCAGAGATGGAAGTTGACTTTTGCAGGCGGTGAAGCAGAAGATGCCGACTTTGTATGCGTGGCATGCGGGGGGTATCCCAAAATGGCAATGTTTGAATGGATCGTGGGAACAGGACACACGATAAGTGAACCGGTGCCCTCACTGTTCACTTTTAATATGCCTGGCCATCCCATCACAGCATTGATGGGTATATCTGTGCGGGCGAAAGTGAAGATCGGGGGTACGAAGTTGGAAGAGGAGGGAGCGGTGCTGATCACTCATTGGGGGATGAGCGGACCTGCAGTGCTGAAACTCAGCGCGAGGGCGGCCAGGGAGTTAAATAAAATGGATTACCGGTTTAATATTATGGTGAACTGGCTGCCGGATTACAATGAACATTCGTTGAGAGATGCTTTTACCGGGTTCAGGACGGATAATGGCGCGCAAAAGGTGACGGCCCGTAACGCTTTTGGCGTTCCTCACCGGTTGTGGGAATATTTCTGCACGGCAAGCGGCATCAACGACGATGTGCGGTGGGGTGATCTTTCCGCGTCAAAGCAAAACGCGTTGATCCGGCAGATTTGCCTTCATGAAATACAGGTGGAGGGTAAGACTACTTTTAAGGAGGAGTTCGTTACTGCCGGCGGTATTGCGTTGAAGGAGGTGGACCCTTCTACGATGCAAAGCCGGCTGGTGTCCAGCCTGTATTTTGCGGGTGAAATACTGGATGTGGACGGAGTAACGGGCGGGTTCAACTTTCAGCATGCCTGGACGAGCGGATGGATAGCAGCAAAGGCAGTTAGCAGCGGGTTGCAGTGATCTATTGTTGTTTGCGGGAGTGTTGTTCCGGGGTTATCTTCGAGAGACTCTTGGGAACGCTGTTGCCGGTCCACCCCCGGCGCTTCGCGCCACCCCCGCCAGCGGGGGATACGTTGCCCTGCAGGCAAAACTTAAAAGTTGAAAGTTAAAACCCTCTCCCCTCTCCCGTTTCCCGTCTCCCGTCTCCCGTCTCCCGTCTCCCGTCTTCCGTCCCCCTTCCGTCTCCTGTCTCCTAATTTTGCCCTATCTTTGCACCCCCGAATAAAAAACAATCGGGATATTATTATGTCTGATAACAATATTGTTAACTCAAACGCTGAATCACAGGAGTCTCCCGTTCAGGAGGCTACAGCGACACCAAATCAACCTGTGACCGAGCAGGCTCCGAAAGTAGAGACGGCTCATGACGATTTCGACTGGAGCATTGACAAACGCAATGTCGCTTCTTACACCAGCGAAGAAAAAAAGAAATACGACGCCGTCTATGAAGGCACATTCAAAGCTGTTACCGACGGAGAACTGGTGAAAGGCATCGTGGTGGGCGTTACCAAAACAGATGTTGTGATCAATATCGGTTTCAAAAGCGATGGTCTGGTATCTCTCAATGAATTCCGTGACACGCCCAACCTGCAAACAGGTGATGAAGTGGAAGTGATGGTGGTGGAAAAAGAGGACCGTGAAGGTAATCTTAATCTCAGCCGTAAACAGGCACGTATCACACGCGCATGGGAAAGGATCGTTGAGGTGCACAAGACAGGCGAAGTCATCACCGGTACTGTTACATCAAAAACCAAAGGCGGTTTGATCGTTGACGTGTTCGGAATGGAAACGTTCCTTCCGGGTTCCCAGATCGACGTGAAACCAGTTACCGACTACGACCAGTTCGTTGGCAAGACCATGGAATTCAAAGTGGTGAAGATCAACGAAGCCATCAAGAATGCTGTGGTATCACATAAGGCGCTTATCGAAAGCGACATCGAAGCACAGCGTGCCGAGATCATGAGCAAACTCGAAAGAGGCCAGGTACTCGAAGGTTCCATCAAGAACATTACAGACTTCGGCGCATTCATGGACCTTGGTGGTCTCGACGGTCTGCTGTACATCACCGATATCAGTTGGGGACGTATCAGCCATCCGAGCGAAGTGCTGAAACTCGACCAGAAACTGAAAGTGGTGGTACTCGACTTCGACGACGAGAAGAAGAGAATCAGCCTCGGTCTCAAGCAGCTTACACCACATCCGTGGGATATCCTTCCGGCCAATGTTACAGAAGGTTCTGTAGTGAAGGGCAAGGTGGTGAATATTGAAGATTATGGTGCGTTCCTCGAAATACTTCCTGGCGTTGAGGGTCTTGTTCACGTGAGTGAAATCACCTGGGCCAACACACCAATTAATGCAAAGGAGTTCTTCAAGCTCAACGATGAGTATGAGGCGAAGATCGTTACACTCGATAAAGACAGCCGCAAAATGAGTCTCTCGATCAAGCAAATGACGGAAGATCCATGGAGCACAATAGAAACCAAGTTCCCTGAAGGCAGCCGTCATTCAGGACTTGTCAAGAACATCACTCCCTACGGCGTGTTCGTTGAACTCAGTCCGGGTATCGGTGGCATGATCCACATCAGCGATCTGAGCTGGCTCAAGAGGTTCAACCACCCATCCGAATACACCAAAGTGGGTAACCACATTGATGTGATCATCCTGGGAATCGATAAGGACAACAGGAAACTTCAGCTCGGCCATAAACAGCTCGAAGAAGATCCCTGGAACACACTGCAGGACACCTTTGCACCCGGCACCATCCACGAAGGAACCGTTATCCGCAAGGACGACAAAGGCGCCATCGTTCAATTGCCTTATGGATTGGAGGGATTTGCTCCCAACCGCCATCTCGCAAAAGAGGACGGTAAATCGGTGAATGCAGATGAAACCGCACAGTTCATGGTGATCGAATTCGACCGCAATGAAAAACGCATCGTGGTTTCTCACGCGCGTATCTGGGAACAGGCTCGCGTAGATGAAAAAGAAACTGCGAAGAAAGAAGCACGCACCGATGCCGACAACGCCAGGAAAACTGTGAAGAATATCCAGAATAAAGTAGAGAAAGCTACGCTGGGTGATCTTGGCGCACTGGCTCAACTGAAGCAGAAATTGCAGCAGGAAGAGCAGCAGGGCGGTGAAACGAAAGAATAACCACTTATTTTGAATAGAAGAAAGCGTTCCCTTAATGGGACGCTTTTTTTTTGATCAAATTTTAATGTGATTTTCAGCGTAACCAGTAATTCCTGAAGTCCGTTTGGTAGTACTACTATTGTGCCTGCCTGCTCTATTATCTATTATTGTTACTGGTGAAAACGTTAATCTTTACCCTTCTCGCAACCGTTACCAGTATAAGCATGCAAGCGCAGATCAATGCTTATGCGAAAGTGAGTTCGATCACTTCCACAACACTTACTGTTTCGATAGCGAATGAAAGCAACGCCACGTTTTCAGCCGGCATGCATGTTATCGTGATGCAGATGCAGGATAATGTGATCGGTACAAACACCTCCGATAATTCAACCTTCGGGAATCTTTCGACACTGGCATCCGCCGGCATGTACGAAGAAGCGATCATCGCATCAGTACAAAGAACTGCCGGAAACCTTAGCCAAATAACTGTCAATAGCCCGTTGGCCAATGTGTATGTCACCGGCGCTAACAGCACCGTCCAGGTGATCAGCTTTCCGGAGCTCGGCATAAACGGGTACACCACAACAGCAAATATCAGCGCACTTGACTGGGATGGAGATGTTGGCGGCGTGGTGGCATTCAGGGTAAACGGTACATTGACATTAAATCATAATATCACGGCCGACTATGCCGGATTCAGAGGAGGAGAAAGCAATGCGGGAGATGCGGACGATTGCAATTCAACCAATTATTACCGCTATGAGCACGAAGATTATGGCAACAAGGGTGAAGGAATTTATAAATCAACCAACTCGTGGTACGCAGCAGGCAAAGGTAAGATCATCAACGGAGGGGGCGGCGGCACCAGTCATACCGGTGGAGGAGGTGGGGGCGCTAATTTTTCGGCGGGGGGCATTGGCGGAAAGGGTTGGAACTGCACGGCCAGCGGCGGATCAGGTGGCGTTTCGCTGGGCACTTATGCTTCGGCAAGCAGGATATTCATGGGTGGCGGCGGCGGATCGGGCGAAGGGAACAACAATTTTGATAATAGAGGCGGAGATGGTGGCGGTATTATCATCATCAGCGCCGACGCGATAATTACAACAGGGTCGGGCGCTTCGCTTCGTATCAGCGCCAACGGCGGAGCAGGCGGGGATGTTGGAAATGACGGAGCCGGCGCGGGCGGTGCGGGCGGATCAATTCTGTTGAACGTACAAAACTGGAGCATCAGTTCTTCAAAAACACTGAACATCACCGCCAACGGTGGCGATGGCGGTAATGTAGGTGATCCGGCGTCGCATGGCGGTGGCGGCGGTGGGGGACAGGGCATTGTACTTTTCGCATCCGCTATTCCCACATCAAATATCAACACGGCCACTTCGTTTGGAATCGGCGGCAGAAACTATTCAGGGGGCGACCGCGCCGGAAGCGGCGGCGGAACAAATAATGCGGGCATCCTGAGCAGCGGGGCGTTTACGCTTTTAACGGAGAAGATCATCTCTTTCAGAGCCTTCAGCAGCAACAATCAAATCCACCTTGCGTGGGAAGTCGAAAATGAAGCGGGGATCAACAATTATGAAGTGCAACGGCAGGCTGGTGACAGCTATGCCACTATCGGAACAGTCAGGGCCACCAGGGCGAAAAAATATGGTTTCATCGATGAGCAACCGTTGCCGGGTATAAATATTTACCGCATTAAAACAACCGGCGTCGAAAACGCACAGTATTTCAGCAGCATTGCATCTGTGAGCCGTCCGGATGGTGCACCATTCAGGATAGGCATCATGCCCAACCCGGCTTCACAACATGCCACACTGCAAATTTTTTCGCCGCGGGCCGGTGTTGCAGGCGTACATATTCTCAATATGTATGGTTCGATTGTCAACAAGAGGCAGGTGTCGTACAATGCAGGTGAAAACAATATCATGCTGAGTGGATTGGGAGCTCTCCCTGCCGGCATTTACCAGGTATTTGTTTCTTCTTCAGGTGAAATTTCGTCTCTTCGAATGACCATTCGCGAATGATATTCTGATAATTGGTATATTGAAGCGTTGCCATCAAATAATCAGTTATGTCATCATGGGAGCGAATAAAGAATATCTCCTTGTTGAGAAAGGTTCTGTATTTTTTTATTGGAATTGTCACTTATCCGGGCCTTGTATTCGTGAATAAGCTTCGCGTTTCAGGAACTGAGCACATTAAGGGACTGCCGAAAACGAATGTATTACTGGTAAGCAATCACCAAACTTATTTTGCCGATGTGATCGCGATGCTGCACATACTCAGTGCAGTGAAATGGGGACGGGTCAACAGGCTTGGATTTCCCATCTACCTGCTCAATGCCTTTACCCGCGTGAACTATGTTGCCGCCGAAGAAACCATGAAAAAAAACTGGCTCAGCAAACTGTTTACATTAGGCGGCGCGATCACGGTGAAGAGGCCGTGGACCGGTAAGCCGTCCGAACAAAGAAAGGGCCTCGACCCATCCGATTCGAGAAAGATAGCGAGAGCGTTGGAAAAAAACTGGGTGATACAATTTCCGCAGGGAACCACCACTCCGTTTGCACCTGGCCGCAAAGGCACCGCCCATCTTATCAAACTGTGCCGGCCGATCGTTATACCTGTGGTAATTGACGGGTTCAGCGCGGCATTCGACAAAAAAGGACTGAAATTCAAAAAAAGGGGTACCGAACTTTCAGTGCAGTTCAAGGAATGTTTGCCGGTCGATTACGATGCGCCTGTTGAAGATATACTTGAACAGATAATGGTGGCCATCGGTCAGAAGCGCCTATGACATGAACAGCGCCTTCAGTTCTGTTGCGTCTCCCGGTTTCATTTTGCCGCCGAGTATCAGTCGAAGCTGGCGCCTGCGCAACGCGCCATCGTACAGTCTTTTTTCCCCTTCGGTTTCCGGGGCCACCTGCGGAACCTTCGAGGGCTTGCCGCTAAGGTCGAGCGCAACGAAAGTATAATACGCTTCGTTGCTTTTATAACGGTGCTGCAACAACGCATCTTCTCCCCACACACTGATGTGAATTTCCATGGAGGTAGTGAACGTCCGCGACACTTTTGCTTCGATATGCACCACGTTGCCGAGCTTGATCGGGTTCTCGAACGAAATATTATCGACCGACGCGGTTACGGTGGGCATCGCACAATGTTTCAGGGCGGCGAGCGCCGCGGCAATATCCATCCAGTACATGAGCCGGCCCCCCATCAGGTTGCCGAAAACATTCGTGTCGTTGGGAAGTACCAACTCGGTCATGATTACAGATGATTCTTTGGGTGTCTTCATATTTTCCTATACGTTAAATGATCTTAAATACTGATGTGCTCGCACGAGCGCAGGAAGGCGTCGTCGGCGTCGGCGCCTATGCCGGCAGCTTCCGGTGTACCGATCAAAAATCCATTGTATTGTAAACCGCCTTTCACCGGGTCGGTTGTATGGCCGAGCATACAGGTATCCATATCGTAAAAAATAACATTGGGATGGGCCACAGCAAAGTGTGCAAAGGCAGTAAGCGCCACCCTGCTTTCGAGCATGCCTCCCATCATGCACGGAATTTCGTTGGCCGCACATACCTGGTTAATTTTCACTGCTTCCCTGATGCCGCCGGATTTCGCAAACTTGATGTTCACAAAATCACATGCCTGGTTATCGATCAGGCGCTGGGCATCATGATGCGTGAACACGCTTTCATCGGCCATGATGGGCACCGGTGAAATCTTTCTAAGTGCGGGCAAATGGTGATCGTGCCAATGGCGCATGGGCTGCTCGCAAAATTGTATGTTATAGGACCCCATCGCCTGCAATGCTGTTGCGGCATCGTTGTACGACCAACCCTGGTTGGCATCGATGCGCAGTATAATATTATCGCCTGCTGCTTCCCTGATCAGCCTGACGCGTTCGATATCCTGTTCGGCATTTTTGCCGAGCTTGATCTTGATGATGCGCACACCCTTTTTGATGAAATCTTTCGCGGTGGCTGCCATGTTGCCTGGGGTATCTATGCCGATGGTGAGATCAGTTTCTACCTGTTTGTTCTCTCCTCCCAAATATTTGTAGAGTGGCATGTCTGCAGCTTTTGCGGCCAGATCGAACAGCGCCATGTCGAAAGCGCTTTTTATGGTGCTGTTGAAGGCGGTGTAGTCGTCGAGCTCATCGAGGCGGGCGTTGATATCCGTAGCCTCTTTATTTTTCCAGAGTGCGGCGAAATCCTTCGCCATTTCAAAGCAGGTGGCCTGGGTTTCGCCAACGATCATCGGAAACGCGGAACATTCTCCCACGCCATAAATATTTTCTGCCGTATGCAGGCGGATAAAAATATTCTGTGCGAAATGCATCGTTCCCGTTGCGATGGTGAACGGATGCATCGGAATGCTGAATTTCCAGATATCGGTGCGAATGATCTTCATCGTGATGTTATGGGCTGCAATTTACGTTGCCTGCCATCATTTCTGCTTTCCCTATTTTTGCGACCTAATATTTACCTGCTGAAATGAAAGCTTACCCTCTGTCGTTCAACAACTCTGAAAACGCGTTTGCATATAAAACCGACAAAGAACTGAAAGATGCAGCGTTCCTTTTTTCCACAATGAGCCATCCGCTGCTCGTAAAATTGGGAACGAAGATCACGCCCTTTATCGTAAGGTCGGGCCTGCCCCTGAAGGGCCTCATCAAAAAAACATTATTCAACCAGTTTGTTGGGGGAGAAACGCTGGCGGAAACGGCCCGCGTGGTGGACAAACTGGAGAAGTTTGAGGTGAACGTCATTCTCGACTATGGCGTTGAAGGTAAAGAGGGCGAAGAGAGCTTTGAACGCTCCTGCGATGAATTCATACGGGTTATCGACTACGCGTCGGGACAGCCAAATATTCCGTTTATCAGCATTAAGATAACCGGTTTTGCCAGGTTTGCACTGCTTGAAAAGCTGGATGCGGCCGCCAGCGGCAAAAGCGGTTATCTCGGACATGTGCACACGGAAGTGCTGAGCGAAGAAGAGCGCGAAGAGTGGGATAGAGTGGTGTTGCGCATGGAAAAAATAGTTGAGGCTGCGGCGGCAGGAAGCGTAGGCGTGCTGGTGGATGCTGAAGAAACGTGGATACAGGACCCCGTAGATGCGCTGACGATGCAGATGATGGAAAAGTATAACCGGCAGCGCGTTGTTGTGTACAATACGATCCAGTTGTACCGCAGCGACAGGCTCGATTTTCTGCACAAGAGCCTGGATGCAGCAAAGAAAAACACCTTCGTTCTCGGCGCCAAGCTGGTGCGTGGCGCGTACATGGAAAAAGAAAGGAAAAGGGCGGGGCAGATGAATTACCCTTCGCCGATTCAGCCCAATAAAGAAGCCACAGATCGCGATTACAACGAAGCGCTAAATAGTTGCCTGCAAAACATTAATGATGTGTCAACGATCGTTGCCACGCATAACGAGCACAGCAACCTGTTGGCAACGCAGCTAATGGACACGCTCGGCATAGATCGCCATCACCGCCACGTTCACTTTTCGCAATTGTATGGCATGAGCGACCAGATCACTTTCAATCTTGCGAAGGCGGGATATTCGGTAAGCAAATATCTTCCTTTCGGCCCTGTGGGCGACGTGATACCGTACCTGATGAGAAGGGCGCAGGAAAATACCGCCGTTGCGGGGCAGACAGGCAGGGAATTGGTACTGATAAAAAAAGAGATTAACAGAAGAAAGAAAAAATAATATTCTATTTTTATTCCTTTCCGGACTGCTAGCTCAGTTGGTTCAGAGCACTACTTTGACAGAGTAGGGGTCACTGGTTCGAGCCCAGTGCAGTCCACACCGGTAAACATCTTTCCTCGCGGATCATTTCCGATTTTTCAGCGTGCTATTTTCTCTTTGGCTTTGATTTGTTCCATTGGCGCCTGCCCGGTTCTTTGTGCCTTTCATTGGGTTTGTATTCAGGTCCCTCGCCCAGGGATGGCGGCAACGGCAGCTTTTTTATCTCGTCTCCGATGAGATCCTCGATACCCTTGAATTTTCTTTGGTCCGCGGGCCCGATGAGCGTCAGCGCCACGCCGGTGGCCTCTGCCCTGGCCGTTCTTCCTACCCGGTGAATGTAGTCTTCGGCGTCGCCCGGCACGTCGAAGTTCACGACTAATTCTATCGAATCGATGTCGATGCCCCGTGAAAGGATATCCGTCGCCACCAGTATCTGCAATTTCCGGTTCCTGAAATTGCGAAGTACTTCATTACGCTGGTCCTGCGTGAGATCGGAGTGAATGGCCGACACGTTCATGCCGAGGCCCTTCAATTCTTTCTCCAGCTCTTTCACCTTGCTCTTGGTTGAAGAAAAGATGAGTATGCTTTTCAGCTTTTTGCCTGTAAGAAGCTGCCGGAGCAGTTCCACCTTTTGCGCGTTGTGCACCACGTAGGCTCCCTGGATCACCCTTTCGGCAGGCTTTGAGATGGCGATGTTTATTTTTTCCGGGCTTTTCAGGATCTTGTCGGCAAGCGTCCTGATCTTGGGCGGCATGGTAGCCGAGAAAAGGAGTGTTTGCCGGTTGGCGGGCAGCACGCTGATGATCCTGTTCAGATCGTCGCTGAACCCCATGTCCAGCATCCTGTCGGCCTCATCGAGCACCAGGTGTTTCAGTGTTTTGAATTTTGCGTATCCCTGGTTGATGTGGGCGATGAGCCGGCCGGGAGTGGCGATGATGATATTGGCTCCCTGGGTAAGCGCTTTCTTCTCCTGCTCGTAAGAGGTGCCATCGTTACCGCCATAGATGGCGATGGAAGTGATGGGGGTGAAGTAGGCAAATCCCTGGAGGGCGGTATCTATCTGGATGGCGAGCTCCCGGGTGGGAACGATGACCAGCGTATCGATGGTGTCGCTGTGATCTTTGATGATCTTGTTCATAATAGGCAGGAGAAAAGCCGCGGTTTTTCCTGTCCCTGTTTGTGCGCAGGCGATTAGATCCTTGTTTTCAAGGATAACCGGAATAGCCTTTTCCTGTATAGGGGTAGGTTTTTCAAATCCCATGGCATCGAGGCCTTCCAGCAATTCTGATTCGAAATATTCGTTGAAGCTCAAATTATCGTTTTGATGATTAAATCCGGTCTGTTTCGTGGGCTGCAAAATAGTAAACTATTCTATACCTTGCGTGCATGCAACAATATCTCCGCCTGCTGCAGCATATCCTGGACGAGGGTATTAACAAATCCGACAGAACCGGCACCGGAACAAAAAGCTGCTTTGGCTACCAGCTCAGGTTTAACCTGGCCGACGGGTTCCCGCTCGTCACCACCAAAAAGCTGCATGTTAAAAGCATCATTTACGAGTTGCTCTGGTTCATCAGGGGCGAAACCAATACCAAATATCTTACGGATCATGGCGTCACCATCTGGAACGAATGGGCCGACGCCGATGGTGAGCTCGGACCGGTGTATGGCAAGCAGTGGAGGTCGTGGGAAGGCGCCGGCGGCGCGGTTTACGACCAACTGGCCGATGTGATCAGGCAAATTAAAACGAACCCCGACAGCCGCAGGCTCATCGTCAGCGCCTGGAACGTTGCCGATCTACCGGAGATGGCCCTGATGCCCTGCCACACCATGTTCCAGTTTTATGTGGCTGAAGGAAAACTAAGCTGCCAGCTTTACCAACGCAGTGCCGATGTGTTCCTGGGCGTTCCGTTCAATATTGCCTCGTACGCGCTGCTGACGATGATGATGGCGCAGGTTTGTGGGCTCGGCGCCGGAGATTTCGTTCACACGTTTGGAGACGTTCATTTATATAACAATCATCTCGAGCAGGCGCACCTGCAACTTAGCAGGAAGCCTTTTCCGTTGCCGGTCATGCGGCTGAACCCGGAAATAAAAAATATCGAGGATTTCAGGTATGAAGATTTCACCCTGGAAAACTACCAGTGCCATCCGGCCATAAAGGCGCCGGTAGCGGTTTAGTGCTAAACGTACATCATGATCATCAGTTTACTCGTTGCGGCTTCTGAAAACAATGTCATCGGCAAGGATAACCGGTTGCTGTGGCACCTGCCCAACGACATGGCATTTTTTAAAAATACCACGTGGGGAATGCCGGTGATCATGGGAAGAAAAACATATGATTCGTTGGGAGGCGCCTTAAAGGGCAGGGCAAACGTGATCATTACCAGAAGGAAAGATGAACATGCGGGCGATGATGGCGTTATGGTGGCTGGTTCGCTCGACGAATCATTGCAACTCGCCGAAAAAGAAACCGACACACGCGAGGTATTCGTGATAGGCGGCGGCGAAATTTTTAAGATGGCGATGCCGGTGGCCCGCAGGATATACATGACCCGCGTGCATGCTGAACTGGAAGGCGACACTTTTTTCCCTGAAATAGATATGCGGCAGTGGCAACTGGTGTCATCAACCCCCTTCGAGGCGGACGCGCGCCACGCTTATTCCTATACATTTGAAACCTGGGAAAGAAAAAGGAATCCATAACATGTTCTCACCCTTTACCATTGCCCTCAAATATATTGGTTACTGGTTCGGTTCGTCTAACGGCAAGGGACATGGCATTCATTCACCTTTTGTGTTCGATTTCATCCGTAATGTGCTGAACGACCGGAATGCTTACCCGGAATATAAATCCGTGGAGCAGTTGCGAACCAGGCTGCTTGCCGACCACACCCCGGTACCATTCGAAGAATTCGGTGCGGGCAACAAAACCGGCGTTTTGTCGCGAAGCGTTTCTGCCATCGTGCGGCGCTCCGCAAAAAATCAGAAATACGGGCAGTTGCTGTTCAGGATGGCAAAGCACTACCGGCCGCATTATGTGCTCGAACTCGGCACCTCTCTCGGCATTTCTACCGCATACCTCGCGGCCGCCGACGAAACTTCGGTTGTGGTTTCAGGTGAGGGAAACGATGCGGTGGCCAACATGGCGAAGAGCAACCTGGCATGGGTGGGATTGAATAATGTGCGGGTAGTAACCGGCAACTTCGACAACACGCTGCCCGAAATGGTTGCGCGGATGCCGCACGTGGATCTCGCATTTATAGATGGCAATCACCGCAGACAGCCAACGTTGAATTACTTTCGCGAGCTGCTTACAAAAACGACAAGCGAATCGATAATAATTTTCGATGACATCCATTGGAGCAGGGGTATGGAGTCGGCCTGGAACGAGATCCGGCAGCACCCGTCGGTAAAACTCAGCATCGACCTGTTCTTTTTCGGCCTTGTTTTCTTCAGGGAGGAATTCAAAACAAGGCAGCATTTCAGGATAAGGTTCTGAAGTCCGTGAAAAAATTTCTATCTTCCATGCTGTTCTGTATGTTAGTTCACCTTGCATCAAAGTTGAATGCCTATGATAATTGGCGTTTTGAAAGAGCCGTCGTCGGAAACCAGGGTTTCTTTATTGCCGGAAACGGTGATGGCGCTGGTAAAAAAAGGGATAACGGTGCATGTTGAAAATGGCGCCGGCGAAAAATCATTCAGTAACGATAATGCGTACGTCCAGGCAGGGGCGTCCATTCACCCGGGAAGCGACGTAATTGCAGCGTCAGACATCCTTCTCTCCATACATCCTCCTTTTACGAACAATGACGTGCCGCAGGGTAAAGTGTTGATTGGCGTTTACCAGCCGTTGTTTAATAAGAAGCTGATGCAGTCGTGGCTTGATGCCGGGCTCACGGTCTTCAGCCTCGACATGCTGCCGCGAACCACACGCGCGCAGGTGATGGATGTGTTAAGTTCGCAGGCTAATATTGCCGGTTACAAAGCAGTGCTGCTGGCGGCCGAAAAATACCCGCGCTATTTCCCGATGTTCATGACTGCTGCCGGCAGCATACCGCCGGCTAAAGTGCTGGTGATTGGCGCCGGTGTTGCAGGACTGCAGGCCATTGCCACAGCCAGAAGGCTGGGGGCAGTAGTGGAAGTGTTCGATACCAGGCCGGCGGTGAAGGAAGAGGTGATGAGCCTTGGTGGAAAGTTTATCGAGGTGGAAGGCGCCGCCGATGCATCGAAGGCAGGTGGATATGCGGTGGAGCAGAGCGAAGATTTTTTGAGAAGACAAAAAGAGAAAATTGCAGAAAGCACCGCTAAGGCGGATATCGTGATCACCACCGCGCAGATTCCAGGCAAGAAGGCGCCGGTGCTCATTACGGGGGAGATGTTGGAGAAGATGAGAAACGGTTCGCTGATCGTTGACCTTGCCGCTGCAACGGGTGGGAATACGGAGTTTACGAAGAACAATGAAGCGGTGCAGCATAATGGTGTTTGTATCATCGGAAATTCGTCGCTTGCTTCTACAATGCCGTCGGATGCAAGCAAATTGTATGGTAAGAATGTGTTGAATTTTTTATCGTTGATTATTGATAAGGAGGGCAAGCTGCATGTGAATATGGAAGATGATTTGGTGGCAGGCAGCATGGTGAAGCGTGAGACGTGAGACG
>CAMPGT010000066.1 GCA_946885665.1 uncultured Chitinophagaceae bacterium | reverse complement strand
CCCCCGCCAGCGGGGGATAGGTGCACGCAAAGGCGCCAGGGGATCGCAAAGACTTGCGTTGCTGTCACGGAGGTGGACCGTCTACGCCCGCCTCTTATCTTTCGACGCAAAAATGTTGAGCACCTTCACGGTTGCCAGTTCGCGCGTCATATTGCTGAGCTTCATCGCATGCATCATGCGCAGCATCACGCGGTCGCGGCGCACCTCGCCCTCTTCTTTCACCTTATTCAAAAATCTCAGCGAAACCGTCGCGAGGATGGCGCTGAACACAAAGAACAGCGTCCAGTTGCTGAGTTGAAAAACGTTCACTACCGTACCACCCATCGGCACTTTCAATGAATAGTTGCCAATCACATTATTCGCAGTAAGCAAATCAGCGAGCATGCCGCCGAAAATCGGCGCCAGCGCAGGAATGAATGCATTCACCATATTACGCGCGGTCAAATACACCATCGCATCGTCTTTCGACGTCAGCTTGTAACCAATATTCGAGAGCGACAGCGTAATACCCGCAATCGTTATCCCGCTTACGATGTGCAGCACCACCAGGAACGCAACGGTAAGCGCGTGGTTGCCTACAAAACTGAATCCCGCAATACACGCAATGTATATCGGTCCACAGATCCTGATTACCGTCTTGTTGCTGAACCGGTCACTGTAATTGCCCCACACCCTCACAAATGCAATACCGCACAACTGACTAATAATGTTGAGCACAATTACCGTTGATAAACTGATGCTGAGTGTTTTCAGCATGTAAACAGCAATGAACGGCGTGGCGAGGTTGAGCGAAAATGCCCACGCAGCATTGAAGATCAACAGCGTCCTGAAATTTTTATCCTGAAAAGGTTTGCGAATCAATTTGTACACATGGTCGTTCTGCATCTGTCCCAATGGCTCGGCAGCTTTACCTATCATGACAATGGAAATCATCCCGAGCACACCACCGATCAGAAACATAACCGGGTACGATGCGGTTTCATATTGCGGGTAATGCGCCTTGATGTAATCGATCGCCAGCGCAGTAAGGATGCTGAGCACAACGTTGACGATCTGCATCACCCTGGTTCGGTAAGAAAAGAAGCTGCCCAGCTTTTCCTGCGGTACCAGGTCCCTCATCCACGAGTTCCAGCTTGCGCCTGCTATCGACCCAAACGCATAATGAAAAAACAAAAGAAAGATAAGCGCCGTAACACTGGTTTCCTTGCTAACAACAAAAGGCAGTAAGCCAATCACCAGCAACGGAAAGCGCGCGAAGAACGAACAGATCACAGCAATTGCCCGGCGGTTGTTGTATTTCTGCACGAGCCAGATAGATACCAGTTGCAGGATGTTCAGCAGCGTCGGCATCGCCGCGAGGATGCCGATCTGAACATTGGACGCGCCCATTTGCATCGCCATCGCCACCAAAAAAGTTCCGCCGGTAAAGGCCACCATTGCTTCGGTAAACAATCCATCGCGGGTTACGTACGAGAGGCCGGAGCGTACCTGTTCGGGGGTGAGGGATACGGAGGGTTTAAGCATATTTATTTTCATCGGATTCTGTTGGCAAATTTGACTTTTCTACAAGGGATTGCTACACCCGTTACCTTTTTTATTGTTGCAATAAGGGTTAATATGTACCGTTTTCCGCCCCACATTTGTAGTTTACCGGATGGTATGTTAATTGTTCCCCTTGGCGCATGTACACATTGGGAATCAACTCCGCGTTTCACGACTCTGCAGCATGCATCCTCAAAGACGGAGAGCTGCTCGCAGCGGCGGAAGATGAACGTTTTACGCACATCAAGCACGGCAAACGGCCCATACCTTTTTCTACTTACGAAATACCCTTCCACAGTATTTTTTATTGCCTCGAAGTGGCTGGCATCCATATCAACGAAGTCGATCATTTTGCCTACTCCTTCGATCCCGCTTTCCTGCGAGCACCCGAACATCCTTCTTTCATGCAGGCGGTGACGAATGCGCGGCTCCACCTGCGCGACGGCTATCCGCATCACCTGCAAAAGCGATTTATCAATACAGTTATCCCTGAATCGAAATGGCGCTATGTGGAGCATCACCTGGCACACGCCGCCAGCGCTTTCCACGCCTCGCCATTTGAAGAGGCCGCGGTGATGACGATCGACGGCAGAGGTGAGTACGCCACCACCAGCTACTACATCGGACGCGGCAACGACCTGCAGCAGATAGGACAGGTGGGACTGCCGCATTCGCTCGGACTTTTGTATGAAAAGATGACCACCTACCTCGGCTTCCTTCATTCGTCTGATGAATACAAAGTGATGGCGCTGGCGAGTTACGGCAAACCCGTTTTTGCAGATATCTTCCGCTCGATGATCAATATCACCAATGACGGATCGTACACCATCACTAACGATGACTTTGAAAAACATTTCGGTGCGCCGCGCAAACGCGACGATCCTTTCACAGAATTTCATTTTAACATCGCCAACTCCCTGCAACTGGTGCTGGAAGAGTCGGTCCTCCAGCTTACCAACTGGCTGCATGACGAAACAGGGATGGAAAATTTGTGTATGGCGGGAGGCGTGGCGCTCAACTGCGTGATGAATGCGCGCATCCGCGACAAGGGCCCGTTCAGAAATATCTGGGTACAACCGGCGGCCGGCGATTCAGGCACTGCGCTCGGCGCCGCGTTGTGGATAGATGCAAAGGAAAGAAAATCGCATACGCGCGCATTTCGCATGGACCATGCTTACTGGGGACCTGAATACACAGATGAACAGATCGAGAAATTTTTAAAGTGGACAAAAACGCCATTCAAAAAACTTGGCAACGTTGCCAAACAAACCGCCGAAATCCTTGCACAGGATAAGATCATCGGCTGGTTCCAGGGAAGGATGGAATTTGGACCGAGGGCACTCGGCAGCCGCTCCATCCTGGCATCACCCATCAACCCTTCCATGCAGGCAAGATTGAATGAAGTGAAAGACAGGGAAGATTTCAGACCGGTGGCGCCTGTCGTAATGGAAGAATATGCCAACGAATGGTTCGTCAATGCCACTTGTTCGCCTTTCATGCTGTTCATCTACGATGTGCGCCCCGAAAAGGCGGATAAGATACCCACGGTGCGGCACGTGGACGGAACGGCGCGAATACAAACCGTCAATAGCGCACAACACCCGGCTTATTACAATTTGCTGGATGAGTTCAGGCAGCTTACCGGTGTGCCGGTGCTGGTGAACACGTCGTTCAACACACTTGGCAAACCGATTGTATGTACACCCAGGGATGCCGTCGAATGTTTCTGGGCATCTCCCTTTGATGCGCTTGTCATGGGATCTTTTTTAATCGAGAAAGCATGAAAAAGAAAATTTCTGTGGTGATACCCACCTATCAGCGGGCGCAACTCCTGCAAAATTGCCTCAATGCGCTGGCGAAACAGGATTTTGCGCTGAATGATTTTGAGATCATCGTGGTGAGCGACGGCCCCGACCATCAAACACGCAGCATGCTGCACACACTCAATCACCTCATCCTTCCTTATGTGCAATACATGGCGCTGCCCGTCAACTCCGGACCGGCAACAGCACGCAATGGCGGATGGCTACACGCGAACGGCTCGCTGGTGGCTTTTACCGACGACGATTGTTTGCCAGACACGGCGTGGTTATCCTCGCTGTGGAGCGCTTATGTGGCCGCAGGAAAGCCAGAAAACATTGCTTTCTCCGGAAAGGTGGAGGTTCCCTTACCCGAAGTGCCCACGGATTTTGAACTGAATACAAGTCACCTGGCATATGCAGATTTTGTTACCGCAAATTGCGCATGTACAAAAAAGGCGCTCCACATGATCCAGGGATTTGATGAGCGTTTCAAAACTGCGTGGCGCGAAGACAGCGACCTTGAATTCAGGCTGCTCGAAAATAATGTTCCGGTCATTAAACTACAGACGGCAGTGGTCACGCACCCTGTTCGCAAGGCAGCATGGGGCGTAAGCCTGAAAGAACAAAAGAAGACGATGTTCAATGCCCTGCTGTATAAAAAATACCCTGCACTTTTCCGGGAAAGAATACAGCGAACACCTGAATGGAAATACTACCTGATCATCACTGGTTTCCTGGTAATGATCGCGGGATTAATCTTAAAACAAAACTCGCTGTTGCTAACAGGCGCCGTTGTTTACATTGGCCTTACGATATCCTTTATCGTTCATCGATTGATGCGAACGTCGCGATCGCTCAGGCACGTCATGGAGATGGTGGTAACGTCGATGATGATACCGTTCGCTTCTGTTTACTGGACGTTGTATGGATCATTAAAGTATCGTGTACTGTTTTATTAACCAATTTGCTTAACCTTGTTTGCAAAAGAAGAAATAAAATCCATTGCCATATTGCGGGCGCTTCAACTGGGCGACCTGCTGTGTTCCGTACCGGCGTTCCGCGCACTGCGCAAGTCGTTCCCAAATGCGCATATCGCGATATTGGGCATGCCGTGGATGAAATCGTTCGTACAGCGTTTTAAAAATTACCTGGACGAATTTATTTGGTTCCCGGGCTACCCCGGATTGCCTGAGCAAGCTGTTGATCCCGCGGCAACGGCATCGTTCATCACCTCCATGGTTAAGCGAAAATTTGATTTTGCGTTGCAGATGCAGGGCAACGGTACCATCATCAATCCGCTCGTTGAATTGCTTGGCGCAAAGTACACGGGAGGGTTTTATACAGAACATGATTATCGTCCTTCTTCTCCTTATTTTATTTCTTATCCCGATGGTATTTCCGAAATCCATCGCCATTTGAAATTAATGGAACATATCGGCGCGGAGCCTGCCGGCGACGAGCTTGAATTTCCGGTAACGGAAAACGATGAAGAAGAATTTGCCAACGCTTTTCTGCCTGTTGAACCGAAAAAATACATTTGCGTGCATGCCGGTTCGCGCGGTGCATGGAGACAGTGGCCTGCTGAATATTTTGCACGGCTGGCCGATGAATGTTTTTACAAAGGATACATGATCGTGCTCACCGGCACCGCAGAAGAAATGCCCATCGTCAGTGAAGTTGCCTCGCATATGGTGAACCAGTGCGTTGTTGCCGCCGGAAAAACCTCACTGGGCGCATTGGCGGTGCTGCTCAAAAATTCCGCGGGCCTCATCAGCAATTGCACGGGCGTGTCGCACATCGCTTCGGCGCTCAAAGTAAAGAGCGTGGTAATCAGCATGGATGGTGAGCCCGGGCGTTGGGCGCCATTGAATACGCAATTGCACACCACGATCGACTGGACAAAAAATAATTCTTTCGAAATCGTCAGGCAGGCAGTTGATGAGCGCTTTTCAGCAATTGAATGACGCTTTGGGCAACCTCATCGGCATCGGGATAATTTGCTTGCTGATCCATCACATTTTCGTCCATCCATCTTAATACTTCATTTTTACTTTTCAGTTCCTCCATCACCGGAAACGTGAAAACATGACTGGCAACGTTCCAGGGCGTGTGTTGTGGATTGGAGAGCGCATACAACACGACAACCGGCGTTTGCAGTGCCGCGGCAATATGAACAGTGCCCGTATTTACCGACAGTACCACGGGAGAAATGTCGATGAGCGCCGTAAATTCTTCGAGTGTCAGCAATCCAGCAACAGAAATTGACCGCTCAGCTATGCCGCTTCGCAGATGTTCCGTAAGAACTTTCTCTTTGTGCATTCCGGTTAGCAGTATCTGCACATCGGAAGCTTCAATTATTTTTTTTAGGATGATATTGAACCGCTCCCTTGGGTAAACTCTTTTTTCTTCACTCGCTCCGGGATGCACCACGATCCACGGCCTGGCAGTATTTAGTCCGGCATTTTTTATTTTTTCCAACATCTTGGAATAGGCATGATTGGGAACGGAAAGGCGGAGGTCAGTGAACTGCGTGGCAGCGCCGATAAATTTCACCAGTTCAAGGTCACGCTCTACCTGGTGCCTGATAAATTGATACGGTTCTTTATCCGGCAACCAGTGGGTGAGCAGATGATAAGGATTTTCGCGGCAATAAGCCAGCCGTAAGGGAATGCCGGCCAGGTAGGTGAGCATGATGGAGGGCATGGGATTCTGACTGAATACGGAGAAGATGACCGCCGCATCAAAACTTAACCGGCGCAGGCTGTCCACCAACTGAAAATAGTCTGCCAGTCCTTCGTTCAAATGTGATTTTACCCAAGGCACATCGGCGACGATAACTTCGTCGATGCCCGGGATGTGGCGTGCTATGTTCGCACCCATTGAGGAGGTGAGTACGGTGATCCTGCATCTGAATGTGTCCTTGAGCGCATTGATCGCGGGCGACGACATCAGCAGGTCGCCCATGTTATCCAGCCTGATGCATAAGATATTTTTTATGCCGCTCCACTTTCTTTCCATCTTTTCTCTTCTTGTTTGCTGAAATGATATACCTGGCGGCGTCAGCAAAATCTTTTGCCTTGTATTTCGGCTCTCTCATGGCGCCCGTCTGCCATTCCGTTTCGTTTCCGTTATTGATTAATATTGTTCGACATCCCGCACGGTTGCCTGCTTCCACATCGTTCAATATGTCGCCGATCATCCATGATGAAGAAAGATCGATGTTCATATCCGATGAGGCCTTTAAAAGCAAGCCTGGCTGCGGTTTTCGGCAGTCACATTCTTTTTTGTACGGACCAGCGGCGCCTTCGGGATGGTGGGGACAGTAATAGAAGCCATCGAGATAGATGCCCAGGCTTGCACATTTCTCTGCAAGGGCGCTGCGCACATTCTCCACCTCCTGCGTGTTGAAATAGCCATAGGCCACACCCGATTGGTTAGAAACAACCACGAGCAGGTAAGCGCCAGACTGCAACAGTTGCAGTCCCTCTACTACCGACTCGCTTAAACTGATTTTGCTAACGTCTACATTATAGGGCACGTCGGGAATGATGGTACCGTCTTTGTCGAGGAATACAGCTTTGAATTTCATCAGTTATTGATTTTTGCGGTTAAACAGCTTTGCCGATTTTATAGTCGATATTTTTCAACGCATACACAGATCCGATTACCTGTCCGTACAGGGCGCCAAGCTCGTTGCATACTTTTTCCCAGGTAAACAATTCATGCACCCGGCTGAGCGCGTTACGGCTCATCGTGCTGCACAGCTCCGCATCGTTCAATAGGAGGGATAATTTATCCGCGAGCGCACCTGCGTTTGCCGGTGGTACCAGGTATCCCGTTTCCCCATCCAGTACGCTGAACTTAATTCCTCCAACATTCGAGCCGATTACAGGTGTGCCACATGCCATAGCCTCGAGCGGCGTAATGCCGAACGGTTCATACCACGGCGTTGTGATGAAAACGTCGGCTGCCGAGTAATAGAATTTAAGGGCATCCCGGTCTCTTCTTCCGGTAAACAACACCCGTTCGCTGACATCTCCGGCACGCGCAATTTCCTTCAGCCGTACGATCTCCGCATCCCGGGCAGGAGTTTCCGATTCTCCCCCCACAACAATCAACCGGCACGCGCAACCGCGTTTCTTTAATTCCGACACAGCCTCTATTACATTGTCTACACCTTTCCGCGGTACCATTCTTCCCAGTTGGAGCAGTATTTTTTCGTTGTCGCGAACGCCGATGGTGCGGCGGGCGATCTGCCTGTCGACCGGATAAAATTCACTTTTGCTGAATCCGCACGGTATCACCGTTATCTTTTCAATGGGCGCGTCATAATGCTTGACGAGGTCCCATTTGTCCTGCGGACATTCGGCAATGATCTGGTCGGCTTCCTGTACCACCCTTTTTTCGATGGCTATCCTCTCTTCGGGGAAGTCGTCGTTTTTACCCTGGAATAAACGTCGTATTACGCCGAGGGCATGGAAGGTGACCACAAAGGGAATATCGAGGATCTTTTTCAAGTCGGCGGCTACAAGCGCCGACATAAAAAAATGCGCATGAATAACGGCGTATTGCTTTCGTTGCCCGAGTATAAAATCGAGCATGCCTTCCCTGAATTCGGGCATGTGCGCCAGCAATTGCTCCTTCGCAATTTTATCCGCTGTACCGGCCTTGATATGCACTACGCGGATGCCCGGCAGCCAATCAACGACCTGTTTCTGTGTGGGATTCTCGCTTCGGGTGAAAATATCGACCTCGAAACCCATCAACGCAAGCTGTTTTGCCGTTTCTGCCACATATACATTCTGGCCGCCACGATCCACACCGCCGAGAACGGCGAGTGGCGAGGCGTGTTCACTGATAAACGCTATCTGCTTTTTCATAAATCCCGGTTTTTGTCGTGCTTCTGAATAGCCGTTCCCAATCGTTGGTGAAACGTTCGATGCTGAATCTCGAAAGCGCCGTTTTGCGGCCCTCGGCGCCGATAATTTCGGCGTATCGCTTCGAGTCGAGCAGCCTTCGCATTTGACCGATCAAATAGGAAATGTCGGTGTGAATGATTCCATTTGCTCCGTTTGTGAACACAGTAGGCATCTCGGTGGTGGCCATACCTACAACGGGCAACCCGCCCATCATGGCTTCGCACACCGCCAGCCCGAAACTGGTGTAGCGGATGGGGTTGAAAAAGAACCGGTATTTACTGATGAATTGCGGCAAGCGCGGATGCAACACTTCCCCCATGCCCACTCCTTCCGTTCCCATGCCTACCAAATCGAGCGGTATATGCTTTCTTACTTTCTGAAAAATATCCAGGCCCAGCAGCCTGCCCCTTGAAGGGAGGTTATTGATCACAACAATACCTTTTGCCAGCGAGCCGTCGTAGGCGACTCCTTTGTCGGTTACGCCATGTTCGATAACAGTCGTGCGGTTGCCATGGTTGTCCCACATCAACCTGTTGAAGTGCGTTACATGCACTACCACTACATCGGGATCGTCCACTACATGCTTTGTGTCGGTGGGATGTTGCCACGGCGGATCGTGCTCCAGGTAAATGCGTGGCAATTTTCTTTGATCCTCAGTGAGAATACGGTATTGATCTGAAGTATAATTCTCTTTATGCTGGTATAGAATACAGTCGATCCTGAGTTTAGGAATATCGGCAACGTCCACTTCGATGACGTTCTCACCGAAAGGAAACGTTTCCCCTCGTCCGATGTTCCGGTCGGTGCGGTCGCGGTTAACGGGGATGTAGATCGTGTAATTTCCCTGCGAAAGATAATACAGGTAGCTGCCGTGAATGTGCCAGGTGAAAATGTGAAGTCGGTTTTCCTCTCTCATCTCTCGTTCTCTATTTTGGATTTTACTTTACTATCAAGAACGATACCGTGGCGAATAGTTGTCAGAAGTGTTTCTGTCAAATGAGCGTCTGATGAAGTAATTCTACAAGTCAGTACACAACCACCGACCATTTTCTTTCGAACTCCTGGCCGGGCGTTAGCAGGTTAATTCCTTCTTTGTTGATAAGTTCCTGTTTGGTAGAGGTGCTGTCTGCAATCCCACACCAGGGTTCAATGCAAACAAAATCGGCATGGGGCGCGGCCCACAGGCCGAGAAAAGGGAAACGGGGAAAACGCACCTCAAGGCCGTGCCGCGACTTTTTTGTTTTGAGTTTTATGCTGTCAGAGTTCAGGTATTTGAACACAATGGCGTCGTGCCGGAACATGTCTTTTGAAATATCGAGGCGGTTGTCGTTGGTGATAAACGGTACAGTGGTGGGTTCGATCAATCCCCCATGGGAGATCATCCAGCGCCTGGCGTCTTCCAACCGGCTGAATTCAAAATAATAATCGTCGTAGGCAATTCCTTCTTCCAACGGAAGCCGGAACGCCGGGTGCCCGCCAATGGAGAAAAACATGTTGTTCTGCCCTTCATTGAGAACAATGTATTTCACCTCCAGCTCATTGTTGACGATGGTGTACACCACCTCCAGCCGGAAGGTGAACGGATACACCGCCAGTGTGGCATCATCGCTGGCGAGCGTCAGGGTAAGTGAATTCCCGGTTTGCGCGGTCACCGCAAAGTCTCTGTCACGCGCAAACCCGTGCCGCGTGAGGTGATAAGGCTTATTGTTGTAATGGTAAGTGTTGTCTTTCAGGGTGCCCACGATCGGAAAGAGAATGGGCGATTTTTTCGCCCAGAAGGCCGGGTCGCCGCTCCATAAATATTCGAGGCCGGTTTCCTTGCTGAAGAGGCTGTCGAGCTCGGCTCCTTTTGATTTTACGCTGATCCTTAGCTGGTCGTTTTCAATGGTAAACATGTAAGTGGACGTTTTTGCGGGATGAAAGTTAGCCCCTTTTTATGCCAATAATTTTAGTAAATTTGCGGTTCTTCTGAAATAACTATGGCAAAATCTAATGGGAAGGCACCGGTAGAGGAACCCGAAAACGACGGCCAGGAATATATCGAGGTTTTTGGCGCGAGGGAACACAATCTAAAGAATATAGATATACGCATTCCGAAAAACAAGCTGGTAGTATTTACCGGCGTTAGCGGAAGCGGAAAATCGTCGCTGGCTTTTGATACTATTTACAACGAGGGGCAGCGCCGTTACATGGAAAGCTTTTCGGCGTATGCCCGGCAGTTCATTGGCGACATGGAGCGGCCCGACGTAGACAAGATCACCGGCCTTTCGCCGGTCATCTCGATCGAACAAAAGACCACCAACCGCAATCCGCGGTCAACCGTTGGTACCATCACCGAAGTGTATGATTTTATGCGGCTGCTGTATGCGCGGGCCGCAGATGCCTACAGCTACAACACCGGTAAAAAGATGGTGAAATTCAGTGAAGAAGAGATCGTCGCGAATATTTACCAGAAATTTATCGGGAAGAAGATTAGCATACTCGCGCCGTTGGTGCGCGGAAGAAAGGGCCATTACCGCGAACTGTTTGAAGACATCCGCAAAAAAGGATACCTCAAAGTGCGTGTTGATGGAGAGATAAAGGACCTCGCTGCAAAGATGCAGGTTGACCGCTACAAGATACACGACATCGAAGTGGTGATAGACCGGCTGGCAGTGACCGAAGACATGAAACTGCGCCTCGCGCAGAGCGTGCAAAAAGCATTGCAGACAGGCAAGGACCTCATGTTTGTTCTCCTCAACGATTTGAACAAAACTGTTCAATACAGTCGCGAGCTGATGTGTGAAGACACGGGTATCAGCTACGAAGAGCCTTCTCCCAATTCCTTTTCTTTCAACTCGCCGTACGGTTATTGTCCCACCTGCAAGGGCCTTGGCGATATTTACCAGGTGAGCATGGAAGCCGTGCTGCCCGATGATGGGTACAGTATCAACGAGGGCGCCTTCGTACCGTTGGGAGAAGCGCGCGAAGCGTATTCCTTCCGGCAGGTGCAACAGGTAGCGAGAAAATATAAGATAGACCTCAACAAGCCGGTGAAGGACCTTTCTCAGAAGGCCGTCAACGTTATTTTATACGGAAATGAAGAGGGAACCGGCACGGCTGAATTCGACTACTCCGATACGGAGACCAACGGAAACGTATATGCGGAAGAATACGAGGGCATCATTCCGCAATTGAAGCGTTGGTTCGGCGGTGGCACGAGTGATTCGGTGAGAGAATGGGTGGAGCAGTTTATGGAACTGAAAACCTGCCCCGAATGTAACGGTGCGCGGCTGAGGAAAGACAGCCTCTGGTTCAAGCTCGATGGAAAGAACATTTCTGAATTGAGTGAACTCAATCTCGACAAGCTCCAGGTGTGGTTCACTGACATTGAAGACAGAATTAGCGACAAGCAGCGAACGATAGCGAAAGATGTGCTGAAGGAAATACGCGAGCGGTTGCAATTTCTGCTGGATGTGGGCCTGAATTATCTTACGCTTAGGCGGCCGGCCAGGTCGCTGAGCGGAGGCGAATCGCAGCGTATCAGGCTGGCCACGCAAATTGGTTCGCAATTGCAGGGCATTACCTACATTCTTGATGAGCCCAGCATCGGCTTGCATCCGCGCGACAATAAACGGTTGATAGACGCGCTGAAAAACCTGAGAGACATTGGCAACAGTGTGCTGGTGGTTGAACATGACAAAGACATCATGCTGGCGTCCGATCACCTGGTGGACATTGGTCCGTTGGCCGGCAAGCATGGCGGCCGCATTGTGGCATCAGGTGTACCGGATAAACTTTATGCCAATGGTTCGGAAACGTCGCGATTTTTATTTGGCGAGAAAACAATTGCCGTTCCCGCCCGGCGAAGAAAAGGTAATGGCAGGTTTATAGAGCTTAAAGGCGCGAATGGTAATAACCTGCGCGGCGTGAATGTAAAATTTCCGCTGGGTAAATTGATATTGGTGACCGGTGTGAGCGGCAGTGGCAAATCAACCCTCATCAATGAAACCTTGTACCCCATTCTTAGCCAGCACGCGTATAATTCACGAACGTCGCCATTGGAGCATAAATCTATCAAAGGGCTCGAGGCCATTGATAAGGTGATTGAAATGGACCAATCGCCGATTGGCCGTACGCCGAGAAGTAATCCTGCAACGTATTGCGGATTTTTTACCGATATACGCACGTTGTTTGCTTCGGTTCCCGAAGCAAAGATTCGTGGTTACACGCCGGGGCGCTTTTCGTTCAATGTAAAGAGTGGAAGATGTGATGTGTGTGAAGGTGGCGGGATGCGCGTGATCGAGATGAATTTTTTGCCGGATGTGTATGTGCATTGCGAGAAGTGCAACGGCCGGCGGTACAACCGCGAAACCTTAGAGATTCGTTACAAGGGCAAATCCATCAGTGATGTGTTGAACATGACGGTTGATGAGGCCGTTGAATTCTTTTCGGCTGTGCCGTACATCTACCGTAAAATAAAAGTGCTGCAGGAAGTAGGGCTGGGATACATCACGCTCGGCCAGTCGGCGGTTACGTTAAGCGGGGGAGAGGCGCAGCGTGTGAAGCTGTCGACGGAGTTGGGGAAGAAAGATACCGGCAAAACATTTTACATTCTCGATGAGCCTACTACGGGCCTGCATTTCCAGGATATACAGCACTTGATCGACGTGTTGAACAAGCTTGTTGACAGGGGCAATACCGTGCTGGTGATCGAGCACAACCTCGATGTGATAAAGGTCGCGGATCACATTATTGACCTCGGTCCGGAAGGAGGAGATGGGGGAGGGAGAATACTATTTGAAGGAACTCCTGAAGAGTTGGTTAAAGTGAAGGAAAGCCATACGGGCAGGTTTTTGAAGAGTGAGCTGGGGGGGTGAGGTTCGGCAAAGGGCAAAGAGGAGACGGGAGACGGTTTTAACTTTTAACTCTTAAAATCCAATAAGCAATAGCAGGAAGTGATTAAGAAAATCTTTGTTATCAGGGTACTTGGAAATTATAGGGAACGGACCAGGTTTGACTCAACCGGATATTTAGATTTTAAAAATTTCCCTGCTGCTTACTGGTTTTAACATTTAATCATTTTATCGTACGGCAATCTGTCCATTGCCAATCTTATCGTCGTCACAAAAAACATCAAACACATAGGTCCCTCTCTCCATTTCACTGACGTATGATGTTTGCCTGTTGCGTATTTCGGATTGTTTAACAAGGTTTCCCTCGAGGTCGAAAATATAGAGCTGGTACACTTTTCCTTCAGACCCTTTCACTGTAAAGAACACCACCTTCTGCGCAGCATCGGGGTATAAACCGATCTTGTACGACTTGTTCAGTACTTGTTTGTAGATGAGGATAGAATCAGAATACTTGCCGTGCTGATTTAACGGTGTTGCATAAGCGGCGTATGATCCTGTGGAGACCATCAGCGCGAATACAAGAAACATAATAGCGATAAGGGTGAGGATGATCCTGGGTAAAAGTAATTTCATTGGCTCGTTAGTTAATTGAAAAAGGGTACGGATCAACATATATTTTCAATCAACCTCAGAATCTTATCGGACAATTTGTTGAGTTGCCATAGCGGCTGTTGCCGCCCAGGCGAACGCCCAGTTTAAATCCTGCTGAATAATAAGCATCATTGTTTGTGGCCGTGCCGCGCTTGTTGCCATCACCAAATACTCCTCCCGATTTATTTGCCATGCGTGCGGCCAACGCGGCCTGTGATGTAGGCAAATAATTATAGAACAATGCGGGGTCTATGTAGTTGGTGCTTACGTCGTCGATGTAGTCGGTAAACGTGTTCCTGTGAACGATCTCGAAGCTCAGGTTGACCGTTTCATTCAGGAAGTATTTGATACCGATGCCCAGCGGCAGGTTCATCTGTGTCAGCTTATAATCTTTCCTTTCGGCATATTCAGCGAAGCCCTGTCCCTCCGTGTGCAGCGGTTGCAGTTGCACCCACTGGTTGCTAACGGGATCGAATCCTTCGGGATTGAAGTGAAAGCCACCGATACCGGCAAGAACGTAGGGCCTTAGTTTTTTGTAAACATCTGAAGGGTCTTCTTCAAGGAATACCGTGGGGTAAACTTCGGCTACCAATAATGCTTCTGTGAACTTCGAACGGAAGTTGGAGTTGCGGATCTTACGTGCTTCTTCAAGGCCGCCTTTGCTTTTGATGATGGCGTCATCTCCTTCGAGCGAGCCAAAGTTAAGGGCAAGGCGAAACCCGAACAGCTCATTCGGCTGGTAGGTCACAAATCCCCCGAATGTGAGTTTCGTCATGGGGAAGTTGTTATCCTTGATGAATTTTGTTCCCCTGCCCATGTTACCTCCAAGGTCGCCGAGGAAGTTGGACGGGCCAACGGTGATGCCTGCTTCCATGAAGGAAGAAGATTCGGTCATTTGCCCAAAAGACGAAAGGGAAAAAAGAGTAAGGCAAGAGAGCACACAGCATTTCCAGACAGAACGGGGTAGATCCTGCTTCATGGATATTAGATTTTAGTTTTCAGTGGTCTGGGATCCGTTGAAATAATTCGGACAAATCCGGACTGAACCTATTAACGCAAAATCATGACTTTCTTGTGTGTGCGAGACGAAAAATAAAAAATCCTTCCGGGCTGGCCGGAAGGATTTAAAGACGTAAAAGGTATAAATGGTTGATTAATAATCTCTGTTATATCCGCCACCGCCGCCTCTGTTGAAGCCGCCCTTTTTGTAACCGCCGCCGCCGCCGGAGTTGCCTCCGCCAAAGCTTCTCTTTTTAAATCCGCCGCCTCCGCCGCCAGTTCCCTGGGGTTTGGGCTGAGCCTCATTAACGATGATCTTGCGGCCCAGAACTTCAGATTCGTACAGGCTGCTCAGTGCATTCTGCGCTTCCGTTTCATCAGGCATTTCAACGAAACCGAAACCTTTGCTGCGGCCGCTTACTTTGTCTTTGACGATCTTAGCGGATGTAACTGAACCGTATTGCTCGAATAAGGTTCTCAAATCCTCATCGGTCATTTGCCAGGAGAGGTTGCCTACGTAAATGTTCATTGTAACTGTTGATTTTAAGTTCTTTAATCCGATTATGAGAGTAGTTGCTACAATGAACTGAGGAAACCGGATTGAGGTAAGACACTACAGAACAAGAGAACTAACTACAGTAATCTAAAATGAAGATAAGGAATATTTTATTTGAAAGTAAACATATTCCTTACCTGTAAAATGAAAAGATTTTCGCCGCGATTTATTCACCTACAACTTCAAATTCAAGCTCGGTGCTGTTGCCATTGCCAAAATCTATCGTTGCCTTATATGAACCTAACTCCTTGACTTCATCCGCTATCTGAAT
>CAMPGT010000065.1 GCA_946885665.1 uncultured Chitinophagaceae bacterium | reverse complement strand
ATCGAATAACGATTGCCTGCCTTGTTGCCCCCGTAATTGGGCCAGTCTTCATTGCCCGTTTTCTGCTCACTGCGGCAGCCGGCAATTAGCAACATGCAAACCGCCGGTATCAGGATATTCAATGGGTTAAAATTTATTTCGTGTAAAACTCATAGTTAATGTTCCAGGTAACCTCTTTGCCGGGCGCTGCCGCTATCCTGATGTAAGGCTCGGGACAGATGGTAGTGGAAGATGCCCAAAACACCAGTTTTTCCAGCGGCGTGTCGCCGGTAACATGCATGCCTGCGCCTGTTTTCTGATTTTCTATTTTAAAATCATACCCTGCCGGTGAATTATCAAATCCCTCGAGTCCTTCGCTGAAAACGGATTCATTCTTTTGAATGTTCCTGGTAAAAACAATTTCATTGCCGCGGGTTTCGGCGATGGTACCGAAACCCTTGCCCTCTCCCTTCACTTCAAAAGGAAAGATCACTTTCATGCCGGGACCGGAAGGTTCGCCGTCGATCACCGGAAAGTTGTGGTTGTACACCAGCGTTTCAATCTTCTTGCTGCCGGTGTTTTTCAGGCTGTGCTCTAACACCAGCAGCGGCTTTCCCTTCACGAGTTTCAAAGTTTTCGTATATACATACGCGTAACCCGTCGGATCTTTCAGCACCTGTTGAAATACAACGCGGTCCTTTTTCTTTTTGACCGTCCACTTTCCCCCGTCGATGATGTCATAGAGCCTAAACGAATTATACTCTTTGCCAACATCAGCCGGCTTGCGTAGCGCGCCAACACCAATCACGATAAAACGTCCACCGGTCTCAGCCTCATCATAACCCAGCGGACGGAAAGACTCGACGGGCCCTATAACGGCATCGTGAATTTTCGGTGAATACTTATCGAACCATTTTTCAAAAAACCGGTGTCCGTTGTATTCAAGGTCGGCCACTAATCCTGCCCAGTCGAAACGCGTGGCCTGGTAGTAACCATTCGTTGCATCGGGCAGGTACAGCTTTGCTGTAACCATCTTGTTCGAGATAGTGGCCTCCGGCGGATCGGGCGGAGCCGTCCAGCCGAAGGCAAAAAGCAGGCAGGCGAGTAATATCTTATTCCTCATATCGGCATTTTTTTATTAGGGCCTGACGATGGTTCCATCCCTTTTACGAATGATCCACCGGCCGGCGTTGTTATTAATCGGGTATTTAGCGGCGAGTTTTTCATTGATATCCACACCAAGACCCGGCGCTTCGTTTACAAACATATAGCCATTCTTCAACGTTGGCGCACCGGGGAACACCTCTTTTTCCTGGTCGGAAAAGAAGATGGATTCCTGGATGCCGAAGTTCCAGATATTAAGGTCAATATGGCAATTGGCTGCATGTCCAACGGGCGAAACATCGCCGGGGCCGTGCCACGCAGATTTAACGTTGAAGAGCTCGCCGAGGTGTGCAATCTTCATAGCCGGTGTGATGCCGCCGATCTGCGAGATGTGACAACGAATATAATCGAACGAATGATCGGCCATTTCTTCCAGGAACTCGTTCTGGTTGTTGAACAGCTCGCCCATGGCGATAGGAACTGTAGTGCTGGCACGCAACTGCTTCCACCAGCTCCTGTTTTCCGGCGACAGCGGATCTTCGATAAAATACGGATCGTATTCTTCAAGCTTCCGCAGCATGTTGATGATATCCTGCGGCTGTATACGTTCATGCACGTCGTGCAGCAATTGAACCTCTTCACCGCAGGCCTTTCTCACTTCCCTGAACAATTTTGGCATGGCCAGCACATAAGCGCGCGGATCGATGAGCTGGTCGCTGCTCTTTCCAAAGCCGGCCTCTTTGAAGTCGGGTTGATTGGCCATGAACAGCGAGCCATAACCGCCCTGCTGTATCCGGATGTGCCTGAAACCGTCTGCCATAAATTTTTGCACCTGGGCAATCACCTCCTGCGGATCTTTTCCATCGGCGTGCGCATAACAATCAACCGCAAACCTGGCTTTTCCGCCGAGGAGCGAGTACACGGGCATGTTTGCACGCTTGCCCTTAATGTCCCACAACGCCTGGTTGAGGCCGCTGATGGCGTTGTTCAATACGGGCCCGTTGCGCCAATATGAGCTCACAAAGAATGCCTGCCAGATGTCTTCAATATCATCTACGTTCCTGCCGATGCAGAAATCGCCCATGTAGCGGTTGATGGCCGTTACCACCACTTCGGCGCGTTGTGTGAACGTGGCGCAGCCCAGGCCATACAATCCGGGTTCGGAGGTTTCCACTTTTACCACCACGAGGTTCGAACCGCGCGGTGCGGTGCCGATGGCCTTGACGGCCCTGATCGTCACCGGCTTCATATTTTTTGCGTAAGTATTCTTCGACCTCTCTTCTTCTTTTGCTTCGGCGCTCATTGGCGCACCAAGAATTCCCAGCAGCCCGGCCGCCGATCCCATGCCGAAAAGTTTGACGGCATCCCTGCGGCCCAGTTTAGTTTTGTTTTCTGCCATAATGAAGATTTAATTGGTTTATAATGTTTACATACTTCATTTCGGAAATAAGCACATCTTCATTCAATTTATCGAATTAAAAGCTAATAGCGGTAATCCCGATGATAAATCGACGCCCTCCCCGAATCAGGGCGTAACGGCTTGCGGCCCACAGTTCTTGTGCGCCGAACCATTGTCCATGTTAATGAATACGGAACCGCCTTCAATAAAAAGAGGAAAAAGATGGTTACTGTTTCAGGCTCTTAAGATAAGAAATGCTTACCGGCACCTGTCCCATCACGTTATTGCTTTCATCTTCGATGAAGTAATGTTTGATACCGATCTTTTTGGCCTGTTTCAGGATAGCGGGAATATCCAGTTCACCAGTGCCGAGCGGAACGTCGTTTTCTTCGGAAGTGAGGCCGGTCAGATCTTTTGGTGTTCCCTTTTTCAAATCTTTCAGGTGCATCAGTTTCCAGCGGCTTCCGTATTTCTTCATCAGCTTAACAGGATCTCCGCCGCCGAAATGTACCCACAGAATATCCATTTCAAACGATACATACCGCGGATCAGTGTTCTCAAAAATGTAATCGAGGAGCGTACCGTTTTTGTAGGGCTGGAACTCGTAGCCATGCGCATGATAGCAAAAAGTGATGCCGTGCTCCTTCAGCACCTTTCCTGCTTTATTAAAAACCTCCACCGCTTTTTTGGCATCGTCCAGGTTGAATGCTCCCTTCTTGTGCGGTACCCACGCGCACATGACGAATTTGGCGCCCAGCGCCTTCGCCTTCATGGCAACCGAATCCGGCGACCTCATCAATTGTTCGAAGCCGGCGCCGGTCGCAGGGATGCTGATGCCCCTTTCTTCGCACAACCGCTTAAATTCTTCGGGAGGCATTCGTCCGCCGCCACCTTCTATTTCTGTGAAGCCCAGCATCTTTATCGTGTCGAGGGTTTTTTCCACGCTTATAGGAAAGCTTTTACGGAACGTAAAAGCCTGCACGCCCAGTGGCGCTGTGTACAGCGGTTTACCGCTTTGTGCAAAAATGAATGGCGAATCCGCACATAATGCCGCGACTAATAAAAGAACTCCGAAACGTTTCATGAATGTTTATTTTAAATATTGCCTTTTTTCAATTCTTCAACAGCAAAATTTGCTGCGCGCGCGGTAAGCGCCATAAATGTTAAAGTAGGGTTTTGCGTGCCGGTGGAGGTCATGCAGGCGCCATCGGTAACAAAAACATTTTTGCACAGGTGCACCTGGTTGTGCTTGTTCAGCAACGATGTTTTACTGTCGTGCCCCATGCGCACACCGCCCATTTCATGAATGTCGGCGCCCGGCGGCGATTTAGTATCCTCAACTTTAATATTGGTGAACCCTGCCTTCTCGAACATTTCTTTCGTTTGTTCCATATAATCTTCGACCATTTTGTCGTCGTTGTCGCTCCATTCGCACGAAACGATCAATTGCGGAATGCCGTATTTATCCTTCAGCTCCTTATGCAGGCGCACGTGATTTTTTTCGAGCGGCACGGTTTCCCCCATCATCCAACTGCTGATGTGCCAGTTGCCCATTTCACGATGCAATATATTCTCTCTCAGTTGATCGCCGATCATGTCGGTATCTGAGTGGTAGCCCCGGCCACCGCCGAAGCCAATGGCATAGCCTCTCAGAAAATCCGTTTCCTGTTTCAGCACATTTCTGAAACGCGGTACGTAGCTGTGGCTGGGATTGCGGCCGTCGGTTTTTTTGTCTTTGAGCCCATCGTACGATGCGCCGCCCTTGCCGCGGTAGTTGTGCCAGGCCACGTATTTGCCGAGTACGCCGCTGTCGTTGCCCAGCCCATTCGGGAACCGGTCAGAAACAGAATTCAATAAAATAGCGTTTGAATTTAATGCCGAAGCATTCACGAAGATCACCGATGCATAATAATCAATGAGGTCTTTACTCTCTGCATCAACGATCCTTACACCGGTTGCTTTCCCTTTCTTCTCGTCATAAATGATAGAATGAACCACGGAAAACGGCCGGATGGTGCATTTACCCGTTTTCATCGCCCATGGCAAGGTAGAAGCATTACTGCTGTAATAGCCGCCATACACACATCCCCTGTTGCACATCGCCTGGTTCTGGCACTTCGACCTGCCCTGTTCAATATGTATAGGTTGTGGATCTGTAATATGCGCGCACCGCGCGTTGATCAAATGCCTGTCTTTATAATTCGAGGCGATGGCTTTTTTGAAGTGATCCTCGATGCAGCTCATCTCGAACGCGGGCATCACTTCACTGTCGGGCAATACTGCAAGTCCGTCCCTGTTGCCGGCAATGCCGATGAATTTCTCGACGTATGCGTACCACGGTTCGAGATCTTTATAACGAATGGGCCAGTCAACCGCGAACCCGTCTCTCGCCGGACCTTCAAAATCGAAATCGCTCCATCGCTGTGTTTGCCTCGCCCACAGCAACGACTTGCCACCCATGTGATAGCCACGCACCCAGCGAAAAGGCTTTTCCTGGATGAACGGCTGCTCATCGTCTTTCAACGCCCACTGCAAAGTTTCTTCCCGTAAGTAGCGTGCACCCTGGTAATCTTTGCGGTCTGCAATGGCAACGGTGCCGCGGTGCTCAAATTGCCACGGCGCCTTCGAGGCAGTGGGGTAATCCTTGATGTGTTTCACTTCGCGCCCTCTTTCCAGCACAAGTGTTGTAAGTCCTTTGTCGCACAGTTCCTTGGCCGCCCAGCCACCGCTGGCGCCTGATCCAACGACGATCGCATCGAACGTTCTGCTTTCAGTTGTTCCTGGCATGTTATTAAGATTGAACGGGCACGCATCCGTAATAATGCCCCGGGGCTATTGTGTAACCGTGGTAATCTTCCATCACCTGCTGCGATGTGCTGAATCCACGTATCGTTTCCTTTTTCATCAGCTCAAAGAAATCCTTCTCGTCTTTATTGGCGGAGCCTTCCAGCTTCAGCAACATTGCCTGCCGCTGCTCCTGTGTACAATTATTGAAATTTTTATTGTGGGTATTCTGAGCAAGGTTATCGAGCGAATGCAATTGATTTTTTACACTTTCCTGAACCGGCTGTTCGTAGCAGTCGTCGAGTAATTTTTGCAGGAACTTATCAACGCCAACGGAGAGCGCGCCTATTGCCGTGCCCGCAGGGATAATCGTATCGGCTACCGCGGCAAGCGTTTCCTGCTCTTTTTTGTTGAAGGAAGAATGATGTGTATCACTGTCGCTAATACCGCACGAAACCATCCATGCGGGTAACGAAATCAATCCACCGGATACAATCGTTAAATTTTTTAGGGCCGACCTTCTGTTCATAGTCATAGCAAGTGTGCATCAATTTAAGAAAAACTGCCTTCAATGTCTGCAATGCATCAAATTCATACAGGCAATGGTCATATTTGTATTAGCGCCCCGGTTAAAATTTTTGATGAAAATGATGTTCTCAGCGCGAAAGTGTATAACTTCTCTCCTCTTAATCAACTCGTCATTAATGGAAAGAAGAAACTTCCTTAAACATTCCATCTTGGGATCCGCCGGTATTATCGCCGGATTTCCCATTCTGAAAAGCAGCCATGCGTTCGCCGCAATACCGGCAACTTCATCGTTGAAAATTAAAAAGATCAGGTATTACAGCGCTCCCGGTTACAACAAGCCGCTGTTCAACCAGGCGCGTGGCATCGTTGAAATTGAAACCGATGGCGGCATCATCGGCATTGGTGAAGGTGGCGCAAAGGATACCATCGAACAATGTGCCCGCATGTTGATCGGCGCCGATCCCTTCCGCATCGAGCACCTGTGGCAAAATCTCTATCGCGGCATGTTCTATCCTCCCGGGCATGAAAAGCTTCATGCACTCGGCGCATTGGAAATGGCGCTGTGGGATATCAAAGGAAAAGCGCTGAATGTGCCCGTGTACGATCTGCTCGGCGGCTCAACGCGCGAATACGTTGATTGCTATGCCACGGGTTACGGCGCCTCGAAGGCCACGACCGAAGAAGGACGCGCAAAAGATTGCATCGCTGCGGGATTCAGGTGCTACCGCATCGGCCCCACAGGCGGCAATGGCGACAAGCGCTTCGATTTTTATGAGAACGCCACCAAAACGATTGAACTTAGCAAGCGCATAGACGAGGCCGTTGGCGGCAACGGTTATTGGGCCATCGACCTGCACACACGTTTTGACACACCCGAGGCCATCAAAATTTGCGATCACCTGGAAGAACTCGAACCGTATTTTGTGGAAGACATCGTACGCTCCGAAAATCCCGGCGTGTACAAAACCATCCGCAGCATGACGAAGGTGCCCATCGCCGTAGGCGAACAGTTCGGCGACCGGTGGGACATTAACGAACTCCTCGAAAACAGGCTGATCGATTATACCCGCGTAACGCTGCCCAACACCGGTGGTATATCCGAGTTCAAGAAAATTGCGGCCATCGCCGAAACACATTACGCAGGCATGATACCGCATTTTACCGGTCCCCTTTCTACCGCGGCACTGGTACATACGCTGGGCTCGAGCAGCCCGTCAAGGTGCATGATCGAGCTGGCGGGCGGACATTTCGAACAGCCGGAGTATTTCAATAAAGATTACATGCTGTATGAGAAGGGTAAGATATATCTCAACCCCAAACCGGGATTGGGCATCGCCTTCGATCCGAAGAAGGCAAAGCTCGTAACGGAAATTACCGCCAACACCGAGTTTCCTCATCCGATACTACAGGCGCCGGATGGCTCGATCCATAACTGGTAATTGTTGCGCGATTAATTATATTGAGAAATGAAAAGACGCGGATTCCTCAAACGTTCCATCCTGGGTTCTGCAGGGTTCATGCCGCACATTGCCTCTTTACCGGTGTTCTTTGATTCGGGCAACGCCCGAAAAGCTTTTAAGATCGGTGTGTGCGACTGGTCGATAGGAAAAGGCAGCGACATCGGCGCTTTTTCGCTGGCAAAGGAAATAGGCGCCGATGGTATCATGGTGGATATGGGCGGTGAAGAGAACGATCTGCATATACGCAAGCAATCGGTACAGGATGATTATTTACGCGAGTCGAAGAAAACAGGCATAGCCATCTCGAGCCTGGCGCTTGGCGTTTTCAACCGCGTGCCCTTTCATGAAGATCCCAGGACGGAAGAATGGATAACGGATTCGATCGACGCTGCGGCGCATCTGCAAACTAAAGTTTTATTGCTGGCATTTTTCAATGCCAGCGACCTGCGGAATGATGATGCACGCAAAGCCAAAGCCATCAATATTTTAAAAAAAGTGGCACCCCGTGCAGAAGCGAAAGGAGTTATTCTCGGTATCGAATCTTATTTGAACGCCGCAGAACATTTGGACGTCATCTCGCAGGTGGGCTCGCCCAGCCTGAAAGTGTATTTTGATTTCCGGAACACTGCCGATGCCGGTCACGACACCGTTACAGAATTTAAGAAACTGGGAAAAGATATGGTGTGTGAGCTGCACATGAAAGAAAACGGTTTATTACTCGACCAGGGAACGATCGATTGGAAAGAAGTTGCCAAAGCTATTTACGACACGAAGTACAAAGGTGATGGCTGGATGCAGATCGAGGGATCCATTCCGAAAGGTTCTAATGTATTGGATAGCTACCGCCACAATCTTGGTTATTTGCGCAAATTGTTTAATAAATGAAATTAGCTGTTTACGTATCCTGCTTATTATGGCCGCTGGTTTTTTGGGGCTGTAATGAAACGAAAAAAACATCGCCGCACGACATACAGATCTATTTGCCCAACGACCTTGAAGCAACCTTGTGGGCCGAATCGCCCATGTTCTATAATCCTACCAACATGGATGTAGATGCGCGGGGAAGGATTTGGATAACGGAAGCCGTCAACTACAGGAACTTCAACAATGATTCCACTGCATTCTTTCATCACCCCAAAGGCGACAGGATCATTATTCTCGAAGATACCGACGGCGATGGCGTTGCCGACTCTTCCAAAGTGTACGTGCAGGACACCAGTTTGGTGTCACCGTTGGGCATAGGCGTGTTCGGCAATAAAACGGTGGTGTCGTGCGCTCCCAATCTTATTGTATATACAGATGAAAATGGTGACGACAGGCCCGATAAAAAAGAAATTTTTCTCACCGGCTTCGGAGGAAGGGACCATGACCACTCGCTGCACGCAGTGCTTGCGGGACCCGATGGCAACTGGTACTTCAACACGGGCAACGCAGGTCCGCACATCGTGACGGATAAAAGCGGATGGACACTGCGCGCGGGCAGCGTGTACACCGGCGGCACACCTTACAACCTGCACAACGAGGGCAACATGAAAAGTGACGATGGAAAAGTATGGGTGGGCGGATTGGCCCTGCGGATACAACCGGACGGTTCAGGATTAAAAGTATTGGGGCACAACTTTCGGAACGCATACGAACTGACTGTTGATTCCTATGGCAACTTCTGGCAAAACGATAATGACGATGAAGTATCGGCATGCCGCACCACGTGGCTGATGGAGGGCGGCAACGCCGGGTATTTCAGTACAGATGGCACGAGAACGTGGCAGGCAGACCAACGTCCCGACCAGGACATTTTCACGGCGCACTGGCACCAGGAAGATCCGGGAACAATCCCCGCCGGCGATCGCAGTGGTGCAGGCGCACCAACAGGTATCGTAGTGAATGAGGGCGATGCTTTGGGAGAAAAATATCGCGGCATGCTGTTCAGTGCGGATGCCGGAAGAAATGTGATTTTTGGTTATCATTTAAAGCGGGAAAAATCGGGTTACCTGCCGGTAGAACGCAGCAACTTCATGACTTCTATAAAAGAGGATACCGCATTATATGAATGGAACGACAGCGCTGCCAACAGCCACCAGGAAAAATGGTTCCGCCCCAGCGATGTTGCCATGGGTACAGACGGCGCCATGTATGTTGCGGATTGGTACGACCCGGTGGTGGGTGGCCATCAAATGCAGGACAAAAAAGGTTATGGCAGGATATACCGCATCACACCGAAAAACAAAACACTTCGGGCGCCAAAAATAGATCTCAGCACGATGGCCGGCCAGATCGAGGCTCTGAAAAATCCCGCGGTTAACGTGCGCCACCTCGCTTTTCATGCATTGAAGAAACAGCAGGATGCAGCCGTTGATGCTGTCATCTCCCTGGTAAAAAATGAAAATCCGTATCTACGTGCAAGGGCGATATGGCTGTTGCCGCAACTGGGCACAAGAGGCGTGGCAGTGACCGAAAAATTATTCGGTGATCCCGACGAAAACATTCGTGCCGTTGCTTTTCGGTCATTGCGTGTGGTAACAAACGATATCCTGCCTTATGCAGTGCGTTTGCAAAGCGATCCTTCTTCATTCGTTCGAAGAGAAGTGGCCATTGCCCTGCGCGATTTGCCGTTTGAAAAAACAAAGCCGGTTTTGCTGGAACTGGTGAAGGAATATGACGGCGATGACCGTTGGTACCTCGAGGCGCTTGGCGCTGCATTTGCCGGCCATGAAGAAGAGATGTATGCTGAGATCAAACAATTATTGGCCAATGGAAAGTCGCCAATGCAGTGGGATAAAAAGATGAGTTCGCTGGCGTGGCGGCTTCACCCTTTGAATGCACTCAACGATCTTGTGGCACGCGCAACGGACGCTTCATTAAGCGCCGCCGACCGAAGATCCGCTATTACGGCTATCGGGTTTATTAAAGATAAAAAGGCAGCTCAGGCCATGGTGAGCCTGGGTAAAAATAAACTGCCCGATGTACGGGAGCAGGCTTTGTACTGGTTATCGTTCCGCCAGCAAAACGACTGGCAGAATTTATTGAACTGGAAGAACATTCACCTGAACACTGGTTACGAACGAACGCTGGCGGTGATGAAGGCGAAATTAAAAGCAGTGCTGGATGAACGCTTAACGCCCAGTGCGAGAAAATCGCGGTTGAGGGAAATGGCCAAAGATTCGATAGGCGGTCAAATGCTGATTGGCCTTGCTGCAGAAAATAAATTTCCCCAATCACTTATGCCCGCCGCGAGCGAATTTATTTTTACCAATCCGAATGTCGCCGTTCGCGTGCAGGCCGGAAAATACTTTCAGCAAAGCGGCCCCGCGAAAAGTTATTCCATTCCCCGCATCGCTTCCTTACAAGGAAATGCAGCGAACGGGAAAACTATTTTTACCAGCTATTGCTCATCCTGTCATAAAATCGGGAATGCCGGCAACAATATTGGCCCGGAACTCACCAACATCAGTAAAAAATTTGACAACACCGGCTTACTTGATGCCATCGTGAATCCGAGTGCCGCCATCATGGCAGCCTACGAACCGTGGCTGGTCAATACAAAAAACGGAGAATCGTGGTTTGGTTTCGTGATTGGTGAAAACAAACAGTCACTCCTGATGAAAGATGTTTCGGGAAAAACACACGCGATAGCCCTGAACGAGATAACGTCGAGACAAAAACAAAGCAGGAGCCTGATGCCCGGGCCGGCGGTAACAGGAATGAGTGAACAGCAACTGGCAGACGTAGCGGCGTACCTTCAATCGCTTCGATAACAACACGCGAGACAGCGCGTTTGATATATACGGACATACATACTATTACCAATAAAAACCTACAAAGGTGATCAAGCAGCGTTACTATTCACTGGATGTTTTTCGCGGCGCCACCGTCGCATTCATGATCCTCGTGAACAACCCCGGAAGCTGGGCCCATATCTATTCTCCACTCGAACACGCAGAATGGCACGGCCTCACTCCCACCGACCTGGTATTTCCATTTTTCTTATTTGCTGTGGGCAACGCCATGGCATTCGTTATGCCGCGGCTCCAACAGGGCGGCGATGCCGTATTCTGGAAGAAGGTCCTGACGCGCACCATCCTCATTTTCCTCATTGCGTGGTTCCTCAACTGGTTCCCGTTCTTTCAATGGCAGAACGGCGAGGTGATCTTTAAAGGGTGGACATGGCAAACCGCCAGCGGCGAAACGCGAGGGATACGTATTCTCGGTGTGCTGCCGCGCATAGCGCTGGCCTACTTCTTCGCCTCGGTGATCATTTACTACACAAAGCCGCGGGGTGCGTTCGTCATTGGCGCATGCATCCTGCTGCTGTACTGGATGCTTTGCCTTGTTGGCAACCCGTCGGATCCCTACAGCATCCACGGCTGGTTCGGCACCGCTATCGACATACAGGCATTTGGTGAGGCGCACATTTATCATGGCGAAGGCATTCCTTTTGATCCCGAAGGCATCATGAGTACGTTGCCTTCGATTGTGCAGGTAATTATCGGCTTTCTTGTTGGCAACACACTGCGTAACAAAGGAACCGATTCGCTGTACCAAACACTCACCAGGCTGTTTGTATGGGCCGTCGGGATTTTGTTCCTTGCCTATTTATGGAACCTCACTTTTCCGGTCAATAAGAAAATATGGACAAGCTCTTTTGTTCTCGCCACCTCCGGTCTGGCAATATTGCTGTTGTGCACGCTTGCCTATTTTGTAGAAATAAAACAAAAGCGCGGCGCCTGGAGCAGGTTCTTTGAAGTATTCGGCAAGAATGCATTGTTTATTTATGCATTGAGCGGACTCATTCCAAAATTGCTGGGCGTTATTCATATTCCACGGGGTGTTGATGAATATGTTACGCCCTGGGGATGGTTCTATCACGACGTTACCTCGAAATTTCCCGGCAGGCCGGAAAACGGTTCATTGTTGTTCGCGATATGCTTTGTTCTTTTATTGTGGCTCGTGGCACACCTGATGGATAAAAAGAAAATATACATCAAGGTATAACCGACAGCTCCGCAATTCCTCTATTCGGTAGCACCTGGTAAAGCACAAAGGTTCCCTGGCCGTTATTACTTACCGCCACCGACTGGCTCTTGCCGCCCTGCATCACGCGCACCTGTTCCCAGTCGGAAGGTACATACGTGCGCAGCGTCAGCGGGAAGTTGTACATGGATTTATCGAGCGAATGGGTAAGGTTTACCTCGATCTTTCCGTCAGTTGCTTTTGTATCTACTTTCGCGTCCATTCTTTCGCGCATATACTTTGTGGCATCACCGAAAGTGGCGATCCATAATTTATCGTCATGTGAAGTAATATATTCGAAATATTCCTGCAGCAGGTCGTGGGGCAGCGCTTCCCATCCTACGCCATCGACACCATGAAACGTAAGCACGAGCCAGTTGTTGTCATATTTCAGCACGGTATCCACCCATGATTTCATCATGGGCAGCGGCGTTTTGGTAGTGGCGCCACGCTGGTACTGAACGTATTCCTTATCAAATGAAGCCGGCACTCTTTTCGATGACCTGCTGATCTCTCCTAAAAAATCTTCGGGCATACGGTTGCGAAGTGCGTAGTAAACTTTATATGCATACGACATCACCCGTTCGTCTTCCGTACCGTACGGACATTCTGCCGAAAAAGTATATTCCTCTCCCAACTGCTTTGCGATCTCTTCTTTGCTTTTTTCCAGTTCATAAACAATATTGGGTTCTGTGAGTACTGCCAGGCGTGGATGGGTGACCGTGTGGCTGGCAAATTCATGACCCTGTGCTGCATACTCTTTTATTTTCGGCCAGGTGAGCACCGCCTCATCGGTGTTTTTCCCTGCAGGTTTAAACGCTCCGCTGCGCACCTTTTTATAGGCCGAATCTATCAGGTGGTAAGCCTCTTCCACCTTTCCTGCTTCATATAAAGATCCTGCGTCGCTGTGAAAAGCGAGTGTACCCTTCAATCCTAAAAATCCTATAGCAGAGGCGCGTTCAAAAAAATTATCCTTGTTGGTAAGGGTGTCGGCGGTTCCTTTAATAATATCCGCCACGGGGCGGCCGATAAATTTACCGTGGTATTCGGACCCTTCCACTTCGCCGGTGATGATAAAAAACGTTGCGGGAATATTCAGCTTGTTCATCATCGGCAATGCCACTGAAAATTGATTGCGGCTGCCATCGTCATAAGTCAGGGAGACGGCTGCGGACTTATCATCCTTCCATTTCGTAATTTCTGTTTGGCCGGTTTGCTGATCCGTGCAGGAGATGGCCATCGTAATGAAGGCAAGGGCGAAGAAGTGTTGTGTTTCCATAATGTATGGATAAATATAACGAACTTAAGGCATAATTTAAATTATGCACCGCTTTAAACGCCGGCATTTCCTCGCCACCATGATGGGCATTCCCGCTATTTCCATTGCTAATAAAAGCGAAGCGGCTATTCATCGGCCGCCAAACAAGCACCGGTTAAAGATCAGCCTGAATGCGTTTTCATTCAATGACCCCCTGCTGAAGGGCAGCATGTCTGTTTTTGATATGCTTGAATTTTGCGCCGCAACGGGATTCGATGCGGTAGACATTACCGGTTATTATATAAAGGGCTATCCCGAAGTGCCCGATGATGAGTACCTGTTTTCCATTAAACGAAAGGCTTTTGATCTTGGATTGGAAATTAGCGGAACAGGCGTGCGCAACGATTTTACGTTAGCAGATAAGGCGAAAAGAAATGAAGAGGTGGAGCGTGTGAAGAAATGGGTGGAAGTGGCCGCAAAGATCGGCGCACCGGTTATCCGGATCTTTGCGGGCAACCAGAAGAATGAAAACATCTCCAAGGAAACTGTGACGACATGGATGCTGGAAGATATCCGTACGTGTGTGGACTATGGCAGGCAGCACGGCGTAGTTATCGGGTTGCAAAATCACAACGACTTCATTCAAACAGCCGGCCAGGTAATTGATATGATCAAAGCCGTTGATTCCGAATGGCTCGGACTCATCCTCGACACCGGCAGCTATCGTGTTCACGATCCTTACGAAGAGATTGAAAAATCAATTCCCTGCACGGTAAACTGGCAGGTGAAGGAAAAGATTTTTGTGAAAGGAAAAGAAGTACCTACCGATCTTGAGCGGCTGGTGAAAATTATTAAGTCGTCCGACTATAAAGGCTACCTGCCGATAGAAACTTTGGGTGAGGGTGATCCGAAAACGAAGATCGTTACTTTATATAACAGCTTGAAAAAGGCAGTAGATGGTGAATAACTTGCCGTTGTTTATTTGTTCCAAATGTCAGCGTATTCTTCGGGGTGGCGTTTGAACTGGGCATGCACGTACGGGCAAAGTGGCGTCACCTTCAGGTCGTTTTTGCGGGCATGGTCGGCCATAGCGGCGAGCAACACTTTGCCGAGCCCTTTGCCTTCTGCTTTCGGCGACACTTCGGTGTGGTAAACGGTCAGTGAATTACCGGAAATGCTGATCGCCATTTCTCCCAGTTGATCATCACCTTCTCTAATGTAAAATCCACCTTCCCCGTTTTCGTTGAGTTCAAGCTTTACCTCCATAGTAGTTTATTTGACGACAGCAATAATTTGACAGCCGTGTAATTTACGCAATAAAAAAGCGGGAAGTAGATCCCGCTTTTTATTTACAGCGTATTTTGCGCCGGGTGGGCGTTGGCAGGCGGTTCGGATGTGGCCTCGGCATTAATGCCGGATTCCGCGATGTTGGTGAGGATCGCGTCTGTTTGCTTTTCTTCGGCCAGCACCGGCAGCAGCAGGTCAACAACCTCGTTGTGGCCGATGGTTTTGGCCAGCGTGACCAGGCTGCCGTAAGAAGCGATCTCGTAGTGCTCCACTTTCTGTGCGGCAATGATGAGTGCAACGTCGCGTTGCGCAGAGCCCGGTTCTGTTTCGTCGATCACCTGCCATCCTTCGTCGAAGATGCCCTGCAATCCTACGCACGGTTCGGCCTGGGGTGGCAGTGCCATCAGGGCGAAAACCTGTTCGAGGGTTTTACCGTGTTCCTGTGTTTGCTGGCGATGCTTGTCGAATGCTTTTTGCAGTTGCGAGCTGCTTGCCGATTCACTCATGGTTTGCAGCATATTGGCGAGGTTCACTTCCGACCAGTACATTTCCTGGAGGGAAGTGACGAAGAATTCCTGCAGGGCAGAGTTTAAAGCGGTTTTATCATTGTTCATATTGGTGAGGTTTAATGATGAATAAGGAGGATGGGATAAAAAGTTATGCCATGAGGGATTTGATGTTTCTTGTGTGGTGAGAAGGGGAAACGGCAGTGGGCAATGGGCAATGGGCAGTGGGCAGTGGGCAATGGGCGAGTTTTGAGTTTTAATGTCCTCCCCCGGTCCTCCTTCGTCGGACCACCCCCTCCAGAGGGGGATAGCGGGACCGCGAAGTGACACCTATCCCCCGCTGGCGCAACGGTATCCCCCGC
>CAMPGT010000064.1 GCA_946885665.1 uncultured Chitinophagaceae bacterium | reverse complement strand
TTTCCGTAACCTTTACTTTCAGAATTCCCTCATTGTCAAAAAACAACTCTGCATCCTTCACCCAGCTTTCTTTTTCCAGCTTCGTTTCGATACTGCCCAGGTCGAATGATTTGATGGGCTTATTCCTGATGTCAACGGACTTATTTTTTGTCAGCACATCCACGATGTCGTTTCTGTCGATGAACCATTGCCCGCTGTCGCGCCCATTGATGTTGATGTCGTACCCCATGCACACCTGGTGGCTCCTTGCGTTCACCGCGGCAATCAGCAGCACAATGATTCCCGTTCCTGCCAGCAGCCAGAAACAAAGGAAGATGATGCGGCGCATGTTCTTCGTAGCATTCATGATGCTGCATTTAACAGTTCACCAATAGGTTCCACCAATGTATCGATGTCGCCGGCCCCGGCTGTTATCACCAGCTCGCGGCTGTTGCTGTTTCGCGCGACGAATTTTTTCTTTATATATCCTTCTATTTCCTGTTTGGATAATATGCTCACATGACTATTCTTCATTTTGCCGGTAATCGTCTCAGCGGTCACGCCATCGATCGGTTGCTCCCTTGCGGGGTATATCGGCAGTACGACAATATTATCCGCTTCATCAAGGCTTCTGGCAAAGTCGTAGGCAAGGTCGCGCGTGCGCGAAAAAAGATGCGGCTGGAAGATGACGGTGCAATGAAATCCGCTGAACAGCTTTTTCGCGCTCCCGATAAGTGCCGATAGTTCGCGCGGATGATGTGCATAGTCATCGATGTACACGACGTCCTTCTTCTTCACTATGTATTCGAACCTTCGTTTCACTCCCCTGAATTCCCTGACGGCGTTCTTTACGAGCTGCGGTTCTATCCGCAATTGCCTGGCAATGGCAATGGCGACGCTGATGTTCTCTACGTTGTGCAGCCCGCCCATGTTCAGCTCCACGTCTTTTACCTGGTCATTGCTGATGTTCACGTCAAAATGAAAATGACCATCTTCCATCTTCACGTTGACAGGATGAATATCTGCGGTGACATCATCGAAGCTGTAGTTCAACCTGCGTTTGGCATGCATTTCATTTTCCCTGGGCAGGCCCTTCCGGGTCACGAGCAGCCCATCGGGCTTTAACTTTCCGGAAAATTGCACGAACGCATCGCGCATGACCTGTTCCGTTCCATATATGTCAAGATGGTCGGGATCCATAGCGCTGATCACTGCCACATCGGGCGATAGTTTCAGGAAGCTTCTGTCGTATTCATCGGCTTCGATCACGCATACATTTTTTTCGCTGCTCCAGAAATTACTGTTGTAATTCACGGAAATGCCACCCAGAAACGCATTGCAGCCATAGCCGGTGTGTCGCAGGATATGAGCTACCATTGTGCTGATCGTCGTTTTTCCGTGTGTTCCCGCCACACATATATTGAAACTGTTTTCCGTAATGGCGCCAAGCACGTCGCTTCTCTTCACCACCTTGTAATCGTGCTCGCGGTAGTAGTTCAATTGCGGATGCGCCGGCGGCACCGCCGGCGTATAAACAACCAGTTGCGCATCTTTCGGTGCAAGGTCCTCCGCATCCGAATACACAATCTGAATACCTTCTGCTTCAAGGTCCTTCGTCAACCGCGTTGCTGTTTTATCATAACCGCCGACCCTCACTCCATGGGAGGAAAAATACCGCGCAAGCGCACTCATGCCGATACCGCCGATACCGATAAAATAAATACGCTGTATGTTTTCCAGTTTAATCATGGATGGTCCGCAATATTTCATGGGCAATGACCTCGTCTGCATCCTTTACGGCAAATGCCCGTATATTTTTTTTTAGTTCGTTTTGCTTGTTTTCATCTTTCGCCAGTTGGATGATGGTGCTCATCAGTTGGTCGTTCACCTGCTCATCCGTTACCATCAGTGCCGCCTGTTTTTCTGTAAGGCGCTTCGCGTTCACCGTCTGGTGATCCTCTGCCGCGAACGGAAATGGTACGAATATCACCGGCTTCCTGGCCACGCTCAATTCCGATACCGCCATTGCCCCCGATCGCGACACAACAATGTCTGCGGCCGCAAAGGCGTACTCCATCCGTGTAATGAAATCGCCCGTCCAAATATTATCTTTCCCTTCCGACACTTGCTTCGCCGTTGGCGCGAATGCCCTGCCCGCCTGCCAGATCAGTTGCAGGTCATGTTTCCCGAATTCGTCGATCGCTGAGGCAATTTTTTCGTTGATGTTCTTCGCACCCAAACTTCCGCCGGTTACGAGCACCGTTTTCTTTTGCGGTTCGAGACCAAAAAACCTGATCGCATCCACTTTATCAATATTCATTGCTGCAATCGTGGTTCTCACCGGGTTACCCGTTATCAGCAGCTTTTCCTTCGGAAAGAATTTTTCCATGCCTGCGCCCGATACAAAAATCTTCGTGGCTTTTTTTCCTAAAAGGATATTCGACTTACCTGCGAACGAATTGGATTCATGGATGAATGTCGGTATCCCTTTGTTCTGCGCATATCTCAGCACCGGGTAAGTGGAATAACCTCCCACACCTACCACACCGTCGGGACGAAAATCTTTGAAAATTGTTGCCACCTGTACAAAGCTTTTCATCAGCTTAAATGGCAGGGCCACATTTTTTATCAAAGAACTCCTGTTGAATCCGGCGATGTCCAATCCTTTTATCTCATAACCTGCCTGCGGTATCTTCTCCATTTCCATCTTCCCCTTCGCTCCAATGAACAGGATGGTTAACGAAGGCTCCTTCGTTTTAAGAGCATTCGCAATGGCCACCGCGGGAAAAATATGCCCGCCCGTTCCTCCGCCTGCTATGATTATCTTCTTGCTCATTCTTCAGTAATACATTTCATTCAGTCACCATTGCCGATTGCCGTTTGCCTGTTCAGCCGCCGCCCCCTCACTCTGCTCCACGTTTCTCGCCACACTCAAAATGATGCCGATGGCCAGGCAGGTAAACAAAAACGAACTGCCCCCCATGCTCACCAGCGGCAGCGTAACGCCCGTAACCGGAAAGAGGTTTACGTTTACAGCCATGTTGATCAACGCCTGTATCACCAGCGTAAAACTGAGACCAAGCGCCAGGAAAGCACCGAATGCATAGGGACATTTTCGAAATATCCTGATACTTCGGTACAAAAAAACCAGGTAAATAAATATGATGAACGCTGCACCCACCATTCCATACTCTTCTATAATAATTGCATAAATAAAATCGGAATAGGGATGGGGGAGAAAATTCCGTTGTTCGCTGTTGCCCGGGCCGAGCCCTATCAATCCGCCTTTTGCGATGGCGATCTTTGCCTGGTTAACCTGGTAGTTTTCTTCTTTGTCATCCTGCTTTCCGTCATAAATAAAATTCTGCACCCGTTTCACCCACGTGGGCATACGTCCCACTTCAAAAATCGCCGGCAGGTCTTCCGACTTACCCTCTTCCTTATTATAATAGGCCACGGCGATCATGACGAGTATCGCCACCGGTATAGCTGCAATACCAATAGTCGCGCCAATATGCTTAACGCTCACGCGACCGATAAACATCAATAGCAAGCTTGTCGAACCAATCAGCAAAGCGGTCGACAGGTTGGCGGGCGCCACGAGCAGGCATGTGATGACGACAGGAATGATGATGGGAAGAAATCCTTTCTTAAAATCTTTGATCACATCCTGCTTCTTGCTGAGCAGCCTGCCCACATACATGAACAGTGCGAGTTTCGCAAGGTCGGATGTTTGGAAAGTAAGGTTGATGATGGGTAATCTTATCCACCTGCTTCCTTCGTTCAGCCTTACGCCGAAGAACAGTGTCCAAATCAGCAATGGAATGGCCAGGAGGAAAAGTATTCTCGACCACTTGGAATAAAGCGTGTAGTTCACCCGGTGCGCGAAGTAAATAATGCCCACGCCGGCCGTGATGAACATCACCTGTTTGAAGAGGTATATTTCGGTGTTGCCTTTATTATACCTGTAGGCGAGCAACCCGGTGGAACTATAAACGACCAGCAATGACACCAGGGACAGCAGCACGACGGTGGCCCAGATGACCTTGTCGCCCGATGTTCTGCTTCCGATTCCCCGGAAGTGATTTTTTTGTGTATGGATGAAGTCGTTCATTTACGTTTGTTTTTGTTCACCCCCGCCGCTTCGCGGCACCCCCGCCAGCGGGGATATCATTTGCCGATTGCCGTCCCGCTCACAGCCCCCTCACGGCCTTCTTAAACTGATCGCCCCTGTCTTCATAGTTGTTGAAGAGGTCGAAGCTGGCGCATGCGGGGCTCAGCAGCACCACATCGCCGGGAGACGCCATGTTGAACGCCGCATTTACGGCTTCCCCGGCACTCGACGTATCCACAATTGTCTGCACATCATTCTTAAAGGCCTCATGAATTTTTGTGTTGTCAACACCCAGGCAAACTATCGCCTTTACCTTTTCTTTTACCAGGTCGAGCAGCATGCGGTAATCGTTTCCCTTGTCCACGCCTCCCAAAATCAGGATGGTCGGCTTTCTCATGCTTTCGAGCGCATACCAAGTACTGTTCACATTTGTTGCCTTGCTATCGTTGATAAAATCAACACCCCTGATGGCCACGACGAACTCCATGCGGTGTTCCAGCGACTCGAACGACTGCACCGCTTCCCTGATCTTTGATTTCCTGATTCCCACAATGGATGCCGCCAAACCTGCTGCCATGGTATTGTATTGATTGTGTTTGCCTTTTAGCGTGAAATCATAAACGCTCATCTGCATCTTCTCATCCGTAGTTTTAATAGTCATCTGTTCATTCATAATGTATGCTCCCCGGTTTAATGCTGTGTGCATGGTGAATGGCAATAGGTTAGTTTGGAATGAATGTTCTTTTACATACTTGCTGGTCACCGGGTCATCCTCACTGTAAATAAAAAAATCTTCATTGGTTTGGTTCATAGTGATGCGGAATTTGCTGTTGATATAATGCTCAACTTTATAATCGTACCTGTCGAGATGATCCTCAGTAATGTTCGTGATGATCGCTATATCCGGCCTAAACTCTTTTATATCGTCCAGTTGAAAACTGCTGACTTCAGCCACGTACCATTTCTTTGGATCTTCTTTCACCTGCCTGGCGAATGAGTAACCGATATTTCCCACCAGCGCACATTCAACTCCCCCTGTTGTAAGCATGTGATGAATCAGCGATGTGGTTGTCGTCTTTCCATTGCTTCCGGTTATCCCTACGATCCTGCTGTTGCCTTTGAAACGGTACGCCAATTCTATCTCACTGATCACCGGAATCTCTTTCGCCCTTATCTTTTTCACTATTGCTGCCTTGTCCGGTATTCCGGGGCTCTTCATCACTTCGCCCGCATCGAGTATCTTTTCTTCCGTGTGTTGCTTTTCCTCGAACGCGATATTGTTATCCTCCAGCTCTTTCCTGTATTTGTCTTTTATCGGCGATGCGTCCGACACAAAAACATCATACCCTTGCTGCTGTCCCAACAATGCCGCACCCACGCCACTCTCCCCGGCGCCAAGTATTACCAGACGTTTGCTCATCTCCTAAAATGATTTCAGGGTTCCGGATTAAGGGGGTTTTTCGGTAGTTTGAAATTTCGACCACCTCGGTTTTCATCATTCACAGGTGGTTTTTCAGAACACGGTTTTAAAAGAGAACATGGGTTTTTCAGTAAGCCGTTTCATATCGTCTTACCTGATCTTCAGTGTTACGATCGAGAACGCCACACAGAAAATCGTTACGATCCAGAAACGCGTCACTATTTTACTTTCATGGTACCCGAGCTTCTGGTAATGGTGGTGCAGCGGACTCATCAGGAAGATCCTTCTGCCTTCACCATACTTTTTCCTCGTGTACTTGAAATAAGTGACCTGGATCATCACACTTAAATTCTCGACCAGGAAAACACCACAGAATATAGGTATCAATAGTTCCTTTCTAACGATTATAGCTAACGCCGCAATAATGCCTCCCAACGTAAGACTGCCCGTATCGCCCATGAACACCTGCGCCGGGTATGCGTTGTACCATAAAAAACCTACGCATGCCCCAATCATCGCGCCAATGAATATGGATAGTTCCCCAAGATTGGGGATATACATCACGTTCAAATATTCGGCGAACCGCAGGTTGCCGCTGGCATACGCAAATATGCCAAGGCACGTTCCGATGATCGCACTCGTTCCCGTTACCAATCCATCCACACCGTCGGTTATGTTCGCACCGTTCGACACCGCCGTAATAATAAATATCACCACCAGTGCATACAATATCCAGGTAAAGCCCCTTACCGCTGCCGGCAACAGCTTCGAGTAATTGAACTCGTGTCCTTTTACAAAAGGTATCGTGGTGATGGGCTTGTCGGGTATCACAAATAATTTTTGTTTTCCGTCGAGCTCGCGTTTGATCACCTGTATGCTGTCGTTCATCTCTCCCGTATATTCTCTCCACACCTGGGTATTGCCATTAAAAATGAGCGTTGCCGCCACCACCAGCCCGAGCACCACCTGTCCCAAAACTTTAAACCATCCTGCCAGTCCGTCCTTGTCGCCTTTTTTATAGGGCACGCCCTGTTCTTTCGCTATCCTTTTGGCGCGCAGTTTCAAATAATCATCAATGAATCCGATAATGCCCAGCCAAATGGTGCTGAAGATCATCAGCCGGATGTATGCTTTGGTCAAATCTGCGAGCAGCAGTGTCGGGATCAAAATCGCAAGGATGATGATGATGCCTCCCATCGTTGGCGTCCCCTTCTTTTGCTCTTCACCTGCCAGGCCCAGCTCACGCACCGATTCGCCCACCTGCTTTCTTAACAAGATGTTGATGAGCTTTTTTCCAAACAAAGCCGATATCACCAGCGAAAGGATCACTGCAATCATCACCCTCGAAGTGATGAATTGCATGAGGGCGCTTCCGGGAAATTTTATCCCTTCATCCCTGAACCATTCAAATAAGTGATATAGCATATGGTTTTAAAAGCTTTTTTTGTTCGGCAATCGCCAATAAAAACCCACTCCCCACTCCCTACTCCCTACTTCCTACTTCCCCAACAACGCAAACATCTCCAACAACACCGCCTTATCATCGAAAGGATGCTTCACGCCCTTTATCTCCTGGTATTTTTCGTGGCCCTTCCCTGCAATCAGTATAATATCCTCCGCCTTTGAAAAACTCACCGCCGTCTTGATCGCCTCCTTCCTGTCTGCTATCGAAATAAATTTTCTGCGTTCGGCCGTGTTCAGGTCCGCTTCCATATCCTTTAAAATCTGCAAGGCATCTTCCGATCTCGGATTATCGGACGTGAATATGGCCCTGTTGCTAAACTCGCACGCCACCTTTCCCATCACCGGCCTTTTTGTTTTATCCCTGTCGCCGCCGCATCCCACCACGGTGATTACCGCTTCGTGGCCCTTTCTTAATTTCTGAATGGTGCCCAGCACGTTCACCAGCGCGTCGGGGGTGTGCGCGTAATCAATGATGCCCATCACATTTTCGTTCGGCGACAGATAATATTCAAACCGTCCCTCCGCGCCGGTCATCGCACTCAGCTCGAGCAATACCTGGTCTTTATCCTCTCCCATGCAAATGGCAGCTCCGTAAACAGCCAGCAGGTTGTAGGCATTGAATTCTCCGATCAACCTGAAGTGCACTTCCTGGTCATTGATATTCATCAGCAAACCGGTCAGGCCGTTTTCCAGTATTCGCCCTTTGAATGCGGCAGTTGTTTTTAAGCTGTAATAAAATTTTGTTGCGTTGGTGTTTTGCACCATCACCGGGCCCCTCTTGTCATCGGCGTTGGAAATAGCAAAGGCCGATGAGCCGAGCGAATCGAAAAACGATTTCTTTACCCTGATATATTCTTCAAAAGTTTCATGATAGTCGAGATGGTCGTGCGTGATGTTGGTGAAAATGCCACCGGCAAATGCCAGTCCTGCTATCCTGTTCTGGTGTATCGCATGCGAGCTCGTTTCCATAAACACGTGCGTACACCCTTCATTCACCATCTGGCTGAGCAATTTATTCAGGCTGATGGCATCCGGCGTGGTATGCGTCGCCTCCACGGTCCTCTTGCCTACGTGATTCTGCACGGTACTTAACAAGCCGCATGTATAGCCGAGGCTCGTGAACAATTTAAAAAGGAGCGTTGCAACAGTCGTCTTTCCATTTGTTCCGGTTACACCTACCAGCGTCATTTTTTCTGACGGTTGCCCAAAGAAATTGTGCGCCATGTAACCAGCAGCCGCACCGGAATTTTCGACCTGTACATAAGTAACTCCCTCTCTTTTCTCACCCGGCATCTCCTCGCAAATGATAACAACGGCCCCATTGTTTATTGCCGGGCCGATGAACAGGTGACCATCGGCGGCAACGCCTTTGATGGCAATGAAAGCGCCACCCGCAGCTACTTTCCGCGAATCTGTCTGCAGATCGTTGACCTCAACCGAGGTGCTTCCGTGCACCGAGCGGATCTTCACTTTAAATAATATGTCCTGCAATAATGCCATCAATCTTTCAGTTAAGTTCAACGACTACCGTTTGCCCTTTTGCCAAAGGCATCCCGGCATCGACAGACTGACTGCTGACCTTTCCCTTGCCTTTGGCCAGCACTCTTACTTTTTTACTTTCCAGTACATACAGCACATCCTTCAATCCCAACCCCTTCACGTCAGGCATCCTGTTGCCTGCGATGTTCTTATCTTTTATCGTTGGTGTATAATTTTCAGCCGTCAGTATGGCAAACCCACTTTTATCGGATGAATCCGCATAACTCATCCCGATTCTGTTCAATATTAATTTCACGTCCTTTCCGGATGCGGCGTACAGATAATCGGAGCTATCGGGTACGGCCTGGAATTTTTTACCTCTTTCCTGGTTTGCATTCAATGCATACAGCTTGTCGGCCACCTCTCTAAAAACAGGACCGGCAACGGATGCACCATAATATTTTTTTGCGAAGGGCTTATTCTTGATCACCACGATGCAGGAATATTTCGGATCATTTGCAGGAAAATATCCGGCAAACGACGACTGGTAAATATGATCCGCATAGCCTCTTTTGCCGTTGGCAACGAGCGCCGTTCCTGTTTTCCCTGCCACGCGATAAGGTGACTGTTTAAATAACTGGTATCCCGTGCCGCCGTATTCGTTGCATACGCCCACAAGACATTCCTGCAGTTTTGCCAGCGTGGATTCGCTGCAGATCGCTTCTTCCACTATTTCCGGCTGAATCTTTTCTACCGTGATGCCGGCCTGCCTTATTTCGCTTACCAAATAGGGCCTCATCATCTTTCCTTCGTTGGCGACGGCATTATAAAGCATTAAAGTTTGCAGCGGACTCACCAGCACTTCATAACCGAAGCTCATCCAGGGAAGCGTAGTGGCGCTCCATGTTTTTGATTTCGGCGTTTTGACGATCGGCCGCGTTTCGCCAACGAGGTCAATTCCGGAAAATTCATCGAAGTGAAGCTTCTTAAGGTGGTTAATGTATTTGAGGGGTTCCTTCGAATAATTCGACCACACCATTTTTGCCATGCCCACATTCGAGCTGTATTCAAATGCCTGTTTCAGCGTAACGTTTGTTTTATCGTGCCGTTCGCTGTCGTAAACGGTTCTTCTGGACACCTGCCACTTGCCCTTTTCAAGATCCACGTGATCGTTGAGATCGGCCTTTTTGTCTTCAAGGAGCGCAAGCATAGTAGCAAGCTTGAACGTGGAGCCGGGCTCGGAAGCCATTATCGCATAGTTCAGATCTTCCCAATACGAGCCATCGCTGCTCCTGCCGAGATTGGCGATAGCTTTGATCTTCCCCGTTTTCACTTCCATGACGATGCAGGTTCCATACTCGGCCTCGTTCTCTTCGAGCATTTTCAGCAATGCGTTCTCGGCAATATCCTGGGTATTCACATCGATGGTTGTCACGATATCTTTTCCTTCCTGCGGCTCAATTTCATATCCTTCAACAGGAACATACACGCCGCCGGCGATGTACCTCACCAGCTTCTTTCCGCTTTCGCCTTTAAGTATCGAGTCGTACGTGTTTTCGAGTCCCACGTTGGAATTCCTGATCTTGCCGTCGCTGTCAATAAATTCGCGCGACAGACCTATGGTGCGGTTGGCAAGCAGGCCGTAAGGATTGAGCCTTTTGTTGTTCACTTCCGCAATGAAACCGCTCCTGTTCTTACCGAGGCGCACCAGCGGAAATTCTCTCAGCACCTTGTATTGTTCGAATGTGATATTTCTTTTCAGGAGATGGTACCGGCTCTTTTTCCTGTATTGCGTCTTTAATTCTGCTTTGTATGCGGAAGTTGATTTGTCGCGAAACAACCTCGAAAGGCATAGCGACAGCGAGTCCAGGTTTTCCTTGAATCGCCTGCCGTTCTTGTCTCTCAGTCCCTCCGCCCCAAAGTCTACGTAGATGTCGAAGTAGGGAATGGATGTACTAAGCATATTGTCGTCTTCGCTGTAGATGGTTCCCCTGCCGGCCTCAATTTCGATGAAGCGCTGCTGCTGGTGCCTGGCGATTTTTTTCCAGTGTTCGCCCTGCACGTTCTGGATGTAGAATACGCGGCCCAGGATCACGAGACTAAAGGCGACGATGCACAGGAAGCACAGGTAAACTCTCCATAATATGTCGCGTTTAATTTCCAATGCGCGTTTGATTGATTAGGTTATTGGCCGGAGCTGTCTGTTAGTACAACAGGCGGCGCCATTAATTCTTTTAGTCCCAAAGGTTCCACTGCCTTCGCCAGTTCGCTTTGCTTGCTTCTGAACATGACTTCACTTTTCAGTGTTTTGTATTCATAGTGCAATTCGTCGAGTTCTTTTTTTACACTGTTGATATTTCTCGCGGTTTTATCTGCGTAATGACCGTTATAGATGTAAATGACCGCAAGCAGCGAGAGAAACAGGAAGAAAGGAAAATTTTTCACGATCCACTGGTAATTCAGCAGGCGCTTCCAGTCTGCACGCGTTTCCTTTATCGTTGTTTCTTCTTGCATTTTTTTTAAGTTTTTAAGGGTGAGGCGGATTTGGTTTGCTTCTTCTTCGCTGTCCACCCCCGGCGCTCCGCGCCACCCCCGCCAGCGGGGGATATTCTCCCGCTTCACGTCTCACGTCTCACGTCTCCCGTCTCCCGCTTCACGTCTCCCGCTTCACGTCTCCCGCTTCTCCGCCACTCTCATCTTTGCGCTGCGCGACCTCGGATTCTGTTTCATTTCTCTTTCCGAAGGCACCACGGGTTTCTTTGTGATGACTTTCAATGAAGACGTCGTACCCGCATTACCGTATACATCCTTCTCGCCGTCATCTTCAAAAGTTCCCTGCCTGAAAAACACTTTTACCAGCCTGTCCTCGAGCGAATGAAAAGTGATCACCGCTATTCTCCCGCCTTCCGCCAGTACCGCGGGCGCCTGCTGCAACATTTCCTTCAGCGCACCCAGCTCATCGTTCACTTCTATTCTCAGCGCCTGAAAAACCTGCGCGAAATATTTATTCGGGTTGCCCTTTACCACAGCCGACACCATATTCCTGAAATCTGCCACCGTTTTCAATGCCGCCGTTCTTCGGCCTTCCGCAATGGTGCGTGCCAGTGTTTTCGCATTGGTTACCTCGCCGTATTGTTCAAAGAGTTTATGCAGCTTTTGTTCGGGGTAAGTAGAAAGGATCGTTTGCGCCGTCAGCTCCTGCCGCCTGTCCATCCTCATGTCCAGGTCCGCCATCCCCGCTCTTGTCGAAAACCCCCGTTCTCCTTCATCAAACTGGTGACTGCTCACACCGAGATCAGCGAGTATCCCGTCAACCGCTTCTGCCTTATGCAGCCGCAGGAACCTTTGCAGGTGGCGGAAGTTGTGCGGGACAAAAAGAATGCGGTCATCATCCGGCAAATTTTTTCTTGCATCGGCATCCTGGTCAAACGCTATCAATCTTCCATCGCTGCCAAGACTTTCCAGGATCGCCCGGGAATGGCCGCCCCCGCCGAACGTGCAGTCAACGTACACCCCGCCCGGTTTAATGGCAAGCGCAGTGATACTTTCCTGCAATAAAACCGGTACATGATATTCCGGTTGACGCTCCTTCATCATGGCTCGTTCAGTTAGATTTGCGCGCCAAAGGGCCAAACTTCATTTGCCAACTGGCTGAAACGTTCACTGGTGATCGAATCAAAGATCTCTTTGCGTTTGTTCACGTCCCATATTTCTATTTTGCCCGTATATCCTGCCAGTATAATATCCTTCCCTATGCTTGCGTGCTGTTTCAGATTTGGCGGTATCAACAACCTTCCCGCCGTATCCATCTCCACTTCCGTTGCCCCGTTCAGAAAATATCTTTTGAAATCACGTACTTTCGACTCAAAATCATTCAGCTTGCTTAATTGTTCATATAGCGGCTCCCATGTTGCCATGGGATACAACGTAAGGCACTCTTCAAACCCCCTGCTGATCACAAAGGTCCCGGGTGAGCCCTCGGGCAACTTCCTTTTGAAGCCGGCAGGCAGCAAAAAGCGGCCTTTGGCATCAACTGTTGCCTCATATTCACCCAGAAAACCAATCATTTATAAATAAATTTGACCAACAAATACATAAATTACCACAAAATAACACTTTTTCCCACTTGAGGCGGGGAAATGGAAATATTTAATTTTTCCACACTCAGCCAATGCGGCAAAAGCCTCTACCAGCCTGAGCTTCAGACGAAACCGCACGAAAAATCTCATATTTGGCTGTGGATTACCTGTGAATCACTGTGAATTGGATGTTATTAACTATATGCTGAACCTTTCCATTAACGACTTCAACTATCTCCTGCCATCCAGCCGGATCGCATCATTTCCCCTGCCCAACAGAGACGATTCGAAGCTGCTCATTTATGAAAACTTCGCCATAAAACAGGACGTTTTTCGCTGCATCGCCAATCACCTGCCCGCCACTTCCCTTTTGGTAACCAACGACTCCAAAGTGGTAGAGGCCCGCATGATCTTTTATAAGCCCTCTGGCGGAAAAATCGAAATATTCTGCCTTGAACCCGATGCCCGTTATCCTGATGTCACAACGGCTTTTGCTGCTACAGGATCGGTGTACTGGAAGTGCATGGTGGGCAACGCCTCGTCGTGGCCCAACCACCTGGCCCTTGAAAAAAAGCTGGAGAATAATGTTGCTGTTGTGGCGCAAATCGCCAGCCGCGAACAGGATGGCTTCATCATCCGGTTGTCGTGGACACCCGGAAATAAATCGTTTGCAGAAATATTGCACCTCGCCGGACAAATCCCTTTGCCGCCCTACATTAAGCGGCAACCCGAGCCGTCTGATGCAGAAAGATACCAGACGATCTATGCCCGGCATGAAGGATCCGTTGCCGCACCTACCGCCGGACTTCATTTTACTCCGCGCGTGCTTGAACAACTGCAACAGAAAAAAATTTCGCGCGATGCCGTTACGCTGCATGTGGGCGCCGGAACTTTCAAACCGGTAAAGTCCACAACCATCGCGGAACACGACATGCACTCCGAAATAATCGAAGTGAAAACGTCATTCATTAACAACCTGCTGAGGCACCAGGGCAAGCCGGTCATTGCCGTGGGCACAACTTCACTCCGCACACTGGAGAGCCTTTACTGGATCGGTGTAAATATTTTCCAGAATAAAAACCTATCTGCCGAAGAGCTGCAGGTAAAGCAGTGGCAGCCCTACTCGAATGCGCCCCCTGTTTCCGCTGTCGAAGCATTAACGGCGCTGCTGGCCTGGCTCGATCAACGCAACCAGGAAGTTCTTGTGGCGCGCACATCACTCCTCATTGCACCTCCCTACAACTTTAAGATCGTGTCGGTGCTGATCACCAATTTTCATCAGCCAAAATCAACATTGCTGTTACTGGTTGCCGCATTTATCGGCACAGCATGGAAAAGCGTATATTCCTATGCGTTAGAGAATGATTTCCGGTTCCTGAGTTACGGCGACAGTTGTTTATTATTCAGGCAGTGACGTTTTCGTTAATAACGGGAACGTCAAGCGTAAAGCACGATCCTTTCCCCGGCGAGCTGTCCACTTTTATTCCGCCGCCATGTGCGTCAATGATCGTTTTTACATAGCTGAGGCCGAGTCCGAATCCTTTGACATTATGGAGGTTGCCGGTGTGCGCGCGATAGAATTTTTCGAATATTCTTTTTACGGTTTCCTTGCTCATACCTATGCCGTTATCTTCGAATTTCAGCACCATGCTGCGATTCGAATTGAAGCTTGATATTTTCAATATCAGCTTATCACCCGAATATTTTACCGCATTGTCTACCAGGTTAGAAATGAGATTCCTGAAATGCACCTCGTCGGCGTTGATGAGATCATTATCCGCGTTCAGATCGAGCTCTATCCTGCCCTCTTTTTCCTGTAATTGCAAAGTATAATTTGAAATCACCTGTTGTATCAGTTCATGCACGTGCAGCGGTGATTTATTCAGTTTTATTTCCTGCCTGTCCATTAACGCCGCCTGCAATATGGTTTCCACATGCTTGTTCATGCGCCGGTTCTCTTCCTTGATGATGCTGCTGAAATACTCCATCCTCGTCCTGTCTTCTATCACTTTGTTGTTGCGCAGTGCATCCACCGCCAGCGATATCGTTGCCAGCGGTGTTTTGAACTCGTGCGTCATATTGTTGATGAAATCGTTTTTGATTTCGCTGAGTTTCTTCTGGCGTATCAGCGCAAAAACGGTTACGGAAAATGCGCTGATGATCATCAGCGTAAAAAATATCGAACCGATGATCATCCACCTCATCTGCTTAAATACAATTGCCTTGAAATTGGGAACGATGAGGATCATGTACTGCACCGGCAGCAGGTTTTCGAGGTCGCTGCCACCGGGTGGCTGCAGCGGGTATTGCCATTGCACATTGTTAACGGTATCCGCAGTTTGTTCAACGAAATGATCAGATTTCAACTGGTATTCGAAATTCAGGAAGCCATTGTCCACAAGAACGGCAAATTCAAACGGCAGACTTTTAAGTCCCTGGTTCTGAAAGGCGGTTTTTAATTTTTCATCTATTTCGTACGTGGTAAATTTTTGTGCGATGGTGGCCGGCCTCATCAGTTCGTTTTGCAACTGGTCGGAAGGAAACGAAAAGCCGCCGGGCTTGAGGCGGTAATTTTTGAGTGAAGGCAGGGTATTCTTCTGCTCCATTAGTTCAATGCCCACGAGATCGATGGCGCGGGTGATTTTGTAGTTAAACTCTTCCTGCTTATTCACCAGCATCGTGTTAAGCCAGTTGTATTGGACGTAAATGGTGCCAATAAGTGACAGGCTGATCAGAACAATAATTACCGGGAATAATTTCTTCACCCAACAAATTTAATGAACAGTTAGCAGTAAACGGATTGGAACTCGCTGTAATGGGGCATTACATTCAAACCTTAGTTAATATTTAAGAAATCGCGCGCGAATATGCCTGTCCCCGATAAATCGCAATACCGCCATCTTTCAAAATTTCCCGTAATTTACAAGTATGTTACAGCCCGGTCCCGGTATCTTATTGATAGCAGAACCGTTCCTGAAAGATCCCAATTTCAGCAGGACGGTGGTCTTCATTTGCGATCATCATGAACAGGGCAGCTTCGGTTTTGTGCTTAACCGGGAATACGGCCACACCCTCGACGAATTGATGAATAACATGGACGACCTCCGGATACCGGTTTTTTATGGGGGCCCCGTGCAACTCGACACGATCCATTTCCTGCACCAGTATCCCGACCTGATCGAGGGCAGCTATGAGATCCTCAACGGCATTTATTGGGGCGGAGATTTTGAGC
>CAMPGT010000063.1 GCA_946885665.1 uncultured Chitinophagaceae bacterium | reverse complement strand
GGAGAAGATGTAAAGAAAGTAACCGTTGACGGCCGCGAGTTTTTCGGCGAAGATGCCACTGCCGCACTGAAAAACCTTCCCGCTGAGATCATAGATAAGATACAGGTGTTCGACAGGCTGAGCGAAGAGGCGCAGCTTACCGGTATTGAAGATGAGAATACCGCAAAAGGCATCAACATCGTAACGAAGCCAAACATGCGCAACGGCCAGTTTGGACGTGTGTTTGCAGGTTATGGCACCGATGGCCGTTATTCGGCCGGAGGCAACGTCAGCATATTCGACGGCACGCGCCGCATTTCGCTGGTTGGACTGACCAACAACATCAATATGCAGAATTTTGCCACCGAAGATCTTCTGGGCGTGATTAGCAGCGGCGGCCAGCGCGGCGGTGGTCGCCGTAGCGGCAGGGGCGGTGGCGGCGGAAGAGGTTTCGGCAATTCGGGCAACTTCCTGGTCGGACAGCAAAGCGGTATCAGCAAAACAAATTCGTTCGGCATCAATTTCTCCGACCAATGGAGCAAGAAGCTGGAAGTGACGGGAAGCTACTTCTTCAACAACAGCAACAACAACGCCGAAGAACAGGTGAACCGCGAGTACTTTATTAACGCAGATTCGAGCCAGTTTTATAATGAAAAGAGTACGTCTCGCTCCGAAAATTACAATCACCGGTTCAATATGCGACTGGAGTACAAAATGGATTCGTCGAACACGCTCATCTTCACACCCAATATTAGCTTTCAAAAAAACGAAGCGCTGTCGGGCGTAACGGCAGAAAATTTTACAGAAGGCAAAAACATTACCAGTCAATCGGGCAATAGCAACATTAGCAATAATTCAGGGTATAACATCAATAATAACATCCTGTTCAGGCACGCGTTTGCAAAACGCGGAAGGAGCCTCACCGTTAACCTGGGAACTTCTTTCAACAACAGGGATGGTGAAACGTTTCTTGAAGCCGTGAACCATTCGTTTGAAACAAATGGCGGACTCGATGATTCTTTGCGGCAAATGAGCAACAAACAGCAGGACGGGTACCAATTGTCGGCAAGTATTTCCTACACCGAACCGGTGGGCAAAAAGGGGATGTTGCGGTTTAATTACAGGCCCTCTTACTCCGTTAACCATTCCGACCGCGACGCCTTTCAGTATGATTACTTTAACGGCAAATACAGTCTGTTCGACACGAGCCTTTCCAATCAGTTCGACAATACCTACGCACGGCAGAACGGCGGTGTGAGTTACCGGTACGGAACCAGGGCCAATTCGTTTTCAATCGGCATCAACTACCAGCAGGCAGATCTTCACAGCGACCAGGAATTTCCTTACCGGGCCACTGTCGACAGAACTTTTCGGAACATTTTGCCCAGCGCAATGTGGAACAGCAAGCTCTCGCCAAAAAGCAGCATCAGGTTGTCGTACCGTTCAAACACCTCTGCGCCTTCCATCAACCAATTGCAGGATGTGATCAATAATAATAACCCGCTGCGGCTTTCTACGGGCAATCCTAACCTCGATCAGCAGTTTTCGCACAATATGATTTTCAGGTACACTTACACCAACAGTACAAAGGGCATCAGTTTATTGAGTAATTTATTTTTTCAGAAGACGGATAACTATGTGGGCAACGCCACCTTTCTCGCCTCTGCCGATTCTGTCATATCCAGTTCAGTAACGTTGTATAAAGGATCGGAGCTGACCAAGCCAATAAACCTCGACGGATACTGGAACCTGAGGTCATTTGTGACATTGGGGATGCCGCTGAAATTTATTAAATCGACACTTAACTGGAACGCCGGTTACAGTTATGGAAAGGTTCCGGGGTTGATCAATAATGTTTCGAATGTTTCGGAAAACCAAACGTATAATGCCGGCGCTGTACTGGCGAGCAACATCAGTGAAAATGTGGACTTCACGGTGTCGTACACGGCCAACTTTAACAAGGTGAAGAATTCAATACAGCCGGCGTTGAACAATAACTATTTCAGCCAGGTGGCGGGGGCAAGGCTGAATTTGCTGAGCAACAACGGTTGGTTATTCCAGAATGATTTGAATAACCAGTCGTACCGCGGGCTTACAGACGGCTACAATCAAAGTTTCTGGTTATGGAATATTGGCGTAGGCAAGAAATTCTTAAAGAAGAACAGGGGAGAGCTGAAGCTAACTGTTTTTGATTTGCTGAAACAGAACCAAAGCATCTCCAGGAATGTGGAAGAAACTTATATCGAAGATGTGCAGACGCAGGTACTTCAGCAATATTTTATGCTGACGTTTACGTACAATCTTAGAAATTTTGGAAAAAGATAAGGAAACGGGAGACGGAAGAAATATTCTCCCGTCTCCCGTCTTCTTTAAAACTTAAACGCTATACTGCCCGTAACACTCCTTAGCTTCTGCGGGTTCATGGTGCCATAGCCGATCCAGTAATGCTTGTTGGTAAGATTATCGAGCTTAAGACCGAGCCTTACTTTGGGATGATTGTAGAAAATTGTTGCGTTCAACACCGTATATGCGGGTAAAATAAATTCGCCATACGCCACACTGTTGAGGATCTTGTTATCGCTGGCATAGTTTCCGCCAAAGCCTGCGCCCAGTCCTTTCAGCTTTCCTGCCGGAAAGGTGTAGCTGATCCATCCATTAGCAGTGGTGGGCGACATTGCCGTAGCGGGGCGCCTGCCCTTAACGTCGGCGTCTGCCTCTTCCATCTTCGAATCATTATAAGCAAATCCGGCGATTACATTCAAGCCCTGCACGGGGTTGGCAATCAACTCGGCTTCAAAGCCTTTGCTAACCTGTGTACCGTCCTGTATCGAAAAATTGGGGCGGGTGGGGTCGGGGCGCACGAGGTTGCTCACCTCGATGTTGTAGACGCTCACGGTGCCGGATAGCTTGTTGTTGAATGTTGTCAGTTTCACGCCCCCTTCTACCTGGTATGCCTGTTCGGGTTTGAAAGTATTTCCTTCGAAATCGGAGCCCGTTTGGTTGTTGAAGCCGTTCATGTAGTTGGCGAATACGGAAACCCTGTCCTTTACCGGTTGAAACACGATCCCGAATTTTGGAGAAAGCGCGGTTTGTTGATAACCGCCGCTGTAAAGACCGGTGGTTTTATCGAGATTGCCCTTATTGGCGAAGTGATCAACCCTGAGCGCGGCGTGAAGGAACAGCCTGTCTGTAATATCCACTACATCGGATGCGTAGGCACTGTAAACATTGGTGGTGTAATAGTAAGGAAAGTTCCAAACGGTCGAACCATCCTCTAAAAGCTTATTCAAATTATTCCGGTTGAAATTGTTATACTCCGGAATATTGCCGTTTTTCTTAATCAGGTCGAAGTCGGTGCCATAGAAAAGCTGGTTCGAGTATTCGCGCAGGTAATCGACTCCTGCCAAAAACCTGTGCTTCATACCGCCAACATGAAATTCGCCGATAAAATTTTGCTGGATCTCTGTAAACTGGTCGGTGCTTGCTGCGGTCGACTGGTCGGCGCGTTGCAGGTAATCGGCGCCTGTTGCGGCCGGATCGTTGAGTGCAACGGAATTCGGTACAACATACAGGTATGCATAGGGTCCGTCAGAATAACTGTGCGTACTGGTGAAATTGGTTTGCGAGCTCCAGTTATCGGAAAATTTGTACTTCATCTGTCCAAAGAAATTGGCCGTTTTATATTCCTGGAAAATATCGGGAGATGAATACGCCCGTTTGTAATCTATGCCCAGTTCATCTGCCCGGCTTGCGCCCAACTGGTTAGCAGAATAGTAAAAAAAGATCATCTGCTTTGATGAATTCGAGCCGCCATAAAATTCAGCATCGAGCGAGAAAGAGAGCTTGTCGTTAATTGCATATGAAAGGCTCGGCGCAAGCACGTATCCTTTTTCAAATCCATTATCCTGGAAGCTGCCTTCATTGGTGTAGGCAGCGTTCACGCGCATCAGTATCTTCTTTTCTTTATCAAGCGGGGTATTGATGTCGGCATTTATTCGGTTGAAGTTGTAGCTGCCCGCCGCGTAACCCACCTCGCCGCCAAATTCCGAGTAAGGTTTTTTCGTTACGCGGTTGATGAGGCCGCCGTAAGAAGTGAGCACGCTGCCGAACAGCGTTGCTGAAGGTCCTTTGATCACCTCCACGCTTTCTATGTTGGCAGCATCGATGCGGCTGGTCACGTTTCCGGCAACGCCGTTCCGCAACTGGCTCTGTAGGATGAATCCGCGTGAATTGTAATACGAGCCGCCGTCGCCGCTTCTTGCGGTTGCCTCCCACATCTTCTGCAGGCCCGGCGCATTTTTCGTCGCATCATCCACGGAGAAGATCATTTGCTCCTTGATCAGTTCCTTGGTTATCGTGGTATAGACCTGCGGGTTCTCCAGGTTTTTAAGCGGCATTTTCGCAACAAAGTCACTGGATGACCGGAGAAAGTTCTTTCTTTCTGCACTGATAATCACCTCTTCAAGTTCATTGCGGGTAAGGCGAAGCTGGATGTGCACAATGCGTGATTCGTTGTCGGCAAGGGTGATTGTTTCGATCATGGTTTCATACCCGATCAGGGACACTTCGAGCTCATATTCGCCTTCTGCCAGGTTTCTGATGACAAAGGTGCCGTCTCCGTCGGTGGTGGCGCCTTTAGCGGTGCCTTTTACCACGACTGTAACCGCGGCGGCAGGCTGACCATCGGCGGTGGTCACCTTTCCTTTGATGATACTCGTACCTTCTGTTGCAAAGAGGTTGTTAAAAATCGAAATAAAAAACGCGATCGCCACAATTCGTTTCATAATATTGTATTCCAGTGATTAATCCTTTAAATTTATTGTTGATTTATGGGCTTTGTTTCCCTTTAAGCGGCGCGAAATTACTGCATCGGGCGCCGGCGGAATATCGTGATCGGGAAACATATTTGCGAGATGAGGAATAGCTGCTGAAAAAACTGGCATATTTTTGACAATAACAGCCACTATGATCAAAAAAATTTTTCTATCCGTACTCCTGGCAACTTTCTTCGTTGCAGGTTCCATTGCGCAAACTGCTGCCACTACACCGAGGTTCTGGAAGAACATCGAATACTTCCGGCAGCAGGATTCTATAAAAGCGCCGCCTGAGGAGCCGATCGTTTTTGTGGGCAGTTCGTCCTTCACCATCTGGCAAAAGGTGAACAGCGATTTCCCCGGCTATCCCATCCTCAACAGGGGGTTTGGCGGATCGACGCTGACGGATGTTATCCGCTATGCCGACGATGTGATCGTTAAGTATCATCCTAAACAGGTGTTGATCTATTGCGGCGACAACGACCTCGCGAATTCAACCACCATTACTGCCGAAAAAGTGGTGGAAAGGTTTAAAACGCTGTACGGCATCATCCGCAAGAGCCTGCCTGATACGCGTATAGATTACGTATCGATCAAGCCCAGTCCGTCCCGGGCGCACCTGTTGCCAAAAATGATTGCGGCCAACGAGGGTATCAAAAAATTTCTGGAGAAAGATAAAAACGCCGGTTACATAGACGTATTTTCTGCAATGCTCGACGAGAACGGCAAGCCGAGGGAAGATTTATTCAGGCAGGACCGCCTTCACATGAAACGGAACGGCTATGAAATCTGGATCAAAGTGATAAAGCCATACCTCGTTAAATAGCCTGCTCGCCGGGTATCGGGATCGAGATGCGCAGTTCGCATCCTTCGCCTGGCGCGGAAACAATTTCCAGTTCACCTTCCATAGAAGTAACGCGGCTGCTGATATTATTCAGCCCGATACCTCTTCGTTGTTTACTCATGTCAAATCCCTGTCCGTTATCATACAGCAGCAAACGAATGTGCTGCTCATCGTGCCACACGTGAATATTTACGTGGGTGGCATGCGCATGCTTTACTGCGTTCTGCAATTGCTCCTCGATGATCCGGTAAATGGATACCTGTTGTTTTTTGTCGAGCAACCGGAACACGTCGCCGTTGATCCTGGTGTGAATATTTAACCCGCTGCTTTGCTGGAGGTTATTGACGAGAACGGCGATATTTTCCAGTATGCTGTCATTGCCGTTTTCGGGCAGCACCAACGACCGGGAGAGGTTGCGTATCTCCTGGATCGCATACGTCACGTGCTGCCTGCACTTATCGATCACTTCCAGGCGCACGCTTTCATCACCCTTTGCGAGTTCGAGGTAGAGTTTGGTGCTGGCGAGCACCTGGTTAATGTGATCGTGCAGCTCCATACCGATCTCTTTTTTTTGCTTCTCCTGCCCGTCGATCGTTGCCTGGATCAGCTCTTTCTGTTGCCTGATCTGCGTTTCCATTAACGCTTGCTTAAGCAGTTTCGTTTCATCCTTCAAAAGCCTGGCATTGAGTATTTCGGCCCGTTTTCTTTCTTTTTCGAGATCAAGAGAGGAACGGTTCATGGAATGTGCGCCCCGCCAGATGAGGAACACCATGAACACCACGTTGATCATGATGATGTACCCAAAGCTGAATGACGACGAAAGGCTAAAACTGCTGAGCGTGTATTTGCGAAGCAGGCCCGAGGCAATCGGAAGAAGCAGGGCAACGGGTACCAGGTAGCGGGCCATGCGGCTGCCGGGGTACTGCTTGGTGAAGATCCGCAGCAGACCGGTTTCACTTCTGAATAACAGGATGGATGTTGAAAGCAGGAAGTAGGAGATGGCCGTTGGCAGGGCCATGGGAATTTTTCCGAATACGGTGTAAAGCGCTTTATCATCATAAATGTATCCGATCAGCGAACCAAATGAAAATACTGCCGTAATCACTGCGAACCAATCCGCAATCAGAACATTGTACCGGAATTTGAAAATGTACAGCATCACCGACAGGCCGGTGAACAACAAACAAAGCGAAGTGTTAACCGCGAGGGTTTTGTAGAATCCAACGTCCATGAAGATCATGAGGCCCGCCGCAAATACCAGCACGGCAAACATTCTGCCTAATTTCTGAATATTATTCCTGGAAGAAGCCAGGCACCATAATGCAACAACGGAAATAATCGAGCTGACGCCCGAAACGGGATTCATGGAGGAAGAGTGCGCGAGTCCTTTTTTCAACTCTTCAATATTGAAGAACCATCCTGCAAGAACAAGTCCGCTCACCACAAAAACTACCACCAATTCCATCCGTGCCAGTCTATGATATCGTTCTGTCAGGCTGTGTAACATGGGCAGGGGTTTGAAAAATACCCTTCCATGAATGGAAGGGTTTGACAAAAACTAACTGCATTAGAGATGATATGAAAACAGATCGCTATCTCTCTCTTTACAAATCTATATGAATGCGGTGCTATATCTGACGTATTATTACGAAGGAAATTTCCGTTGCCATATTTTTATTCGTTCCTCAGGCTCTTTACCGGGTTGGCCATTGCCGCCCTGACCGCCTGGTAACTGATGGTGGCCAGCGAAACGATGACAGATAGCAGCCCCGCAAATGCAAACACCCACCATTGTATGTTTACCCGGTATGCGTAGCCCTCAAGCCATGAGCTCATGGCGAACCATGCAACCGGTGTGGCGATAAGGATGGAGATCACCACGAGCAGCAGGAAATCTTTGGACAGCAGTGTGGTTATTTTAAATACCGTTGCGCCCAGCACCTTTCTTACGCCGATCTCTTTAATGCGTGTTTCCGCCATGTAAGTGGCGAGTCCGAACAGCCCGAGGCACGAAATGAAAATCGTTAGCCCGGCAAACAGCCCGGTGAGTCTTGCCGTTCGTTGCGTCTCGTCAAATTTTCGCGCGTAATCTTCATCAACGAAATGATTTTCGAAGGGATAAGCAGGGTTGTATTTGGCGAATAGCTTACCGATACGTTCAACGGCTTCGGCGGTATTGTAACGGTCGCTTAACTTGATGTGCACCACGTTGAACGAGCCGTTTTGGCCACCTTCGATCACCATCGGTTTCGTTTCTTCATAAGGCGAACGGAGAATAAAATCTTCGATCACTCCTATCACATGAAATTCATTGTCGCCATCCCGCACTGCCTGGCCGATGGCATCCTTGAATCCCATTGCCTTTGCCGCCGATTCATTCAAAATCATCGCTGATGAATCGGTTGGAAATTTTTTCAGGTCCATGTCGCGCCCAGCGATCAATTGCAGACCGGCTGTTTTTGTCAATCCCTCATCTTGTGTGAACCTGTCGAAATCTGTTTTATCGTTGGGGTTCTTGCCTTTCCAGGTAATGCCCCACGTATCGCTCATAGGACTGGTGAGCGGGTTGCTCGTTTTTGTAACATGGGTGGCAATGCCGGAGCTGATCAGTTCATTTTTATACAGCGGGTATTTATCGTACAGGTCGCCCGAAAGCCACTGGTAAACCAGTTGGCCGCGGTCATATCCCGAATCCCTGTTTTGGGCGTGCCTGATCTGCTGCATCACAATAAAGGTGCAGATGATCAGGGTAATCGCGAAAGTGAATTGCAGAACGACAAGCACCTTCCGGGGATTGATAAGCGCATGCGATCGCTTAAACGTTCCCTTCAGCACCGATACGGGTTTGAATGACGAAAGGAAAAACGCCGGATAGCTTCCGGCTATGACACCGGTAAGGATAATGAATGAAATGCCCGCGAGCCAGAAATAGAAATTGTTTACGGGGATGGTGAGTTGCTGGTTGATCAGCAGCATGAACGACGGCAGCGCGAAATACACAATGACCAGCGCCAGCATTCCCGAAATAACAGACATCAGCAATGATTCGCCAATGAACTGGCCAATGAGTATTCTTTTATTGGCGCCCGCAACCTTACGAATGCCCACTTCCTTTGCGCGTTTTTCGCTGCGTGCCGTACTCAGGTTCATGAAATTGATACACCCGATCAGGAGGATGAAGGCCGCAATAATGCCGAAAAGCCGCACCGTTTCAATTCTTCCGCCCACTATTTCGCCGTTTTCAAATCGCGAATACAAATGCCATTTGCTCATGGGATGAAGAAAAACCTCATGCTCTTCTTCCTGGTTGCTGTGACGAATGGTGATGTCCCTGATCTTTGCATTGACCGTTGCTTCGCTGGCATTGTCGTTCAACTGCACATAAGTTTCAATCGAATTGTTGCCCCAGCTTTTGTCATCCTCGCCGGTGTGGGTGAGGTAGGCCCATGGAAGGACAAACTCGAAATCAAAACTGCTATTGTGTGGCAGGTCCTTCATGATGCCGGTAACCCTGAAATTGTTGCTGTCTATCCTGATCAGTTTGTTCAGTGCATCGGTATTGCCGAACATTTTGATGGCCATCTTTTCGGTAATGACAATCGAGTACAGATCGTTCAGTGCCGTTGCGGGGTTACCTTTCAACAAAGGGAAGCTGAACATGCTCAGGAAAGCGGGATCGGTAACGATGGCGCTTGAGGATACTTTCGTTTCTCCGGCCATCGTGACGAACCAACGGTAATAACCTCTCGAAATCGCTTTTACTTCCGGAAATTCCATTTTTAAAGTGGGCCCCAATATTTTCGGCGTGCTGCCCCAAACCTGCAGCTTCTTGTCGAATTCTCCGCGGTTCATGGCGAGGTAGATGTGGTTCCTGTTTTTGTGAAAACGGTCAAAGCTCACCTCGTTGTAGATCCAAAGCAGGATGAGCACGGCGCTGGCCATACCGATGGCTAGGCCGGTGATATTGAGGAAGGAAAAACCCTTGCTGCGCCAAAGGTTCCTGAAAGCCACCTTAATATAATTCTTCAGCATACCTATTTTCGCTAAACATAATGCCAGTATTCGGGCCGGCTGGGTATCAGTAATTTACTAAAAAACAAAGGTCATTACGTGTTCATTTTCGATACAGCAGTGTTCATTTGTGCATTTCTGTTAAATTCGCTTACTAAAACAAAAGCATGGAATACAGGAGATTCGGAAAAACAGGATGGCAGGTATCTGAAATCGGTTATGGAATGTGGGGACTGGCGGGATGGACCGGTTCGGACGACAAGGAAACGGAGCGGTCGCTTCACAAAGCGGTTGAGCTCGGCTGCAATTTTTTCGACACTGCATGGGCCTATGGCGCCGGCATGTCGGAATCCATACTCGGCAAATTGATAAAGGCCAACCCCGGTAAAAAGCTATACACGGCCACCAAAATACCGCCGAAGAACAGGGAGTGGCCCACGAAGCCGGATTCTAAGCTCGAAGAAGTATTTCCAGCGGACTATATTGTTGAATATGCAGAGAAGAGCCTGCAAAATCTTGGGATCGAAACCATCGACCTGTTGCAATTTCATGTGTGGGAAGATGCGTGGGCAAATAATGATGAATGGAAAAAAGCCATAGAGAAACTTACGGCCGATGGAAAAGTACAGCACTGGGGCATTTCCGTGAACCGCTGGCAGCCTGATAATTCGCTGCAATCGCTGCAAACGGGCCTGTTCAGCAGCGTGCAGGTCATCTACAATATTTTCGATCAAAATCCGGAAGACAATCTTTTTCCTCTTTGCAAAAAACTCGACATCGGCATCATTGCGCGCGTTCCTTTCGATGAGGGAACACTTACGGGCACACTCGATTACGACACCGTATTTCCGAAAAACGACTGGCGCTCCACTTACTTCGTTCCCGAAAACCTGAAGTCGAGCGTTGACCATGCCAATGCGCTCAAACCGCTGATTCCGGCGGGCGCGACGATGCCAGACCTTGCACTGCGTTTTATTCTTTCAAATCCTGATGTAGGCACTGTTATACCGGGAATGAGAAAGCTGAAACATGTGGAGGCCAATATTTCCGCTTCCGACGGAAAGGCATTGCCAAAACAGCTTATCAGTGAACTCAAGGGCCACCGCTGGGACCGCACGCCAACCAAATGGTCGCAGTAAATCGGAGAAGACAAAAAGAAGTTTCTTCTGTTTTCAGATCAATTCATCCTCGCAAACCATTGTAATTTCTATTGGAGGCGGTCATTTCCGTTTAATTTTCTGCGGAATTCAATAGATGATTTTTTCGTTGGAAAAGAAGCCAATTTTACGCCCTCAGCTTAATAAACAGTTAATATTCATTTGGAACAAAGGGCCGTTTCTACGGCCCTTTAATTTTTCTGCACTTTTCACTTGCTCGTTAAGTATATATTGAATCCACGTCTTTGTTCCTGCTGTTGTTAAGTTGCTTGTCGAGGTTGTACGCTGCGCTGATCAATCCGAGATGCGTAAAGGCCTGCGGAAAATTGCCGAGATGCTCTCCTTCAAATCCCAATTGTTCGGAATACAACCCGAGATGGTTGGCATAACCGAGCATCTTTTCAAAGTAAAACCTTGCTTTCTCTAACTGGCCGGCTTTCGAGAGGCATTCCACATACCAGAAGGTGCACATCGAAAATGTGCCCTCGTGGCTAATGAAACCGTCGGGGGCGGCTACATCGCGCTTGTAGCGATACACGAGAGAATCGAATACCAATTCTTTTTCGATCCTCGCAAGCGTTGACAGCCAACGTGGATCGCGGGGACTGATAAATCGCACAAGCGGCATCATCAGCGTTGATGCATCGACGGTAGATGCGCCCGGATATTGGGTGAACGCCTGCATTTCTTCGTTCCAGAATTCGTCGTAAATACTGTTGAAGATGATGTCCCGCTCATTCTTCCATTTGCCATTGACTGGAAATGACCGTGCCTCCGAAATTTTGACTGCCCTGTCGAGCGCCACCCACGTCAACAGGCGGGAATACAGGAATTTTTGTTTTCCTCCTCTTACTTCCCAAATGCCTTCGTCGGGCTGGTTCCAGTTCTCGCAGAGCCAATCCATCTGTTTGGCAAGGTCCTTCCAAAAATCATATGAAATTGGTTCTCCATACCTGTTATACAGGTAAACAGAATCCATCAGCTCCCCGTAAATATCGAGCTGCAACTGGCCATAAGCGTCGTTGCCGATCCGTACAGGCGCTGAGCCGCAGTACCCTTCAAAATGATCGAGGATCTTTTCCTTCAGTAATTTTCCTCCGTCGATGCTGTACATGATGTTCAGGCGGCCATGGCCTTTTATGTCCTCGCACATCTTTTCCACCCAGTTCATAAATGCGCCCGCTTCCTTCGTATAGCCGAGACGTATAAGCGCATACACAGTGAACGATGCATCTCTTATCCAGGTGAAGCGGTAGTCGAAATTTCTTTTATTGCCAATGCTTTCCGGCAGGCTGAAGGTGGGCGCTGCAACGATCGATCCATACCGGTACGAGGTAAGCAGCTTAAGCACGAGTGCCGACCGGTTAACGATGTCCATCCACCTGCCGCGATAATTGGATTGGGCCATCCAGTCTTTCCAGTAGTTAACCGTTTTGAAAAGGCTTTCGGTCACGAATTTGTTGAAGTCTCTTTTGTGCGGATGTTCCTTGTCGACCGCTTCCAGCATGAAGTCGGCCGTTTGATTCGAGGACAGGCTGAACGCTGCCACCACATCATTATTTTCAAGCCGCAGCGGCACGGAGCTAAGGAAACGCACCACCGTCTTATCTTCTCCTTCGCTGGTGAAGATGATTTCGTTTTCCGACACCATTTCTGCCTTGTGGCCGCTGCGGCCATAATTAAAGCGCGGCTGGCAAATGAGGTTGTAATGCACGTCGCCCCTTACCGTCGTAACTCTTCGAATCAGTTCCTTTCCATCGTACAGCTCTTCAACGGGCATGAAGTCGGTAATTTCACCCACCCCGTCTTTCGACAGGAAACGTGTCAGCAGTACGTTGGTATCGGGCAGGTATAGCTGCCTGGTCTTCATTTTTGTAAAGGCGGGTACGATCTGAAATTTTCCTCCTTTTTTCGCATCCAGCAACGCGGCAAATAATGTGGGGGAGTCGAAATTCGGGAAACACATGTAATCGATAGAGCCGTTGAGCCCCACAAGGGCAACCGTGTTCAGGTCGCCAATAATTCCATAATTTTCGATGGGGAGGTATTTCATGACAAATGTTTATGCAATACGTATTCCATTAAACGCTCATTAACTGCTATTTGATTACTTTAGGGAATTATGTCAACGCCGTTAAGACATGTGAAGGTAACCCGATATGTAACACCGCTGCGCGAGGGAGGCTCATTGCCTGCCATTGCCGAGGCCGACGATGAATTTTTGTATGTGCTCAAGTTCCGCGGGTCGGGACAGGGTGTCAAAACGCTGATCGCTGAGCTGATCGGCGGCGAGGTGGCGCGGGCCATGGGACTGAAAGTGCCGGAAATCGTTTTGGCCTGGCTCGACACTGCCTTTGGCCGCACCGAGCCAGATGTGGAAATACAGGACCTGCTCAAGGCCAGCGTAGGACTGAACCTGGCGCTGCATTATCTTTCGGGTTCCATCACGTATGACCCGGCCGTAACGGCTGTGGAGGCCAGGCTTGCATCGGAAATTGTGTGGCTCGACTGCCTGTTGCTCAACGTTGACCGTACTTCGCAAAATACGAACATGCTGAGCTGGAACAGGGAACTGTGGCTCATCGACCATGGGGCCTGCCTTTATTTCCATCATTCGTGGAATAACCGGGAAGAATATGCGAAGAAACCGTTTACGCAGGTGAAGGACCATGTGTTGCTTCCTTATGCAACGCAGTTGGAAGAAGCAGGTAGCCGTTTCCGTTCAGTGCTTACTCCGGCGAAAATAAGAGAGATCACCGGCATGCTGCCCGACGAATGGCTGACCGGCGGGGCCTTTTCCGAGCCGCCACACGAGGTGAGGGAGATTTATGCCAGGTTCCTGGAAACACGCCTCGCCCATGCAGGTATATTTGAAAAAGAAGCAAATCATGCAAGAAACGCACACCTTTGAATATGCCATCATACGCGTTGTTCCGCGCGTTGAACGCGAAGAGTTTCTCAACGTGGGTGTGATACTGTATTGCCAAAAGCATAAGTTTCTCGATGTACTTATTCTTCTTGATGAAAATAAATTAAAGGCTTTATGCGAAGGCGTGGATGTGAATGAGCTGAAGCAACATTTGCGTGCCATTGATGAAATTTGCAAGGGGGCCGCGGACGGTGGGCCGATCGCTAAACTCGACATGGCTTCGCGTTTCAGGTGGCTCACCGCTACGAGAAGTACAATAGTGCAAGCTTCGAAGGTACATCCCGGAATTTGCAACGATCCGCAGGAGAAAATCAAAAAGTTGTTTGAGCAGTATGTGGGGTGAGGAAGCGGCAATCGGCAAACGGCAAAGGGCAAAGAACGATTGAAAATTTGTGATGTAAAAGTTTTTGATGAATTTCTCTTTTGTTGATAGATAAGAAATTGGGTTTTATGTTAAATCGTTTTTTCATACAAAGGTTTAGCTCTCTTTGCTGGCCAAAATATTTCTACTCTTGGCCGATTGCCGATTGCCGATTGCCAATTGCCGTCCTTCTTTCCGATATTTGCGGTAAACAAGGAAATAATGCGAATAGCGATCAATGGAATGGGAAGGATCGGAAGATTAATGTTCAGGAGACTTATTGACGACAAAGACTTTGAAATTGTGGCCGTGAACGACGTGATGGAATCTCAAAACCTGCTGTACCTTCTTAAATACGATTCTGTTTATGGCACTTTTCCCGGCACATTAACATTGAACAACGATGCCATCGAATACAGGGGAAAGGAAATACAAGTGCTGAATTGCGCCGATCCGCTGGCGCTTCCCTGGAAAGACAGGCATATCGACGTGGTGCTGGAATGCAGCGGAAGGTTCACCGGAAAAGACGACGCTGAAAAACACCTGCGGGCAGGAGCCGGCCGTGTTCTGTTATCGACTGCCGGCGGCGACGAACTTCCGCTCATGATTTATGGATTCAACCAGCATCTGCTGACGCACGAAATGAAGGTTATCTCCCCGGGCGGGTGCATGACCAACTGCTCAACCCACGTGTTATATATTTTGAATTCCATCGGGATAGAATCGGCACAACTGCACTTTCTTCATTCGTACACCTCGCGGCAGGAGTTGGTGGATACTTCGCACAAGCAATACCGTAGGGGACGCGCTGCTGCCGAGTCGATCATCCCTGTTGAAATAGACCTGGCCCAGTCGCTTGAACGGTTGCTGATTCCGCTGAGAAACCGCATTGCCGCCGTTTCAACACGCGTTCCGGTAGGCAATGGGGCACTCGCAGATTTTACCGTTGAATTTAAACAGCCGGTATCGAAACGCGACATCAATCATTTATTCGAGGAGGCGGCTGCCGACGAATACAAGGGCATTATTGATTATACCGAGGAGCAGGTGGTTTCGACAGATATCAGGGGCAACACCCATTCGGCGGTAATAGACGGGACCTTAACTTCGGTGGTGGGAAGGCAGGCAAAAATATTTGCGTGGTTCGACAATGAGTATGGCTACACCAGCCGGATGGTTGACTGGTTACGTTACATCCGGTTAGGCAGGTAATCATCAATCGGGCATTGCCGGGTCAGATGATGCCATCTATCGAGCTCTCCACGAGCTGGTTCACTTCACTGAATTCTTCCGGCGGAATGCTTACGGCGATCATAGGGTCCATGCCACCCAGGATCATCCTGTCTGGCAGGCTCTCTTCCCGGTTCACTTTAAAGGGAATATTATTGGAAGAGAGGAGAAGCAGGAAAGCCTCAGCTTCGTCAATTGAACAAAACCTGGCATAAGTGCCGAAATCGGTAGAAGTGTTCTCCATAGAAAGATTTTTAACAGGTATTAGTGGATCATACAAGTTACGGATTTTTTGAATATCCCGATGCAGCGGGCATTTCAGCGTTTTTTATTAGCGGATGTAAAGCCGTCGATCATTTCCATTACGGTTACTCCTTCATCCCCGGAACACGGATTTGGCGCCTCACCGAGAAAATGATCCACCACGGCTGTGATCATCGGCTGCTGTACGTGGGCAACAGGATCGAAACGAATATCTTCTTTCGTTCC
>CAMPGT010000062.1 GCA_946885665.1 uncultured Chitinophagaceae bacterium | reverse complement strand
ATTGCTGGCCCTGCTGCGCATTCCTTCGGTCAGCGCAAGAAGCGAGAACAAAAAAGACATGCAGCAATGTGCGGAAGCGGTGCAGCAGCGCCTGCTGGAAGCCGGTGCGGATCACGCGAAAATACATCCCACCGATGGCCATCCCATTGTATTTGCTGAAAAGATAATCGATAAAAATAAGCCCACCGTATTGGTGTACGGGCACTACGATGTGCAGCCGGCGGATCCGCTTGAACTTTGGAACAGTGGTCCGTTCGAACCAGTGATTAAAGATGGAAAAATATTTGCGCGCGGATCATGCGACGACAAGGGTCAGTTTTACATGCACATAAAGGCGTTGGAGATCATGAACCAAACCAACACTCTTCCGGCGAACATTAAGTTCATCATTGAAGGAGAAGAAGAAGTGGGTTCATCGAGCCTCTCGAAATTTGTAAAAAATAACAAAGAGCTGTTGAAGGCCGACGTGATTCTGATCAGCGACACATCCATGATCAGCCTCGACAATCCGTCGATAGATACCGGCGTTCGCGGACTCAGTTACATCGAACTCGAAGTAACCGGTCCCAACCGCGACCTGCACAGCGGCGTTTATGGCGGTGCCGTAGCAAACCCCATCACTATTTTGGCGAAAATGATCGCCTCCTGCCATGATGAAAACAATCACATCACGATTCCGGGATTTTATGACGATGTGCTGGAGGTGCCCGATGCCGAAAGAAAATTGCTGGCAAAGGCTCCGTTTGATGAGAAAGAATACAAAAAGGACCTGGGCATAAAAAACCTGTGGGGAGAAAAAGGATTTTCGACAAACGAAAGAACAGGTATCCGCCCTTCGCTTGAAGTGAACGGCATTTGGGGAGGCTACACAGGAGAAGGATCGAAAACGGTGCTTCCTGCAAAGGCCTTCGCCAAAATATCTGCGCGCCTCGTTCCCAATCAAAGCTCGGCAGATATTACAAAGAAACTTATCCGGCATTTCCAGGATATCGCTCCCGACACAGTAACGGTGAAAGCGATGGAGCATCATGGCGGCGAGCCCTATCTCACACCGATCGAGTCGCCCGCCTACCAGGCGGCAGCAAAGGCCATCAGAACCACTTTCGGTAAAGATCCGGTACCGCTTAGAGGCGGCGGAAGCATCCCGATCTGTGCGTTGTTTGAAAAAGAGCTTGGCGTCAAGATTGTATTCATGGGATTTGGGCTGGACAGCGACAATCTCCATTCGCCCAATGAAAAGTTCGACCTGGCTAATTTTTATAAAGGAATTGAAACCATACCTTATTTCCATCAGTATTTTGCAGAACTCGCAGGGAGGTAGAGGGCAATGGGCAGTGGGCAATGGGCAATGCGTTTCCGCGTCGGCGGGTGATCTCGCGAAGCCGCGAAGAAGTTCGCAAAGCATATCCCCCGCTGGCGGGGGTGGCGCGAAGCGCCGGGGGTGGACAAGCGATTGCCCCTTCCTGAACATAACGTTTCACCTAATCAAATGAACAAACCATGGAAAAACTACGAATCGATAAATATCTGTGGTCGATCCGGCTGTTCAAAACAAGGTCGATCGCAGCGGCGGCCTGCGAAGCAGGTAAGGTAAAACACGGCGGCAGCCCGGTAAAGGCATCCAGGCATGTTGCCCTTGGCGACGAGTACGAAGTAAAATCCGAGGCGAGGAAATGGGTAATAAGGGTGGTGGGGCTGCTCGATAAGCGCGTTCAATACCAGGAAGCCATTAAATACTATGTAGATGTAACGCCCGCAGAAGAACTGGACAGACTGAAATTCGAGGCCTCCGCTTTCTACACCGGCAAACGCAACAGCAAGATAGGGCGGCCCACAAAAAAACAGCGCAGGGACATTGAAGACTTCACCATGGGCGAGTAACTGAAAAAGTACACATTGTTAAAGGTTTGTCTTTATTTATATAAGAAATAGCTAAAGTAACCGTGCGGAAGTTCGCTTTTGTCGAATCTTTTGATAATTTTATTGGCGTTACATCAATTACCCTTCCGCACTATGAAATCATTTGTATTAGGAAAAACGAAATACCTGCTAACGAATAGCTGGTTTGGACTTCTGGTACCCGCGGGCGTTCATCAATTGTTGAATTTTGCAGAGAAAAGCGGTTCGCACGAAAAAGCAGCCAGCGGCGGCGTTAGCCGTATCCATCCTGCAGAGTTCAGGATTTCGCGGCACCCCGGTTCGAAGGTGAAACCCTAAGACGGCGAAGCTTTCACGTTTTCTGTCCACCCCCGGCGCTTCGCGCCACCCCCGCCAGCGGGGGATACAGTTGCCCATTGCCCACTCCCTACTCCCCACTCCCTACTCCCCGTTTTCCCGTCTCCTTCGTACTTTCACCGCATGCAGATCGACATCATCACGGTGTTACCAGAACTTCTCGAGGGCCCATTCGGCCATTCCATTCTTAAACGGGCCAAAGACAAGGGCCTCCTTACCATCAACCTCCACAATCTTCGCGATTACACCAACTATAAACACGGCCAGGTAGATGACTACCAGTTCGGCGGCGGCGCTGGCATGGTAATGATGCCCGAACCTCTCGCCAACGCCATAGAAAAACTATCGGCCGCCACTACCTTCGACGAAATCATCTACATGAGTCCCGATGGCGAACGCCTCAACCAGAAAATGGCCAACCAATTGTCGCTAAAAAATAACCTGCTGATCATTTGCGGTCATTACAAAGGAATTGACGAACGGGTACGCGAACATTTCGTCACCAGGGAGATTTCCATAGGCGACAACGTGCTGAGCGGCGGCGAGCTGCCCGCCGCAGTGCTGGTCGATGCCATCGGCAGGCTTATACCCGGCGTATTGAACGATGAAACGTCGGCCCTGTTCGATTCGTTCCAGGACCAACTGCTCGCTCCTCCCGTTTACACCCGGCCGGCCGATTTTCGCGGTTGGAAAGTGCCGGGCGAGCTCACCAGTGGCGATCCAAAGATTGTAAATGAATGGCGGCACGAACAATCTCTCAAACGAACAAAAGAAAAACGTCCGGACCTGCTTAACAACCAGGAAGAATGAACACAGTCGCAGTAAAAGGTAACATAGTAGATATTCGCAACGAGAAAATTTTCAGCGGACAACTGTTTGCAGAAAACGGCAGGGTGACCAATATCTCCACGATATCTGAAATAGAAGATCGTTCGCTCCCGTACATTTTGCCCGGTTTTATTGACAGCCATGTTCACATAGAAAGCTCGATGCTGGTTCCTTCAGAATTCGCAAGGCTGGCCGTTGTACATGGCACCGTTGCTACCGTAAGCGACCCGCACGAAATTGCCAATGTGTGCGGCGCCGAAGGCGTTCAATTCATGATCGAAAACGGGAATACGGTCAACTTCAAATTTAATTTCGGTGCGCCAAGCTGCGTTCCCGCCACTGCTTTTGAAACCGCCGGCGACAAACTGGATGCCGACGATGTAACGGCATTGATATCGCGTCCGGAAGTGAGATACCTGAGCGAAATGATGAATTTTCCAGGTGTGATCAACGACGACACGGAAGTAATGAAGAAAATAGCCGCAGCAAAAAACGCTAATAAACCGGTTGATGGTCACGCCCCCGGCCTTAGCGGCGAGGCATTGAAAAAATACGCCGCCGCAGGCATCTCAACCGACCATGAATGTTTTACGGAACAGGAGGCAAGAGAAAAATTATCGCTCGGGATGAAAATTCTCATCCGGGAGGGAAGTGCCGCCAAAAACTTCGAGGCACTGGCGGGACTGCTTCACGACCACGCTGCAAATATGATGTTCTGCAGCGACGACAAACACCCCGACAGCCTGGTAAGCGGCCACATTAACCAGCTATGCAGCCGCGCTGTGAAAAAAGGCATTGACGTGTTCAGGGTGCTGCTGGCAGCATGTATCAATCCCGTGGAACACTACCGCCTTGAAGTGGGCACCCTGCGCGTTGGCGAACCTGCGGATTTCATCATCGTGAACAATCTGCAAAATTTCGAAGTGCTGAAAACATTTATCAATGGTGAATGTGTCGCCGAAGAAGGAAGTTCAAAAATGAAAAGCGTGCCCATGAAACCGGTTAACCGCTTTCATGCATCCCCCGTTGCTGCGAAGAATTTCCATTGCGATCCGGCCCATCACCTCATCAACGGCCGGTTGCCGGTCATAGAAGCGTTGGATGGACAACTCATCACGAAAAAAATAATGGCGCATCCGCTTATTGAAAATAGATCGGTTATTTCGGATGTAAAAAACGACATACTTAAACTGGCAGTGGTGAACCGTTACCGCAACGCTGCTCCCGCCATTGGTTTCATCAAAAACTTCGGACTAAAAAGTGGCGCCATCGCTTCTTCCGTTGCACACGACAGTCACAACATCATTGCCGTTGGTGGTAATGATGAAAGCCTGGTGCGCGCCATCAATCTCGTCATCGAAGAAAAAGGCGGTATCGCGTGCGTAAGTAATGAAACAGAAAAAATTCTTCCACTGCCCGTGGCCGGACTCATGAGCATGGATGATGGCTACAGGGTAGCCGCCGCTTATTCTGAATTGGATGCGATGGCCAGGTCGCTCGGCTCAACGCTCTCCTCGCCCTTTATGACGCTCTCATTCATGGCGCTGCTGGTGATTCCCTCGTTAAAGTTGAGTGACAGGGGATTATTCGATGGCGACAACTTTGAATTTGTGTTTTAAGATTTCTTTTACCGACGATTTTCCTGCGTTTACCGACCTTTTACTGGCTGTTACCTATTGACCGTTTGACAACGCGGCGACTCCTTCTATTTTTGATGAAAAGAAACAAACATGGTAGAGCAAAATTTCAACAGAAGAAGGAGAAGGATGCACCTGTGGACAGGCTTGTTCCTGTTAGTGGTGGGTGTTGTGCTGCTGCTCCGTCAAATGGGTTACCCCTTTCCCGATTGGTTGTTTACCTGGCCCGCCATCCTGATCCTGGTTGGCATGTTTGTGGGCGCACGGCATGGTTTTCGTGACTTCAGTTGGCTGATCATGACCCTGGTTGGCTTCGTATTTCTCTCAGGTGATATTTGGCCGGGCGTCCAGTTAAAGCAATATGCTGTACCGATCATAGTGATCACTGTCGGATTGATATTCCTGTTGGCCCCGCGTAAGATGATGCACAATGGCGACCACTGCAGGAGACAACGTTTGAGGAGACGGCTCGCCTATGAGCGTTTCAACATGGAGCATCCGGCCGATCCAAACGAAGTGCGCGACGAGGAAAAAAAAAATGATACAACACGCGAGGCGGTTCTCGACATCACCTCGATTTTCGGCGGCGTCAAAAAATCGGTATTATCGAAACAGTTCAACGGCGGCGAAGTAGTATGTTTTTTTGGAGGCGCAGAGATTAATCTAACCAATGCCGACTTCGTATCTCCGATAGAAATAGACGTAGTGAATGTGTTCGGCGGGACCAAACTGATCCTTCCTGCCAACTGGGAAATTCGTTCCGAAATAACCGCAATCTTCGGCGGGGTAGACGACAAAAGAAGACAGGCACCCAACACCGTATCGGAAAAAACAATCATCCTGAAGGGAACAAATTTGTTCGGAGGAGTTGAAATCATCAGTTATTAATTTCAAACCTTATAATATGCAATGGTTTATCGCTAAGATTGTTTTCAGAATCGTTTGTGGTGAAGGAAATCATAAGCCCCAATTCGACGAGCAGCTTCGCCTTATTCACGCCGCGCATGAACAGGAGGCATTTAAGAAAGCGGAATACACCGGTGTACAGGAAGAAGATTCCTTTTTGAACGAGCGCCTCGAAACCGTGCAATGGCAGTTCATCAACGTTGCAGAAGTGAAAACTATCGGAACGTTGAGTGACGGCATCGAATTATATTCGTGGGTGAATGAAGATGATAATGCCAGGAGGTATATTGAAACTATCCATAAAAAAGCTGAACAGATCTGTTTAACGTTTGAAAACAGGGAAACACTGGTCGTTTAAACTCAATTTCATTGGCAACATCTCCATTAGCCAACAAAAGAAACAAATGGTTTTGCGTCGCGTGCTGGATCATATGGGCCACCGTCCATTTCCTGATGTTGCAAAATTTTGACATCGACTGGCCCGTTGCATTAGCGGACAGCGCCATTTCCAACAGCCTGCTGGCGGCAGCCAGCCTGCTCATCATGCACACCCTTGGCTATTACCGGCCGGCCAATAGAAAATATGTTTACCTGCTGGTTTGGTGCGCCGTTATCAGCCTTATCTGGATAGCAGCGGTAAAACTTACACTCGGCCAGGTGTTTCATCACGACCCCGCGTACATGGAGTTCTTTGTTAAGTCGATCCCACTCAGGTTCGACATGGCCTTTCTGATCATGGGATGCACGGCCATCATGAGCATGATGTGGTACGACCTGCAGGAGAAGAAATATTATGAGTCGTTAAAGGCGGATGCAGAGAAAATGTCGCGCGATGCCGAACTGTATAAGCTGCGGCAGCAGTTGCAGCCGCATTTTTTGTTCAACAGCCTTAATTCCATCAGTGCGCTGGCAGGCAAACAACCTGAACAGGCAAGGAAAATGATACAGCAATTATCCGATTTCCTGCGTGGTGCGTTGAAAAAAGAGGACCATCAACTGGTAACGCTTACAGAAGAACTGGCGCATCTGCAACTGTACCTGGAAATGGAAAAGATGCGGTTCGGTCACCGGCTGTCAACCCTGATCAGTCATGACGAAGAAAGCGGAAAGATTTTGCTGCCGCCCATGCTGCTGCAGCCTATCGTAGAAAACGCAATCAAGTTTGGCCTCTATGATACAACGGATGATATAACGATCAAGATACTGGCAAAAACAACAGCAGAGTTTTTGGAGATAAACGTTGAAAATCCTTTTGATCCGGAAACATCGTCGCCGCAGCATGGAACAGGGTTTGGACTGAGCTCGGTGCGGCGAAGACTGTACCTGTTATTTGCAAGAAACGATCTGCTTTCCACTGCCGTTAACCACAACCAATTTATTACAACAGTGAAAATTCCACGGAATGATATCAACCATATTGATTGACGACGAGCCCCTGGCCAGGAGTATTGTAAGAGAATACCTGGAAGAATTTCCGCAGATTGAGGTGATGCAGGAATGTAACGATGGGTTTGACGGATTGAAGGCCATCATGCATCACCGCCCGCAGTTGATATTTCTCGATGTGCAGATGCCAAAGATCAACGGTTTTGAAATGCTCGAACTGATAGAGGAACCGCCGGCGGTAATCTTTGTTACCGCGTTCGACGAATATGCGATAAGGGCATTCGAATCGCATGCAGTGGACTACCTGCTGAAGCCTTTCAGCAAAGAACGGTTCACAAAGGCAGTTGAAAAATTCATCACCAATAATGAGCTGCCTCCTGCGGAGAAATTGCTCGAGAGCACAGCGGCGTCGCCCCAGCAGCGTCATCGTGTGGTAGTAAAAACGGGAGGAAAGATCAAGATCATTCCAGTGGAGGAAATACAATTTCTCGAAGCCGCCGATGATTACGTGAAGATCCAGACAAAGGAAGGAACGTTCCTGAAAAAGCGAACGATGTCGCATTTTGAAGATATACTCGACGGGCAGCAGTTTGTGCGCACGCACCGGTCATATATTGTGAATGTGCAGCACATTACCCGCATAGATCCTTATGAAAAGGAGAATTATCTGGCTGTTCTTAAAGATGGGAAACAGATACCGGTTAGTAAATCGGGGTATGCGAGGTTGAAGCAGGTTTTGGGGCTTTGAAAACTTAAAAGTTAAAACTGAAAACCGTTTCACCTTTCACCTTTGTCCTTTGCCGTCTCCCCTTCTCTCCTCTAAAAACTTGGACACGGAATCGCCTTGTATCCTGGTGGCCTTTTAATAAATATCAAAGAAATTTCTATCCCGCCGCGGCTCTGCGAAGCAGTCTTCAAACTCGAAACATTGACATCGTAGGAGGCGCCGAACCTGAATCCACTAAACTCAAGACCAATATAGGGAATGATAGCATCATTCACATTGTTGAACCGGGCCCATGCGCCGGCATAAAAGTTCATCGGGTTCTCTTCATCGTCGTTTAACAAAAAGCCCGCCGCGCCGCCCGCTACAATATTGGTGGCGCCCGCCTGGCGGCTGAATAACGAACTTAAATAAATTGTCCTCGACCGGTCGCCAATCGGAATGGCGCCGCCGGCGTTCGCCGTGATCCGCGGCGCCAACTGATAAAAAACATCCCCTGTGAACGATTCTTTCGGCCGGTTAAGATGATAACCCGATACGCCAAAATAAAAGTTGTTGTAGCCATCAGATGATCCGTTGTACAAGGCGCCAACGGCAAAGTCAAAATAGCTGGTGTTCACCTGCCGGTTGTCGATCGTCTCGGCGCTGGGCAGCGTCCAACCGCCATTCTGATCAAGCTCATCAAGGAAGTTGAGCTTGGTACCATCGAGCCGCTTGTTTGAAAATGTACCCTGGAAGCCGATGCCTATCTGGTGCAATCCATCTTCATCAATTCCTTTGTGATAGGCCGTTGTAATGGAGATGAAGTTTCCGGCGAGCACGCCGTTCGCGGTTTTATCGGTCATTGCCATGATGCCGATGCCCCACGTGTCGAGCTCAGATATTTTTGAACGAAGCATCGGCGCATCGAGAGAAATCGTAGAAGTGATGTAAGCTTTGCTGATTTCCGGCCATTGATCGCGGTAGTTGCCTGCCACGCGAAAGTCGCCGTTGAATTTTCCGGTGAGCGCAGGGTTCAATGTAAGGGGAGAAACAAAGAACTGGGAAAAGTTGGGATCCTGTCCAAATCCAGGTTTCAGCAGGAAAAAAAGCGTCAGTATAAGCAGTCCGGTTTTGCCCACAGGGTTTCTCTCTTAAGTAACCCCAAAGTACAAAAAATGGCCCAGATAAAAAGTGTCGTTAAAATTGGGTTTTGGGACCGAAAGCCAGGTCGCCGGCGTCTCCCAGGCCGGGAACAATGTACCCTTTCGCAGTCAGTTCCTCGTCGATTTCGCCACACCATATCGTTACGTTCGGTTCGGCGCGTTTTACGAACTCGATACCAACGGTGCAGGCAATTGCGGTAACGATGTGCACCTGTTTTGCGTTTCCCTCATCGCGCAGCGCCTGGATGGTTTTCACCATCGAGGAACCGGTAGCCAGCATGGGATCGGAAATGATGAGTACGCGGCCATCGAGGTCGGGGCAGGAAACATATTCCAGCCTGATATCGAAGGTGCCGTCGAGCTTATGCTTGCGGTAAGCAGAAATAAATGCGCTGTCGGCTTTGTCGAAAATATTGACGAGCCCGTTATGCATGGGCAACCCGGCACGCAGTATTGTGGCAAGCACAGGTTGTTCCTTTAAAAGTTTGCAATTGGCCACCCCCAGCGGCGTCTGCACCTCTTTTTCTTCGTACACGAGCTTTTCGCTGATGGCAACGGCAGCCGTTTCGGCGATCCTTTCCAGGTTGCGGCGAAAGCGCATCTTATCTGCCTGCACCTGTATATCGCGCAGCTCTCCTACCCATTCACTCAACAGTGAGTATGTTTTGCTTAGATTTATTACCATTGTACGCCTGCTCTGCTTAATTTGCCCGACAAATCTAATTCTAAATTTTTACACATGGTATATCGCGTTATCGGCACCATGAGCGGGAGTTCACTCGATGGTCTCGACATTGCCTTTGTTGAATTGCAGGAAAGCTCAGGCAAATGGAACTTTGAGTTGAAACACGCCGATTGTTATGCCTATTCGGAAGAATGGATGGAAAAGCTGACGAAGGCAAGAAACCTGAGCGCGCTCGACTACCAACTGCTGCATACCGAATATGGCCATTACTGCGGCGAACTGATTAACATCTTTATCGAGAAAAATAATTTGCAGTACAAGGTGCAGCTTATCGCCAGCCACGGACACACGACCTTTCACGTTCCCGATGAAAAAATGACCGCGCAACTCGGCTGCGGCGCCGCTATTGCCGCAACAACAGGCATTAATGTGGTAAGCGATCTCCGGGCCATGGATGTGGCGCTGGCCGGTCAGGGAGCGCCGATAGTGCCCATAGGCGAGAAATTGCTGCTGGGCGAGTACCTGTTCTTCCTCAACCTCGGCGGCATCGCCAACATTTCACTAAACCTGCCCGGAAGGCACATCGGTTTTGATGTGTGCCCCTCCAACAGGGTATTGAACATGCTCGCCAGGCGGGCGGGCAGGCAATTCGATGATGAGGGACGGCTCGCAGAAAAAGGAAAGGTGAATAAAGGCCTGCTGGATATTTTGAATGGCCTCGAATATTACGGTCTCCCCTACCCGAAATCATTATCCAATGATTTTGGCACCCACGTTATTTTTCCGCTGATCGATAAGATAAACGGCACCAACGAAGATGACCTGCGTACCTATGTTGAACACGTTTGCCAGAAAATAACCGAAGCCGCTGAAATGCTGCAAAAGGATTTTTCGGTGAACGAGAACGAACAGAAAATGCTTGTAACAGGAGGCGGCGCCCGCAATTCATTCATGGTGAAAAGACTCAGTGAGATGCTCGCGTCGAAAGGCATAACTCTCGAGATCCCTTCTTCCGACCTGGCCGACTATAAAGAAGCTATCATTATGGGGCTGATAGGTGTGCTGCGGTGGAGGGAGGAAAATAATACGCTGGCATCGGTCACCGGCGCTTCGCGCGACAGCATTGGCGGCGCCGTCTGGATCGGGCAGGAGGCGTAGCTACGGTTTCCCCCGCTGGCGGTAGGTCCTCCCCGGTCCCTCCTTCGTCGGGACCACCCCCTCCAGAGGGGGAAAGTCAGGCGTTTCCCCGCGGGCATATGTCCTTCGTCGGGACCACCCGCTCCGGAGGGGATAGCTAATTCGGAGTTCGCTCGAAGACTTATATCCCCCGCTGGCGGGGGTGGCGCGAAGCGCCGGGGGTGGACAGCGGACACATCAAAAAACCAACGGTACCACGTAATAACAAACCACCGTAACCAAAAACACGCTCACCAGGTTCATCACGAATCCTGTTTTCACCATGTCGTTCAGCTTTATGTGACCACTGGCGAACACAATCGCATTAGGCGGCGTGCCCATTGGCATCATGCTGGCGCAGCTCGCGGCAAGCGTCATGGGAATGCCCAGCACCAGCGGATGAATGTGCATAGCGTCAGCGATGCCTCCTACAACCGGCGAGAAAACGATCACCTGGGCAATGTTGCTCATCATTTCGCTGACAAACATGGATACGGCGGTAATCATCAGGATCAGCACAAACCCGCCGCTACCCGCAAAGCCTGCTATCCATTCTCCCAAACGTTCGATCAGCCCTGCCCTTCCCAGCGCGCCGGCAAGCGCTATACCTCCTCCAAACAAGAGCAGGATGCCCCACGCCATCTTTGTGGTATCCTGCCATTCGAGTATCCTTTTACCCTTTTCACTCACCATTCCCGACGGGCAGATGAAAAGCGCGATGGCGCCGATCATGGCAATCATCGTGTCATTCAGTTTCAACCACCCGCTTTCATTAATAAGATCCCTGGTGATCCACAGCAATGCCGTGCAAATAAAAATCAGCAGCACGCGTTTTTCTGCTTTATTCATCGGGCCGAGTGCTTCAATTTTTTTCCGGATCACGAGCTTTGTTGATACGTCGGCACGAAGATGATTGGGATATAGCCATTTCGTCATCACCCAATAAAGACAGAACATGAGCATCAGTGCCAGGGGCATACAAATCATCATCCAATCGGCAAAGGCTACCGTATAATTATACTTCTTCTCAACAAAAGCAACAAAAGCAACGTTGGGTGGCGTTCCGATGATTGTTGCAATACCACCAAAATTTGAGGCATAGGCAATGGCCAGCATCACCGCCACTGCAAAATTTTTCAGGTTGCCGTGCCCCTCCCTGTTCTCGTTCACCACGTGTATCATGGACAGCGCAATGGGATACATCATCATTGTAGTGGCCGTATTGCTCAGCCACATGCTGATGAAACCCGTTGCCAGGATGAATCCGAGCACAATCCTGTCGCCACTCGTACCCGTGGCGCGGATGATGAAGAGGGCTATGCGGGTGTGCAGGTTCCACTTCTCGATGGCCAGCCCAATCATGAAACCACCAAGAAAAAGAAAGATGATCGAATCGCCATAACTTGCAGACGTTTCCTTCAGCGACGAAATGCCAAACAGAGGAAACAATATGAGCGGCAGCATCGCAACAACGGGCATCGGCAGTGCTTCCGTCACCCACCACGTTACCATCAGTGCGGCAATCGCGAGCACAATATTGGCGTGCTGGTCAACATGAAAAGGATTGATGGCAAACATCAGCGCGCTGATAATAATTCCCGCAAGCAAACTGATCTGGTCGCGCATAGATTTTATCGTACCCAACATCAAAACAGTAGAATATTTGTTAAGTTTGAAAGAGTAAGATAATAAATAAACCAAAGAAGCAATTAACGAGTAATTAAAGTGTGAAGCTTGCTTAAAGAAATCGTAACTGCAATCGAATCCTATTTCCGAGCGCATCTTTTCATCAGGAAGCACCGTTTATGGAAATGGATAATCATCCCGGGCTTTATTTACATGATCATGTTCCTTGCCGGAATGTTATTGTTCTGGCACTCTTCCGATGCGGCTGTTTCCTGGCTCACGGGCAGAGTGGGCATCGACAAATGGGTGCACAGGCAGGAAAGCGATGTGCTCAGCTTCTTTTTTGTGATGGGTGAAATGATGGTGAGGCTCATCCTGATATTATTCTATTTCTCTCTTTTCAAATACCTGTTCCTTATCATCGGATCACCGGTGTTTGCCTACCTGAGTGAAAAAACGGAATCTATCATCGACGGAAGGGACTTTCCGTTCAGTTTCGTTCAATTTTTAAACGATGTGTACAGGGGAATTCGAATAGCGTTGCGCAACAGCTTATGGCAGGCAGTATTTACTATATCCATACTCATCCTTTCGTTCGTACCGATAGCCGGGTGGATCACTCCTGTTATCATGCTTTTCGTGGAATGTTACTACTACGGTTTTTCAATGCTCGACTACAGTTGCGAACGGCACAAGATGTCGGCATCCGACAGCATCGAATTCATTGGCAGGCACAAGGGCCTCGCCATAGGAAATGGTATGGTTTTTTTCCTGATGCACCTGGTACCGATTGCGGGATGGATCCTTGCGCCAGCCTATGCAGTTGTTGCCGGCACCATCAGTTTGTATCACCAGAAGTCTGAACCATGAACACTGCACAACAAAGCACCGTATTTCTCATACCCACGGTGCTGCATGAAAACACCGAAAATACGCTGCCGCATTATATCATCGATGCCGTAAAGCAGTGCCAGGTCTTTTTTGTGGAGAATGAGAGAACAGCGCGAAGGTTCCTGAAGCGATTATGGAAGGAGATGGTGATAGATGACTACATCTGGGTAACCATACACAAGGCCGAAGAACCGGTAACAAATGAGTTCGTCAACTTTATCAGGAACAACAACTGCATTGGCATCATCAGTGAAGCAGGATGCCCGGCCATCGCAGATCCGGGACAGGTGCTGGTGGCAGCGGCCCATTTGCACGGGGCAACAGTGAAGCCGCTCGTCGGTCCAAGCGCTATACTGCTTGCGTTGATGGCCAGCGGGCTCAACGGGCAGCATTTTCAATTTCATGGTTACCTGCCAATCGAGAATGCACTTCGAAGCAAGGCGCTGAAACAGCTTGAATCCGAATCACACAAAAAAAACTGCACACAGCTTTTCATCGAAACGCCTTACAGAAACAACCAGATGATGGAAGCCATTTTGAAAAGCTGCCAGCCCGGTACCTTAGTGAGCGTGGCTGTTGATCTCACTTCGGAAAATGAATGGATCAGGACGATGCGCGTGGGTGAATGGAAGAAACAGGTGCCGGATCTGCATAAACGCCCGGCAATATTTAGTTTGTTGACGGCCGTATAGCAATGACGCTGTCCACAATATATTTATTATACCCCCTCCAGGGCAGCGAATGCAGATATTCTTTGTAATGCAATTCGACCTCCTTACCTCCGCTCACCATCAACTGCTGCGCGATCCTTTCATTGATCACTGAAAAATCAAACTCGTTCGACTGAATGGTGCCTGCCACTTTCGACCTGAAACCAGACTGGATAAGTTTCCCTTCGTAGGTTTTGAAGATGTATCCTTTCTTCACCACAAAATTGAGCTCGCCCGATTTGACGCCTTCTCCAAAAACATAGTAATACCTATAATAAAACAACCCTGTTAGTATAAGTATGACTGAAAGGATGATGATACCGAGAAACCGGTTCATGAAGTTGCGGTATTGTTAATAAGCTAAAGTTATGAAAATTGTATTTTACCTTCGCCGCCTAATGTTTAGATGATATGCGAATAGGAATTGTTTGCTACCCCACATTTGGGGGAAGCGGCGTTTTAGCAACGGAATTAGGAAAGGCATTGGCTGACAAAGGGCACCTGGTACATTTCATTACTTATCAGCAACCTGTACGACTAAGCGAATTCAACGCAAATATATTCTACCACGAGGTGCGGGTACCCACTTATCCTTTATTCGATTACCCGCCATATGAAACGGCGCTGGCCAGCACCATGGTTGACGTGATCGTCAATAACCAGATCGATCTGCTTCATGTTCACTATGCCATACCCCACGCTTCCGCAGCCTACATGACCAAAAAGATCCTCGAAAACCAGGGCAAAAACATTCCGGTGATCACTACACTTCACGGTACCGACATCACCCTTGTGGGGCGCGACAAAACATTTTCTCCCGTGGTTGCATTTTCCATCAACCAGAGCGACGCCATTACCGCCGTGTCGGAAAATCTTCGCCAGGAAACGAACAAGATATTCAAGGTGACTAAAGAAATTGAAGTGATCCAAAACTTCGTTGACGTTACCCGCTTTAATAAAAAACCCATCGATGCCTTCAGAAGAGTGATCGCGCCGAATCATGAAAAGATTATTATTCACGCTTCCAATTTCCGCCGCATAAAAAGGGTGGAAGATGTGGTGAGGATCTTTGCAAAGATCCATCCGCAGGTGCCGTCAAAACTTCTGTTCGTGGGCGACGGGCCCGAGCGTTCAGCGGCCGAAAGCCTTTGCCGCGACCTCGCCATCTGCGACGATGTGCGTTTTGTAGGAAAGCAGGAACAGATGGAAGAAATTCTTGCCATCGGCGATCTTTTTGTTCTTACCAGTGAATATGAAAGCTTCGGTCTTGCTGCGCTCGAGGCCATGGCCGCAGGTGTGCCGGTGATCTCCACCAACGCAGGCGGGCTTCCCGAAATCAACATTCATGGAAAAACGGGGTACCTCAGCAACGTGGGGGATATCGAAAGTATGAGCCGGGATGCGATCAAGTTGCTGTCTGATGAAAAACTTCATGAGAAATTCAGGAGCAACGCGCTCCGGCAGGCGAAAGACCATGATATACAGAATATCGTTCCGAAGTATGAGATGCTGTATGATAGGTTTTTAGGCTGAGTGTGGAAAGTTCGGATCGCTAATTTTCTTCGGTCCACCCCCGGCGCTTCGCGCCACCCCCGCCAGCGGGGGATACAGTCGCCCTTCGGGCAAAACTTAAAAGTTAGAACTGAAAATCCTCCTCCCGTCCCACCTTTCACCTTTGCCCTTTGCCTACCTCCTCCTGATCCAGCTTGCAGGATCCAGGTTCTTGTTCTCCAGCAGCAGCAGGAATTCTATTTCTCCGTTTCCATCACTGTTCGAACCGGCTTTGCCGATCACCTGCCCGGATTTGACCTGGTCGCCCTTTGAAACCGATGAAGATGCCAGGTTACCATAAGTGGTAAAGTATTTCCCATGCCGGATAAGCACATTCGATTCGCCTTCCACATCGAAAACGGATATCACTTCAC